>JANLQW010000158.1:0-8027 GCA_031368085.1 Novosphingobium sp. | reverse complement strand
CCACCTCGTTGCGGAAATCCTTGGGATTGGCGATGCCAGCGGGTTTTTCGGTCTTTGACAGTTCCTGATCGATGATCTCGCGTTGGAGCAATTGTCCGGTGTCGGGGTCCTTGAAGTCGAGATCCTCGATCCAGGCATCGGCATAGGCGACATAGCGGTCGAACAGGTTCTGGCCGTAATCGTTATAGGATTCGAGATACGCCTTCTGCACCTCGTTACCGATGAATTCGGCATAGCGCGGGCCGAGGTCGCCCTTGACGAACTCCAGATAGCGCGCCTCGGTCTCATTGGGGAACTGTTCCTGACGGACCATGCGTTCCAGCACATACATCAGATGGACCGGGTCGGCGGCGATCTCCACCGTGTCGTGATTGAACGTCGCCGAGAGCGCCTTGAAGGCGAAGCGGGTTGATATGCCGTTCATCCCCTCATCGACACCGGCTGCATCCCGGTATTCCTGCATGCTCTTGGCGCGCGGATCGATTTCGCGCAGCATCTCGCCGTCGTAGACCCGCATCTTCGAATAGAGGTTGGAATTCTCATGCTCGCGCAGCCGCGTGAGCACCGAAAACCGCGCCAGCATTTCGAGCGTGCCCGGCGCGCAGGAGGCCGCCGAGAGGTCTGATTCGCGCAGCAGCTTTTCATAGACCTGGCGTTCTTCGCTCGACCGCAGGCAATAGGGCACCTTGATCACATAGATGCGGTCGATGAAGGCTTCGTTGTTCTTGTTGTTCTTGAAATTCTGCCATTCCGATTCGTTCGAATGGGCCATGATCATGCCGGAAAACGGGATCGCGCCAATGTTTTCGGTGCCGATGTAATTGCCCTCCTGGGTCGCGGTCAGCAGCGGGTGGAGCATCTTGATCGGCGCCTTGAACATCTCGACAAATTCGAGAATGCCCTGGTTCGCCCGGTTGAGCCCGCCAGAATAGCTGTAGGCATCGGGATCGTTCTGCGAGAGCATTTCCAGCTTGCGGATATCGACCTTGCCGACCAGCGAGGAAATATCCTGGTTGTTTTCGTCGCCCGGCTCGGTCTTGGCGATACCGATCTGGCGCATCCGCGAGGGCATCAGCCGGACCACCTTGAACCGCGAAATATCGCCGCCGAACTCATCAAGCCGCTTGCTGCACCACGGGCTGATGAGCCCGGTGAGGCGGCGATGCGGGATGCCAAAGCGCTCCTCGATCATCGCGCCGTTAACCTCGGGATCGAACAGCGCCAGCGGGCTTTCAAAGATCGGGCTGACCTCGTCGCCGGCCTTGAGCGCGTAGAACGGATGCACTTCCATCAGTGCCTTCAGCCGCTCGGCCAGCGACGATTTGCCGCCGCCGACCGGCCCGAGGAGATAGAGGATCTGCTTGCGTTCTTCGAGGCCCTGGGCGGCATGGCGCAGGAAACTGACGATCTGCTCGATCGTCTGTTCCATCCCGTAGAAGTTCTCGAAATTCGGATAAAGCCGGATCGTCCGGTTCATGAAAATCCGCCCGAGCCGCTGGTCCCGCGCGGTATCGACCAGTTCCGGCTGACCGATTGCCGCCAGCAGCCGTTCCGGCGCGGTAGCATACATCAAAGGATCGGCGCGGCAGCCGGTCAGATAGTCCTCGAGCGACATCTCGACCTGACGTTGCTCGTCATAGGTTCGCATGTAATCCGAAAAAAAGTCTGTCGCAGCCATCCGCTGAACTCCCGCCTTTGCAGTCGCCCTCACCAGCTGATATAGGCACCGGCAAACGATCCGACCAGTGCGCTGCAAGAATGTGGGCAAAATCTAGGAGGATAATCGGCTAAAGCCGCTCAAATCGCGCTGTAATGGGAAATGGTGCAATTCTAGCTGCAACCGTTTCTCGGCAAGCAAAACCCCTTGCCATCGCGCATTGCTGCATTGCACAATGCAGTATGCGTATCGCCATCATCGATGAAAGCGCAATGCGCGCCGCGGTGATCCGGGAAGGTCTCGCCGCGCTGGACGATTGCGAAATATTCGTCGTTACCGAACGCAAGGGACTGGTCGTCAGGATCGGCGAAATCGCGCCCGACATCGTCTTGATCGACCTCGGCAATCCCTCACGCGACGTGCTGGAGGAATATTTTGCCGTCAGCCGCGCGCTGGCGCGGCCGATCGCCATGTTCGTCGACGAATCCGACGAGGAATCCATCGCCGCTTCGGTCGATGCCGGCGTTTCTGCCTATGTTGTCGATGGGCTGGCGCCGCAGCGCATCCGGCCTTTGCTCGATCTCGCGGTGCGCCGTTTCAATGCCTTTGCCAGGCTGCAATCGGACCTCGACCAGGCTCGCGGCAAGTTGGCCGAGCGCGATGCCATCGACAAGGCCAAGCGCATCCTGATGGATAGCAGGGGGCTGGCGGAGCCTGCGGCCTATGCCGAACTGCGCCGCACGGCGATGAATCAGGGACGCCGCATCGCCGAGATCGCAGAAGCGCTCATCACTGCGCAGGAATTGCTGGGAGGCCGCAAGATGGACAAGCCGCGATGAGCCGCGAACTGACAATCGGGTTCCTGCCGCTGGTCGACGCCTGCCTGCCGATCCTCGCGCGCGAGCACGGCTTTGCCGAGGCGGAGGGACTGTCGCTGCGGCTGGTCAAGGACATGAGCTGGGCCACCGTGCTCGACCGGCTGCTCTACGGCCACAGCGACGCCGCGCATATGGTCGCGCCGCTGGCGATCGCGACGACGCTGGGCCGCGCCCGCCCTGCCCAGCCGTTGTCAGTGCCTTTCGTGCTGGGGCTCAACGGCAATGCCATCACCATGCGTCCTGACCTTGCCGCGCTGGTTGTGCCGGCGGGCGGCCTCGGCAATCCAACCGAGGTCGGCAGCGCTTTGCGCAGGATCGCGCAGGAGCGCAGGGCGCGGGGCGAAACTCTGCGCTTCGGCGTCGTTCACCGCTTTTCCAGCCACAACTACATGCTGCGCTACTGGCTCGCGGCCTGCGGGATGCGGCCAGATCACGACGTCGAGATTACGACCGTAGCGCCACCGTTCTGCGCCGATGCGCTCAAAGCCGGCGAAGTCGATGCGATCTGCGTCGGCGAGCCGTGGGGCAGCGTCGCGGTGGCGAGCGGCGCAGGACAGATTGTGCTGTTCACCGCGCAGATCTGGCGGCGGGGCGTGGAAAAAGTGCTGGCGCTGCGCGAGGGCGTAATGGATGCGCGGCGTGGGGAGATCGAGGCGCTGATTCGGGCGCTGGTCAAGACCGGGCGCCACTTCGTCGATCCGGAAAACTGGGAGACTAATGCCACAATCCTCGCCCGGGCCGAATATCTCGATGCCTCACCGACGCTGATCCGCCACGCCATCTCCGACCGGCTGCCGCTTAAACGAGGCGGACGGGCTGTGCACTTTCCAGATTTTATGTTCCAATACCGCGAGGCGGCGAACTTTCCCTGGGTTAGTCAGGCGGAATGGCTCTACACCCAGATGGTGCGGTGGGATGGGCTGGTGTTCGACTCCGCCGACGCCGCCAGGGCCGCGCGAGTTTTCCGACCGGATGTCTACCGCAGTGCACTCATCGGCACCGGTGAGCCGCTGCCCGGCGCGAGTTCCAAAGTTGAAGGGAGCATCGCGGCACCTACTGGGGTAGGTACCCAGCAGGGGACCATGGTATTGGAAAAAAACCTTTTTTTCGACGGCGGCGTTTTCGATCCCGCCGATTTGCCGGGTTACCTGGCCCAGCTGCCCTGACCGGATCTTTTTTGTTGCACTGCAAAATAAAGCTTTACCCGCCCCCGGGGAACCGGTTAGACAACAGCCAGCGGAGCAGGCGCAGTCCAAAGAGGGGCGGCAAAGCGTTCTCCGCTGAACAGTAACATTGCGTGGCAACGTCGCCGCCCGAACTGGACCCCTCCGGGGCCAAGTCGAGGCGGCTTTTTTGTGTTGTCTGCGCCGAACAGGATAAAACGCAATGAGCAAACTCGGGGGTTTTCGGTTCGATAGACGGGGTTTCGTGGCAGCGCTGCTGCTGAGCGGCGCGGTGGCCGGGTGCGGTTCAAGCGATGCGCCGGCCGGCAACGGCGACGCAGTGGCTAAGGTGGCAGCGGCGAAGGGGATCGAGAAATCCAACCTGAAGCTCGGGTTCATCAAGCTGACCGACATGGCCCCGCTCGCCATCGCAAAAGAAAAGGGCTTCTTTGCCGAAGAAGGCCTCAACGTCACGCTGGAGCCGCAGGCCAACTGGAAGGTGCTGCTCGACGGCGTCACCGGCAGCCAGCTTGACGGCGCGCATATGCTGGCCGGCCTTCCGATCGCCTCGGCCGCAGGGATCGGATCGAAGGTCAAGGTTATCACGCCGATGTCGCTCGATCTCAACGGTAAGGGCGTGACGATCTCCAACCGGGTCTATGACATGATCGCGCCAAGTCTGCCCAAGGGCGCGGATGGCAAGGCGTTGCATCCGGTATCGGCCGCCGCGCTAAAGCCGGTCGTTGCCGAGTTCAAGTCTGAGGGCAAGCCGTTCAAGATGGGCATGGTCTTCCCGGTCTCCACACATAATTACGTGCTGCGTTATTGGCTGGCTGCGGGCGGACTCAATCCCGGCTATTATTTGCCCGGCGACACCGCCGGCACTACCGGCGCCGAGGTTCAGTTGTCCGTCACGCCGCCGCCGCAGATGCCGGCAACACTGGAAGCCGGCACCATTGAGGGCTACTCTGTCGGCGAGCCATGGAACCAGGCCTCGGTTGCCAAGAAGATCGGCGTGCCGATCATCGTCGATCCGGACATCGCGGGCACCACTGGCGACAAGGTCTTCGGGCTGACCGAGGATTTTGCCACTAAGAACCCCAAGACCGTGCAGGCCTTGCTACGCGCCCTAATCCGCGCGTCGATGTGGCTTGATGCCGAGGGCGGCAAGAACCGGGCGGAGGCGGTCAAGATCCTCGCTATGCCGCAATATGTCGGGGCGGACGAGAAAGTGCTGATGGCCTCGATGACCGGCAAGTTCACCTTCGGCGCGGGCGACACCCGCGATACGCCGGAATTCAACCTGTTTTTCGACCAGCAAGCGAGCTATCCGTTCTATTCGGACGCCATCTGGTTCCTGACGCAAATGCGCCGCTGGGGTCAGATCGCCGAGGCCAAGCCCGACCAGTGGTATCTCGACACCGCCAGGGCCGCCTACCGGCCAGACCTCTACAATGCAGCGGCCCAGTCGCTGGTTGCCGACGGCAAGGCCGACGCTGCCGCCTTCCCCGCCAGCGACGGCTTTCGCGTCTATTCCCGCAAGGCGATCGACGGTGCGGCTTTCGATGCGACCAAGCCCGCCGCCTATGCCGCCAGCTTCGCGATCGGGCTGAAGCCAGGCCAGACCGTCACTCCCGCTGGTGTGAAGTAAGGACATAACCGATGACCGCCGCTCCGCTCAGGACAGTCGATTTCTCGATGACCGCCGAGGTCGCGCCGCCCGCCGAAGCGGTCGCGGCGAGCGAAGCGGCAGCGCCGCCCAGTGGTGGGAGGCGCCTGCGCGAACTGATTTCTGCGAAATTGACGCTCCCTTCAGGGCGGGAGCTGTTCGATTCGACCTGGCCGCCGGCCGTCGGTATCCTCGGCTTCCTCGGCCTGTGGGCACTGCTGGCACCGCTGGTCAAGACCTCGCTCGGCACCCTGCCGGGCCCGGGCGAGGTGTGGGATGCGTTCAAGGGGCTGATGGTCGAATATGACGCCGCTAGCGCGGCGGCAGCGGAAGCTGTCGCGGCGGGTTCGACCTACACCGGCCCGCCAACCTTCATCGACCAGATCGTCACCTCGCTGCAGACCGTCGCCATGGGCTTCGTCATGGCCACGCTGCTGGCGGTGCCGATCGGCCTGGTCGCGGGCATGTCGAAGCGGGTCAACGCGGCGATCAACCCGCTGATCCAGGTCATGCGGCCGGTCAGCCCGCTCGCCTGGCTGCCGATCGTCACCATGGTGGTATCCGCCTCGATCACAAGCGACGATCCGACGCTGGCGAAGAGCTTCGTCATCTCGGCTGTGGTGGTAATGCTCTGCTCGCTGTGGCCGACGCTGATCAACACCGCGGTCGGCACTGCTTCGATCGACAAGGACCTCATCAATGTCGGCCGGGTGCTGCGGCTTGGCTGGTTCGCCCGGCTCAGGCGGCTCGTCTTGCCGTCTTCTTTGCCATACATCTTCACCGGCATGCGCCTGTCGCTCGGCACCGGCTGGATGGTGCTGATCGCGGCGGAAATGCTCGCCCAGAACCCCGGTCTTGGCAAATTCGTGTGGGACGAGTTCCAGAACGGCAACGAGAAGTCGCTGGCGCGGATCATGGTCGCCGTTGTGGTGATCGGTCTCATCGGCTTCTTGCTCGATCGGATCATGATGGCGTTGCAAGCCCTTGCCAGCCGGAACCACACGCTATGAGCGCGGCAGACCCAGTCCTCATCTTGAGCGGTGTAACCAAGCGCTTCACGGGCCAGTCCGGCAAGGTCACCGAAGTGCTGGCGGGCATCGACCTCGAAGTGGAGGAAGGCGAATTCGTCGCCATCCTCGGCTTCTCTGGTGCCGGCAAGAGCACGCTGATCGCCGCCATCGCCGGGCTGGTCCGCCCCGATGCCGGCGAGATCCGCCTTAAAGGCAAGTTAATTGACGGACCGGGCAAGGACCGGGGCCTGGTATTCCAATCCTACTCGTTGTTCCCGTGGCTCAGTGTCGAACAGAATGTCGCGCTCGCCGTCGATGCCATCCACACCGACCGCAGCCCGGCCGAGCGCCAGGCGCTGGTCCGCCAGAAGGTCGCGCTGGTCGGCCTTGGCCACGCCATGGACCGCAAGCCCGCCCAGCTTTCCGGCGGCATGCGCCAGCGCGTCGCGGTGGCCCGGGCGCTGGCCATGGAGCCGGAAATCCTGCTGATGGACGAGCCGCTCTCGGCGCTCGACGCGCTCACCCGGGCCAAGCTGCAAGACGAGATCGAACGCATCCGCAAGGAGGAAAAGCGCACCATTCTGCTGGTCACCAACGATGTCGATGAGGCGCTGCTACTCGCCGACCGGATCGCGGTGCTGACCCCGGCGCCGTCTGCGCGGATAGGCCAAATCTTCATGGTCGATCTGCCGCGCCCGCGCGACCGCGAAGCGATGAATGACAGCAGTGCCTTTCAGAACCTGCGCCGCGAGATCGTCGGCTACCTCGGCTCGCTGGTCGAGGGGCAGTTGCGCACAACCGACGACTATAGCCGGCTGCCCAATGTCACGCCGCTCGATCTTGCCCCGCCGCCCAAAGCCTACCGCGATGCAGCGAAGGGCGGGCCTGAGCGCCGCTACATGGAATTCTATAAACTGAGCAAAGTTTATCCCACACCTAAGGGCCCGCTAACCGTCGTCCAGGATTTCAACCTGCTGATGGACAAGGGCGAATTCGTTTCGCTGATCGGCCATTCCGGCTGCGGCAAATCCACCGTGCTGACCATGGCGGCCGGGCTCAACGCCATCTCGCACGGGGCCGTCGTGCTCGACAACCGCGAGATCGATATGGCCGGCCCCGACAAGGCAGTGGTGTTCCAGGCGCCCAGTCTGATGCCCTGGCTCAGCGCGCGGCAGAATGTCGCGCTCGGCGTCGAGCGAGTCTATCCGCATGCCGTCAGGGCCGACCGCCGCGAGATCATCGACTATTACCTCGACCGGGTCGGTCTGGCGGACGCCAAAGACAAGCTCGCCGCCGAAATGTCGAACGGCATGCGTCAGCGCGTGGGCATCGCCCGCGCCTTTGCGCTCAGCCCCCGGCTGCTGCTGCTCGACGAGCCGTTCGGCATGCTCGACAGCCTGACTCGCTGGGATCTGCAGGACGTGCTGGTCGAAGTGTGGAACCGTACCCATGTCACCGCGATCATGGTCACCCACGACGTCGATGAAGCGATCCTGCTCGCCGACCGGGTGGTGATGATGACCAACGGTCCCAACGCGACCATCGGCAAGGTGCTCAAAGTCGATCTGCCCCGCCCGCGCGACCGCAAGGCGCTGCTGAAGCACCCGGATTTCTACGCCTACCGCCAGGAGGTGCTGCACTTCCTGGCCG
>JANLQW010000138.1:0-5961 GCA_031368085.1 Novosphingobium sp. | reverse complement strand
ATGCCGAAGCCGGGTTGCGCCAAAGCGAAGAGCGCTACCTCGGCCTCTTCAACGCCATCGACCAGAGCTTCTGCGTCATCAAGTTGGCTTTCGATTCGCAGGATAACCCCACAGACTATCAATTTTTGGAGGTCAGCCGGTCCTTCGAATCGCTAACCGGTATCAAGGACGCAGTGGGGAAGTGGATGCGCAGCATCGCGCCCGACGAGGGCCAGCTTTGGTTCGATAACTACGGCCGCGTAGCGCTGACGGGCGAGCCGGCGCAGTTCGAGGCCAGCTCCTCGACGCTTGGCCGATGGTGGTCGGTCTACGCCTACCGCATCGGAGACCCGGCCGAGCGCACCATCGCAGTGTTTTTCACCGATGTTACGGCACGCAAGCAGTCCGAGGCGGCGCTGCACGAGAGCGAGGAGCGGTACCGCCATATTGTCGAGGGCGCCGAGGACTTCGCCATAGTGACGCTCGACAAGCACGGGAAAATCGTATCCTGGAACAGCGGTTGCGAGCGCCTGCTCGGCTACGCGGAGGCGGAGGCGATAGGCCGGCCGGGCGCAATGTTTTTCACGCCGGAGGATCAAGAAGCCGGCATGCCCGACCACGAGATGAATCGTGCACAGAGCGACGGGCGGGCCGTCAATGAGCGTTGGCACGTGCGCAAGGACGACTCGCGCTTCTGGGGGTCCGGGCTGATGATGCGCCTCGATCAGGACGGCGGCGGTTATCTCAAGATGTTCCGTGACCGCACCGCTGAGCATGAAGCCGAAGCCGCGCTGGTTGCCCTCAACGTCGACCTTGAGCGGCAGGTTATCGTGCGATCTCAAGAACGCGGCCGCATGTGGGAGCAAAGCCCGGATCTCTTTGCCGTCATCAACCTGAGTGACGGCGGGTTTGAAGAGGTCAACCCGGCGTGGACCGCGACGCTCGGCTGGACGGCGAACGAGATCGTAGGCCGCACCTTTGCGGATTTCGTCCATCCCGAGGATATTGGCCAGAGTGTCGAAGCCTTTGAGGAGGCGAAGCTCGGTATTCCGTTGCGGCGTTTCGAAAACCGCTATCCTACAAAGGGCGGGGAATTGCGTTGGTTCTCATGGTTGGCAGTGCCCGAGGGCAGAAAAATCTATGCGACGGGGCGCGACGTCACCGCCGAAAAACAGCAGGCGGAGGCGCTTGCGCGGGCCGAGGATGCGCTGCGTCAGAGCCGGAAACTCGAAAGCATGGGTCAGCTCACGGGGGGGGTGGCGCATGATTTCAATAATCTCCTCACCCCCATCATTGGCGGCCTCGACATTTTGCAGCGGCGGGGCATCGGCGGCCCGCGCGACCAGCGGCTCATTGCGGGGGCGCTGCAGTCAGCTGACCGCGCAAGGATCCTCGTCCAACGCCTGCTCGCCTTCGCACGGCAGCAAGCGCTGCAGACAGAACCGGTCGACGTGAGCGCTCTGGTGAAGGGAATGGGCGACCTGGTGACCAGCACGATCGGGCCGCAGATAACGGTGGCGGTCGAAATTCGATCCGAGCCGCTGGTGGCGATGGCTGACGCCAACCAGCTCGAAATGGCGATCCTGAATTTGAGCGTAAATGCCCGGGATGCCATGCCCGAGGGCGGCACCCTGCGCATAACTGCCGAAGCCGAGTTCATTGACGCCGATCATCGGTCCAAACTCATTAGCGGCAATTATATCCGGATATCGATGGCTGACACCGGCATGGGAATGGATGAGGCCACGCGAGCTCGCGCCATCGAACCCTTCTTCTCCACGAAGGGCGTGGGCAAAGGCACGGGGCTGGGGCTGTCCATGGTCCACGGACTTGCGACGCAACTTGGCGGCGGTCTGCTCGTGTCCAGCTCGGTGGGGCTCGGCACCAATGTCGAGCTTTGGTTGCCAGCTACCGACCAGCCGGTTGAGACGGTCGGACCGAACGCCGCTTCTATCGGCAATGGCAAAGCTGCCGGCGTGGCGCTGGTCGTGGACGACGAGCAGCTTGTGCGCGCAAGCACGGCCGACATGCTCGCGGATCTGGGTTACCAAATAGTGGAGGCAGGATCAGCCGAGGAAGCGCTGGCGCTGATTGAGAAGGGGCTGGCGCCCGCCCTGGTCGTTACGGATTACCTCATGCCGGGCATGACCGGAGCCGATCTGGCGTACGCGCTGCGTAACAAGCGACCTGGAACGCCAGTTCTGCTTGTGTCGGGCTATGCCGACGCCGAGAGCATCGCTCCGGATCTGCCGCGCCTGGCGAAGCCCTTCCTGCAATTCGATCTGGCCGCCAGCATCGCGTCTATCCTGGTGCAAGGCCTTTCCGACGAGACGGGCCCGGGCCGCATCTCCCGCTGACCGGTTGTGCGCGGGTGGACCGGAACTGCGGTTTTGCGAAGGCGGTGAGGTCGGACCAAGGAACGCGCCGGGCTCGGACAGCCCTACGGATGCCGCCATTTGGCAAAAAACAACTTCGTCACGCCGGCCGGCAATGATATGCTTTTATCCATGAGCGGCGCCGAGACAATGCCTGATCCCTTGCAGGAGGCACTGCCGTGCAGCGGCGAGATCCTGGTGGTCGATGATGAAATGCTCGTGCGCATGATGGTTGCCGATGGTCTGAGCGACGCGGGCTTTGTCTGCGCGGAAGCCGGGGACGGCGCGGAAGCCCTGCGCCATATCGAAAGCGATGCGCCGATCGACTTGTTGGTGAGCGATGTCGGACTGCCCGGCGGGATGAACGGCCGCCAACTCGCCGAGGCCGCCCGCTGCTTGCGGCCGGACCTGAAAGTGTTGTTTATCACCGGCTATGCCGACAACGCTGTGCTGGAAGATATCGCATCGCTGGCGGGCACCGATGTCATGCTCAAACCGTTCGATATCGACAAGCTGGTACTGAAGGTCGGGGCCATGATCGGACCTGAGCACGAAGCCTGAGTCCTGGTGGGTCGTTACCGCCCATTGCCTGAACCGGCGAAGCGGACAATCCCCATCTCATTTTCCCATACCATCTTGGCGTCGTGCGTCGGAGGTTCTCTTGACGAATATGCTTTGTGAAACTCTCGGTATCGAGTTTCCACTCTTTGCCTTTTCCCACTGCCGGGATGTCGTGGTGGAGGTGTCGAAGGCCGGCGGCATGGGCGTCCTCGGGGCGGTCGACGTACGCTCGCCGGAGGCTTTCGAGGCTGAGCTGAAATGGATCGACGACCATATCGGCGGCAAGCCCTATGGCGTCGATTTCATTGTCCCCAACAATTATGAGGGGAAGGGCAAAGCGGTGACCTCCAACGACGTCGCGATGTCGGTGCCCGACGAGCACAAGGCATTCGCCCGGTCGATCCTCGAGAGTCATGGCATCGACACAAGCGATCTTACCGACGACCGCTTCGCGCGCGGCTCGAAGATTGGACGCAACATCCGCGATGAAGGTGCGCAGAGTTTGCTCGATGTAGCGCTCCGCCACCCGATCAGGCTGATTGCCAACGCGCTGGGAACGCCTCCCGACTATATGCTGGAGCGAAGTAAGGCGATGAACGTGCCGGTGGCCGCGCTGGTCGGTTCGGCAAAGCATGCGCTGCGTCAGGCAGAAGCGGGCGTGGACATTATCATTGCGGCCGGCACCGAGGCAGGAGGCCATTGCGGCGAGATCGGAACCATGGTCCTTGTGCCGACGGTGATCCGCGCCCTGCGCGCCGCAGGTATCAAGACCCCGGTGTTGGCAGCGGGCGGCATCGTGACAGGCGAACAGATGGCGGCGGCCGTCGCGATGGGCGCTGCGGGCGCTTGGACCGGTTCGGTGTGGTTGACCACACCGGAGGCCGAGACGAGCCCGGCGGTCAAGGAAAAGATGCTGACCGCGACCGCCAGCGACACGATCCGGTCAAAATCGCGCACCGGTAAATTCTGCCGACAGTTGCGGTCGGACTGGACTGACGCCTGGGAAGCCGAAGGCGCGCCAAAGCCACTCCCGATGCCAATGCAGTCGGTGGTGTCGGATACTGCCATGAGCAAGATCCTGAAGCTGGCCAACGGCGGTCACGGCGGCGCGAAAGAATTGGCGAGCTATTTCGTCGGCCAGGGCGTCGGCATGATGAATTCAACGATTTCGACGCGCGAAACCGTCCGTGAATTCATGGAAGACTACATTGCGGCTGTCGATCGCCTGTCATCAAGCATTGCCTAAGGCAGTAGGTCAGCGCACGCTCGCCGAACGATGCCGGGCAGGGGGCGTTCGTCTGCCCAGGCTGGCGACGACCATGGCCTCCCAAACACTCGCCTTCAATGTCAACACCGCCGTTGACATTGAGGTAAGCTTATTGCAGACGCGGTTTATCCAACAGAACCGATGCGCTTGCCGAAGGAAAGAGGCTTGATGACCCGCGCTAAAGCTTCCGCAATAGCCGATCCAGCGGCGTTTTTTGCAGGCTGGCTGGGCCAGCTTGCGGCTTGTCTTGATGCTGGCGACGCCAAGGCGGCAGCGGAGCTGTTCGCAAGCGACGGACACTGGAAGGATCTTCTGGCTCTCACCTGGGAACACAAGACCTTTTCCGGTCGGGAAGAGATCGCCGAAAGTCTCGATCGGGTTCTTGGCCGGATGCGGCCGCGCAACATCCGGTCAGCCGATTCACGGCCAGCACCATCCTCACAGCGCCGGGCAAGTCGGGAGGTTGTTGAGGGCTATTTCGACTTCGACACCAACGTCGGGCAAGCAACGGCTTTCGTCCGCCTGCTTGCGACCGATCAGGGTCCAGCCGCCTGGATACTGCTCACCACTCTTCAAGAACTGCGCGGGTTCGAGGAGAATATCGGCAAGCGCCGCCCGACAGGCGATGATTATGCAATGAACGTCCATGGACGCAACTGGCTCGAGGATCGCGAAGAGCGGAGAGACTTCTCTGGCCGTGAGCCGGAAGTCATCGTCGTCGGGGCGGGCCATTCGGGCTTGACCGCTGCCGCGCGTCTGCGGCAACTGGGCGTCGACGTGCTGGTGGTTGAGAAGCAGCCGCGCGTTGGTGATGTCTGGCGTAATCGCTATAGCTCGCTAACGCTGCATAACGGGATCACGGCTAACCACCTGCCGTACCTGCCTTTCCCGAAAACCTGGCCGGTGTGGCTGTCGAAGGATCAGCTTGCGCTCTGGCTCGAGGTTTATGCCGAGTGCATGGAACTGGATATCTGGACATCCACCGAGATGTGCGGCGCGTCCTATTGCGATGCGGAGCACCGATGGACGGTGGATATGCGGCTGCCGGACGGGTCGGTGGTGCAGAAGCATTGTCGGCATATCGTGGTGGCGAGCGGCGTAAGCGGCAGCATCCCGAATCGCCCCCCGCTGGCGGGGCTTTCGCAGTTCAAGGGCGCGGTGGTGCATTCCAGCGAGTTCGAGGGCGGCGAGATTTATGCAGGAAAGACCGCGATTGTCGTGGGCACCGGCAACAGCGGTCATGACATTGCGCAAGATCTGGTAGTCAAGGGCGCCAAATCGGTTTCCATGCTGCAACGCGGTCCGACCTGCGTCATCAGCCTTAAACCAGGCGCAGAGATGGTCTACGCCATTTATGGTGAGGGGCAATCGACCGAGGATGTCGATCTGCTCGCTGCGGCCACGCCATTTCCACTCCTGACGGAATCCTATCGGTGGATCACACGAAAGGCGGCGGAGCTCGATCAAGACTTGCTGCAGGGCCTGAATGCGCGGGGTTTCAAGACCTTTTTCGGCCCTGACGAAACCGGCTTTCAGATGATGTATATGCGAGGCGGGGGGGGCTATTACATCGACGTGGGCTGTTCAAAATATATCGCTGACGGCACCATCGCCATTCTCCAGCTGGAGGATAGCGTCGGGTTCGTTGCCGATGGACTGCAGATGAAGGATGGCGCCACCGTGCCGTGCGACGTCGTCGTGCTCGCGACCGGCTTCCAGAACATGCAGGAAAACATCCGCGCCATGTTCGGCGATGCGGTCGCCGACAATGTCGGCAAG
>JANLQW010000293.1:0-3828 GCA_031368085.1 Novosphingobium sp. | reverse complement strand
GTTGCCTTGATGGACGATGATCTCAACAAGATAGCCCGTTTCGTGCGGCTGTCGCGCAAGACCCGGATATGCTGATCCAAAATATCTCGTTGGCACTCGGCATCAAGGCCGTTTTTCTGGGGCTGACCATGGTCGGGTATGGAACGATGTGGATGGCCGTATTCGCCGATATGGGGGCTAGCCTTCTGGTAGTTGGCAACGGCCTCAGACTGGTTCGTCAATAATTCGAACTAAATCAATAATCTTGGCAAAAAAGTTGCGATTGCTGAATAATTGCGGCGCTGCTAGGCGCTTCTCCGTGCGGGAACGACTTCTCTCCTTTCTGATGCTGATGTGCATCCTGTTCGGCGTTCTCCTATCGCCGGCGACCGTGCATGCGCAGATAGTCGGCGTTGGCCATGCCGGTGAAGTTCTCATCATCCATGAATCCACATCGGCCTCGGCGTTCGATCCGGTTCAAAAGGCTCCCGATGTCCCGGGGCTAGTCGTGTCTGACCATCACTGCACAATCTCGCTTGAAGTGATCGCGCCAGCCATCCTTGCGGCTCCCGCGATGCATGAGGGCTTGCTCCATCCGGCAGTCAGCCGGACCCTCGCCTCCTACGCGCAGGCACCGCCGACCGAACCACCCACAGCCTGAACCTGTGACGCTGCGCAGGACCGTCCTGGTCCCGCGCACGATCGACAATGGTTCAGGAGCATAATCGACATGACAGGAAAATTGCGCGCCGCCTTGCTGGCGGGCGCGCTGATCGCCAGCAGCGGGGCGGCCTATGCCGAACCTGTGAGTCTGGCGCAGGCGCTCGCCCAAGGAGCGGAACAATCGCCGCGCGTTGCGGAAGCGAAGGCCAAAGCCGACGCCGCCGAAGCGCGGGCCAGGCAGGCCGGCGCCTCGCCCAACCCTGAACTCAGCCTTGAGGTTGAAAACTTCGCCGGAACCGGCGCATTCCAGGGGTTGCGCAGCACCGAGACAACGCTTGCGCTGAGCCAGCGGATCGAACGGGGCGGCAAGCGCAGCGCGCGCGTCGCTGTCGCCTCGTCCGAACGCGATATTGCATTCCTAGCCTTCCGCGCTGCCCAAGCCGATCTTGCGCGTGACATTCGCATTGCCCATGCCGACCTGCGCGCCGCCGAGGACCGCGCTGTGCTGGCGCGCGAGAACGTGGGGCAAGCCCGCGAACTGGCGCGCACGGCGAAGCTGCTGGTCGAAGTCGGGCGCGATCCGCCATTACGCCAGCTCCGTGCCGAGGCACTGCTAGCGGAAGCGCAGGCCGAAGAAGCGCGTGCCTTTGGCGATTTGCTTGCCGCTCGCCGCCTGCTTGCCGACCTGATCGGGAGCAACGATCCTGAACTGTCAGCACCGGCCTGGGACGATGAGACGGTTCCCGGCGCGTTACCACCCGAGACACCGTCTCTCGATGAGCAGCTTGCCGCTGCCCAGCGCGATGCCTCTCAAGCGCGTATCCGTGTGGCGCGTGCAGATGCCGTCCCCGATGTCACCGCCAGCGGCGGCGTCCGGCGCATCAATGACGGCCGCGAAACGGCCTTTGTCGCGGGTTTGTCGATCCCGCTACCAGTGCGCAACCGCAATCGCGGGGGGATCGAAGCAGCACAGTCTGATGCACTCGCTGGCGAAGCCGCACTTACCCAGACCCGGCTTACTGCCCGCCGGGCGCAACATGACGCGCGGATGTTGCTCGGGGCTGCCAATGCGCGGGTCGATGTGCTGTCCGGGCCATCGCTGACGCAGGCCGAAGAAGCGGTTCGGCTCGCCAAAATCGGATACAGTGCGGGCAGGTTCAGCCTGCTCGAACTGATCGACGCGCAAGCCGCGCTCACCTCCGCCAGAACTGCGCTGATCGAGGCCCGCCTCGATCGCGCCCGTGCGCTTGCCGCGCTTATCCGCGCCAACGCGCAGTGAAGGACATCGCCATGAACATTGAAAATATATCTGATCGAAAGCGCCTGCTCGCAGGAGCCGCAATTGCCCTGCTGGTGGTCGGCGGCGGCGGTATCTTGGTCGGACGCACCATGGTTGCCCCATCCGAAGCCGTCCTGACCGAAGCCAAGGGCGAGGAGGCAGGAAAGGAAAAAGGACACGTCGAGGGCTTGATCGAAATGGATGTCGCCCGCGCCAAGGCAGCGGGCATTGTAACCGAGGTCACTCAGGCTGGTGGGCTTGGTTCCGAAATTATCGCCCAGGGCGTGGTCGCGGCCGCACCGGACGGTGAAGCGGTTCTCACCGCCCGCGCCGACGGAGCGATTACCCGGATCACCAAGCGGCTCGGCGATAGTGTCGCAGCCGGTGAAGCGATTGCCTATCTCGAAAGCCGCGACGCTTCGACGATTGCGGCCGAACGCAGCACCGCCAATGCGCGCGCCATAGCTGCACGTTCGGCCTATGCCCGCGAAAAGCGCCTGTTCGATGCCAAAGTGACCGCCCGTCAGGACCTGGAGGCCGCGCAAGCCGTGCTGGCCGAAGCCGAAGCCGAGGTACGCCGCACCCGGTCAGCTGCGGGGGCTGCAAAGATTTCCGGCGACGGACGCTTTCTGGCGGTCACAAGCCTGATTTCGGGCCGGATCACCAAATCCGATGCGACGCTGGGCAGCTATGTTACCGCAGGTGCAGAGCTGTTTCGCGTGGCCGACCCGCGCAAGATCCAGATCAACGCATCGGTATTGCCAGCAGACGCCCGCCGTATTCGGGCGGGAGACCGCGCTGTAATCGAGCTGCTCGGCGGTGAAACGGTGACGGCTACAGTCCGATCGGCGACCCCGAGCCTTGATCCCGCGAGCAAGACAGCGACCATCATTTTGACCCCCGAAGGCGTGGGCCAATTGACTCCCGGCCAAGGGCTGCGGGTGCGTATCACGCCAGCAGGTGGAGCCTCTTCCTCGACCATAAGCCTTCCTGACGAAGCGGTACAGACAGTTGAAGGCCGCCAAGTAGTGTTCGTGCAGACGGCCAAAGGCTTTCAGGCAACCACAGTGGTCATAGGTCAGCGCGGTGGCGGCAGGATCGAGATCGTCGATGGTTTGAAACCCGGCACTGGCGTCGCGACCAAAGGCGCGTTCCTTCTCAAAGCCGAAATCGGCAAGGGCGAGGCGGAGCACTGAGATGATCGAAAGACTTATCGACGCGGCGATCCGCTTTCGCTGGGGCGTGGTCATCCTCACGCTCATCATATCCGCTTACGGCCTGACGCAGCTTCTGAAACTGCCGATCGATGCCGTACCGGACATCACCAACAAGCAGGTTCAGATCAACACCGTGGAACCCAATCTGGGGCCGCTCGACATCGAACGCCTGGTCACATTTCCGATCGAGACCGCGATGGCCGGGATTCCGGGCCTCGAAAGCTCGCGCTCGATTTCGCGCAACGGTTTCAGCCAGGTCACGGTCGTGTTCGAGGACCACACTGATCTCTACTTTGCCCGCCAGCAGGTGGCCGAGCGGCTCAATCAGGCCAAGGGGGCATTACCAGCGGACGCTGAACCGCAAATGGGGCCGGTATCGACCGGCCTTGGCGAAGTGCTGATGTATGTGGTCGATTTCGCAAAACCCGGCAGCAAAGCCGCGCCTGTGATTGGCGGCAAACCCGGTCCGCAACCCGACGGGTCGTTCATGACTCCGTCCGGCGAAATACTGACCGACGATGTTGCCAAGCTCGGCTATCTCAGAACGGTGCAGGACTGGGTGATCCGTCCGCAGTTGAAGACGGTTTCGGGCATTGCCGGGATCGACAGCATCGGAGGCTACGAAAAGCAGTTTGTGGTGCAGCCCGACGCCTCGAAGATGGCGACTTACGGCATATCCTTTTCCGAGCT
>JANLQW010000091.1:0-18214 GCA_031368085.1 Novosphingobium sp. | reverse complement strand
AGCGGCGTCACCAGCGTATCGGCGCTGGTGGCGGCGTGGCGGGCGAAGGGATCGTCGCGGCCGGGGGTGTCGAACACCAGGAAGTCCATGCCTTCGCCGAGTCCAGCTGTCACGGCATCGAGCGCCTCGATTGAATCGCCTTCGAACACGGCAAATTGAGCGCCCGGCAGGCTGACGCCGCGCCGCCGCTCAGTTTCGGTGCGGTTCTCCAGATAGCGGTGCAGCGTGCGCTGGCGCGGGTCGAGGTCGATCGCCGCCACCTTCGCGCCCTGATAGGCAAGCGCGATGGCAACGTGGACGGCCGTGGTCGATTTACCGGTGCCGCCCTTTTCGTTGGCGAATACAATGCGATGCGGGGCCACTGGGCAGGGGATCGCTTTCTCAAAGGGTTGTCGATTCGCCCGTCCTGGCGCTAAGCAGGCAGAGCTGACCGGTGGCAGGGTCTTATCGAAGGGGCGGGTGCCATGCAAATTATCGAACGGCTTGATCCACTGCGCAGTGCGGTAGACGCGCTGAAACGCGACGGAGCCCTGGCGCTGGTGCCGACCATGGGCGCGCTGCATGACGGCCATCTGACGCTGGTACGCGAGGCCAGGGCGCGCGCTGCCCATGTCGCGGTCTCGATCTTCGTCAATCCCCGCCAGTTCGGCGCAGGCGAGGACCTTGCCGCCTACCCGCGCCCGCGGGAACGCGACCTCGACCTGCTGCGCGGCGAGGGCGTGTCGCTGGTCTGGGCGCCGGAGGTCGCGGAAATGTATCCGGCCGGCCATGCCACCAATATCTCCGTATCCGGCGTCAGCGAGGGATTGTGCGGCGCCGCGCGGCCCGGCCATTTTGACGGCGTGGCGACAGTGGTATGCAAGCTGTTCAATCAGGTGCTACCCGATATCGCCCTGTTCGGCGAGAAGGACTGGCAACAACTCGCGGTAATCCGCCGCATGGCCCGCGATCTCGACCTGACCCGCCCGCAGGTCGGCGATATCCTCGGCGTCCCTACCCTGCGCGAAGCCGACGGCCTCGCGATGAGCTCGCGCAACGCCTATCTGACCCCGGACGAGCGCGCCCGCGCCGCCGCCCTGCCGCGCACGATGCTCGACGCGATTGCCGCTATCGGCGCAGGTGAAGAGGTTGCCCAAAGTCTCGAACGATTGAGCCAGGCCCTTCTCGCCGCCGGGTTCGCCGCGGTCGATTATGCCCAGCTCTGCGATGCCGAAACGCTTGCCCCGTTATCTGCGCGCGGCAGCGACCCGGCCCGGCTGCTCGTCGCTGCCCGCATTGGCAAGGCGCGGCTGATCGACAACATGGCGGCCGCCTGAGCCTTTGCGCCATTTCCGGTCACCGTGTCGCAATTCGCTAATTGTGCTGGGAAAAACTAGGGCTTAGAATGCGCAGTCAGCGCCTGTGCCGGATTTCGCGCGATTCGCTGTGAACGGCATTACGGGCTGAAAGGGGAATTCGATGAAAAAGCTGTTCGGCAGCATGGCTGCACTCGCGGTTGTTCTTGCGGTTTCGCCGGCGCTCGCGGCGGATCGCGGCTCGTCTGGCCGGCAGTCGCAGGCGCGCGGTACGCGGGAAATCCCGCGCTGCACGCGCAACCTCGGCGCGATCGCGATCGTCGAGCCGGAGACCCAGTGGTGGCGGGAGTATAATCTCGGCAGTCCCGAGGCGATCCTCAAGGTCTTCGTCCAGCAGTCCGGCTGCTTCAGTCTGGTCAATCGCGGCCGCTCAATGCAGAGCCGGGCGATGGAACGGGCGCTGGCCGACAACGGTGAGCTGCAGTCCGGCTCGAATGTCGGCAAGCGCCAGGTGCGCACCGCCGATTATTTCCTCGAACCCAACATCGTCACCGCCAACCGCAATTCGGGCGGCGGCGGGGCCGGCGCGGTCCTTGGCGGGATCGGTGGTCTGTTCGGCGGCTTCGGCCGCGCGGCCGGCGCAATCGCCGGGGGGATCAACGTCAAGAAGGGCGAGGCCAATGTCACGCTCTCCGTGGTCGATGCCCGCACGACCGAAGAAACGGCGCTGGTCGAAGGCTATTCCCGCAAGTCCGACGTCAGCTTCGGCGGCGGCGGAGGCGGCTTGTTCGGCGGCACCTTGGCCGGTGCCGCTGGCGGCGGCTATCAGGATACCGCGATCGGCCAGATCATCGTGCTGGCCTATCTTGACGCCTATACCAAGCTGGTAAGCCAACTGGGTGGCCTGCCCGACAATGCCGCGGCGGCCGCGCCGCTGGCCAAATAATCCAGGCAAGGCGGCGCGCGCCGACCGCTCTCCGGATTTTTGTCTGGCACGCCTACAGCGGCTTATCCGGAATATAACGAGCGGAGCGGAAGGCAGCGCATCGGTGCTTGTCCTGCGCCTGCGCAGGCGATAGGCGCAGCCGCCCTATATCAGCCGATGGAGCCAGCCGCATGTCCGCCCTCGAAACCGCGATCGAAGCCGCTTGGGATGCCCGCGAAAGCGTGACCCACGCGAGCAGCGATATCCGCAAACCGGTCGAGGAGGCGCTGATGCTGCTCGACAGTGGCAGCGCCCGCGTCGCCGAGCCGGACGGCAGCGGCGGCTGGAAGGTCAACCAATGGCTCAAAAAGGCCGTGCTGCTTTCCTTCCGGCTCAACGACAACACGGTGATTCCCGGCGGTTCGGGCGGCTCGCAGGCGTTCGACAAGGTGCCGTCCAAATTCGAAGGCTGGGGCGAGAGCCGGTTCCGCGAAGCCGGTTTCCGCGTCGTGCCCGGCGCGGTAGCGCGCCGCGGCGCCTATATCGCCAAGGGCGTGGTGCTGATGCCCAGCTTCGTCAACATCGGCGCCTATATCGGCGAAGGCAGCATGATCGACACCTGGGCCACAGTCGGCAGCTGCGCGCAAATCGGCAGCAACGTGCATATTTCGGGCGGGACGGGGATCGGCGGCGTGCTCGAGCCGTTGCAGGCCAACCCGGTGGTGATCGAGGACAATTGCTTCATCGGCGCGCGTTCGGAAGTGGCCGAAGGGGTGATCGTGGGGACCGGCGCGGTGCTGTCGATGGGTGTGTTCATCAGCGCCTCGACCAAGATCGTCGATCGCGCCACCGGCCAGATTCACATCGGCAAGGTGCCGCCCTTCGCGGTGGTGGTACCCGGCTCGCTGCCCGGCAAGCCGCTGCCCGACGGCTCACCCGGCCCGTCGCTTTATTGCGCGGTGATCGTCAAGACGGTCGACGCCCAGACCCGCGCCAAGACCGGGATCAACGAGCTGCTGCGCGACTGAGGCGGGACCGGCCCCACGCGGGCAAGCGGAACGAAGCTCCCGGCGGTGCGTTGCGTAAGTATCGGCATGCCTCAATGGATGCTCCTGGAGGGACCATGGAACGCGAAGGCGACGAAGTTCACATTGAAACCAATGAAGCACGCGGCGGCAGTACCCCTCATATCGTGCGATACGTGCTGCTGATAAGCCTGCTGCTGGCGATTATCGCCATGTCGGTGATATGGATGACCGGTGCGGCGACCAGTTCCGGGTCGGGCTCCGGCCAGGCGGCCAGCACGCAGGCCAACCCCTAGCGCCTGATTGGCTTCAAAAAGCAGTCGGGTTTTCTATCGGCTGATCTGCGCGATGGGCTGCGGCATAGACTTCCGCCCCGCGCATCACCCTCATCATATTGCGGCTGGCAATCTTTTCGAGGTCGGCTTGCGCATAGCCGCGCCGGGCCAGTTCGGCGAACAGGGCAGGATAGCCAGACACATCGTCCATGCCCTGGGTGGTCGTCGCCATCCCGTCGAAATCGCCGCCGATGCCGGCATGATCGATGCCGCTGCGCTTGACGATATGATCGATATGGTCCGCCACCTGCGCAATGGTCGAGCGCGGCGCGGGGTTGGCCTGCTCCCATTCGGCGAGCGCCGTCCTCGCGCCATCGGGGTCGCCGGAATGAACCGCGTCAAGCCGCGCCTTTTCCCCCGCCTGCCGCGCCGACCAGCCGCGCGCCTCCTCACTGACATAGCTTGGCAAGGTCACCACCATGACGATACCGCCATTGGCCTTGATCCGGTCCAGCACGCTGTCGGGCACGTTGCGCGGGTGGCCATCGACCGCCCGCGCGCCGGAATGGCTGAACATCACCGGGGCCTTGGCCACATCGAGAGCATCGAGCATGGTCGCCTCGCTAACATGGCTGAGATCGACCAGCATGCCGAGCCGCTGCATCTCGCGCACCACGTCGCGGCCAAAATCGGTGAGGCCGTCATGCGCCGGCGCATCGGTGGCGCTGTCGGCCCAGGCGGTGTTCTTGAAGTGGGTGATTGTCATGTAGCGCGCACCCAGCGCATACATCTGCCGCAACACGCCCAGCGACGCGCCGATCGAATGACCGCCTTCCAGCCCGATCAGCGAGGCGATCTTGCCGCTGCGCATCGCCCGCTCGACCTCGGCGCTGGTGACGGCGAGCTGCATCTTGGCAGGGTAACGGGCGATCAGCCGCTTGGTCACGTCGATCTGTTCGAGCGTCGCCTGAACCGCCTGCTGCTCGCTCAGCAGCGAGGACACCCACACCGACCAGAACTGCGCCCCGACGCGGCCTTGGCGCAGCCGCGTGAGATCCGTGTGCATGGCTGCCCGCTTGTTGGCCGGGTCGGCGGTGAGGCGCGTATCGCGGAAATCGAAGTCGGCGATGATATTCTTGCGCCGCTCGCGCAGCTGCTCGGGCACATCGTTGTGCCCATCCCACACTGGCGCGGCGCGCAGGGCCGCCTCGGCCACCTGCTCCGGCGTGGCTGCCGCGGCCTGACTTGCCCAGGCCACCGTCAGGATGATCGCCGCCACAATCCGCATAAACGCTCCCCCGTCACTTGCCGATCATCGCCAGGATGAAAACGCGCGGAGTGATCATAGGTGAGTTCTTCCAGTTTACGAAATCGCGCTCCGGCATTCGCCCGGGCGGGCAGACGGAATTAGTACTTCAATTCCGCGCCAAGCCATCTAAAGCCGCAGTCGATGTCCGACACACCCAATCCCGCCCCCGAATTCCATGGGCTCGCCAAGGCCGAGACGCTGGTCGAGGCGCTGCCCTATCTGCAGCGCTACGCCGGCCGCACCTTCGTGGTGAAATACGGCGGCCACGCCATGGGCGACCCCGAGTTGGCGCGCGATTTCGCCGAGGATGTGGTGCTGCTCAAAGCGGTCGGGATCAATCCGGTGGTGGTCCATGGCGGCGGTCCGCAGATCGGCCGGATGCTCAAGAAACTCGGCGTCGAATCGCGGTTTGTCGACGGCCTGCGGGTGACCGACAAGGCAACTGCGGAGATCGCCGAAATGGTCCTGTCCGGCGCGATCAACAAGGAGCTGGTCGGCTGGATCGCCGGGGCGGGCGGCAAGGCGATCGGCATTTCCGGCAAGGACGGCGGGCTGGTCATCGCCCGCAAGGTGACCCGCACCACCATCGATCCGGACAGCCAGATCGAACAGGTACTCGACCTCGGCTTCGTCGGTGAGCCGGAAAGTGTCGATATCCAGATCATCGAGACGATCTGCACCGCCGGCATGATCCCGGTGATCGCCCCGATCGCACCGGGCGCGGACGGAGAGACCTACAACATCAACGCCGACACCATGGCCGGCGCGGTGGCGGCGGCGCTCGGCGCGGCGCGGCTGTTCCTGCTGACCGACGTCGCCGGGGTGCTCGACACGCAGGGCAATCTCCTCACCGACCTAACCCCCGCCGATATCGCCGCGCTGCGGCAGGACGGCGCAATCTCGGGCGGCATGATCCCCAAGCTGGAAACCTGCATCCATGCGGTGGAGGCTGGCTGCGAGGCGGCGGTGGTGCTCGACGGGCGGGTCCCGCATGCCTTGCTGCTCGAGATTTTCACCTCAAAGGGCGCAGGCACGCTGATTAGGGCGGGGTCGTAAATCCCCCTCCTGGAAGCGGGAGGGGAGCAAGTCGCACGCGATATTCCATTCGCCCCGCTTGCCGGCCGCGCCAAGCCTCGGCTATCAGCCGCCGGCGTTGCCGCAAAAGGACTGACAATGATTGCCATCACCCTATTCCAGATCGTCGGCTATCTGATTTCGGTCATCGTCATGCTGGTAATCGTGCAGTTCGTGATGAGCCTGCTGATCAGCTTCAACGTGGTCAACATGGACAACGACTTTGTCGCCGCGATCTGGAAGGCGGTGAATGCCCTGCTCGATCCGCTGCTGCGGCCGATCCGGCGGTTCATGCCTGATACCGGCGCGATCGATTTCTCGCCGATGGTGCTGATCGTGTTGTTGCAGGTTCTACGCATCGTTCTTGGCAATCTGGCAGCTGCCGCGATATGACCCAGGCTCATGTCATCGACGGCAAGGCTTTCGCGGAAACCTTGCGCGGTCGGGTGGCATTACGGGCCGCAAGCTTCGAAGAAACCGCCGGCCGCAAGGCGGGGCTGGCGGTGGTGCTGGTTGGCGACGATCCGGCGAGCCAGGTCTATGTCCGCTCCAAGGCCAAGCAGACCGCAGCCTGCGGCATGGAAAGCTTCCAGTTCCTGCTCCCCGCCGAAACCACCCAGGCCGAGCTGCTACACCTGGTTCACCGGCTCAACGCCGATCCGGCGGTGGACGGCATTCTCGTCCAGCTGCCGCTCCCTTCGCATCTGGATGAACAGGCGGTGGTCGAGGCGATCGATCCGGCCAAGGATGTCGACGGGCTGACCCCGGTGAGCACCGGCCGCCTCGCGCTCGGCCTGCCCGGACTGGTGCCCTGCACGCCGCTGGGCTGCCTGATGCTGCTCAAGGACCGGCTGGGCGCATTGTCCGGCCTCGACGCCGTGGTGATCGGACGCTCGATCCTGGTCGGCAAGCCGATGGCGCAATTGCTGATCAAGGAAAGCTGCACCGTCACCGTCGCCCACAGCCGCACGAAGAATCTGCCCGATGTGGTGCGCCGCGCGGATATCGTGATCGCCGCCGTCGGTCGGGCGGAAATGGTCAAGGCGGACTGGATCAAGCCCGGCGCTACCGTGATCGATGTCGGCATCAACCGGGTGGCCGGGGCCGAAAAGGGCAAGACCTGGCTGGTCGGCGATGTCGATTTCGCCGGGGTAAGTGCAGTCGCCGGCGCGATCACGCCGGTTCCGGGCGGGGTCGGCCCAATGACCATCGCCGTGCTGCTGCGCAACACCCTCGTTGCCGCTCACCGCACTGCCGGGATGGCGCTGGCGGACGAGGCGATTTGAACCACCTGAGCCCGGATGATGCCCCGCCTTATTGCAGCGTCACCCGGTCGTCATCGCTGTCGCGGCGCCCGAAAAACTGCATCAGCTGCACCAGCAATTCGCACCGCGTCGCGATATCCGGGGTCTCGAGCAGCGCCTGCTTGGCCGCCGCATCGAACGGGGCGATCTGCGAGACGCCGTTGATCAGCGCGACATCGTCGAGCCGCGCTACCGATTGCCAATCGACCCGGTAGCCCTGGGCATCGGCAAAGCGCCGCGCTTCGCGCTCGAACGAGGCCCGCTCCACCGGGGCCAAGGCTTCTTCGTCAGGATCACCGAGCAGCTCCGCCTCGACCTGGCGGAACGGGGTAGCGACCTTGAGCTCGCGCAGGATGCGAAAGCGCGCCTCGCCCTCAAGCACGATATTGTAGCGCCCGTCGTCCAGCGCCTCGACATTGTCGATGCGGCCGAGACTGCCGATGGCGAACAGGGGGGCGCCCTCTTCGCCGCGCTGCGGCTGGATCATGCCGATCCGCCGGTCGCGCGCCAGCGCATCGCTGACCATCGCGCGGTAGCGCGGCTCGAAGATGTGGAGCGGCAATTGCAGGCCGGGGTAGAGCACCGCCCCGGCCAGTGGAAAGATCGAGATGCGTTTCCTGGTCTCGGCCATGGCGCGCCCTCCTACCCGAACAACACCGTCGACAGCCGCCGCCGCGTCGCCGCAACCCACGGATCTTCCAGGCCGATCGCCTCGAACATCTGCAACAGCTTGGCCCGAGCCGCGCCTTCGTTCCATTCGCGATCCACCGCGATCATCGCCAGCAGCGTCGCCGCCGCGGCATCGCGCTCGCCGGCAGCGAACGCGGCGTTGGCAAAGGCGAGCTGCGCCTCCATGTTCTCGGGCGCGGCCTCGGCGGCGGCGCGCAACTCTGCCAGCTCACCTTCCTGCGGCATTGCTTTCGCCAGCTCGAGCGCGGTGCGGGCGCGTTCGATGCTCGGATCCCTGGCCAGCGCCGGATCGAGCGCCGCCAGCACGCTATCCGCTTCCTCGAGCTGCCCGGCGAGCGCCAGTGCGCGGATAAGCCCGGCATTTGCCGGCGCATTGTCCGGTGCGATCTCGACGATCTGAGCGAAGATATTCGCGGCCCGCTCGCCGTCCCCCGCGATGAGAATTTCCTCGCCCATGGCAAGCAGCGGGGCGATATCCTGCACCGGCTCGCCGCCGCCGCCCGACACCGGTAGTTTGGCGAGCAGCTCGTCAAGCATGCCCTTCAGCTGCGATTCGCTTCGCGCCTGGGTCAGATCGGCGACCGGCTGCCCCTGGAAAATGGCATAGACCGTGGGGATCGAGCGCACCTGAAACTGGGCGGCGATGAATTTCTCATCATCGACATTGATCTTGGCAAGCAGCACGCCCTTGTCAGCGTACTCGGCCGCAACCTTTTCCAGCATCGGGGTCAGCGCCTTGCACGGCCCGCACCATTCCGCCCAAAAATCGACTATGACCAGGCTGGTCATAGATGGTTCGGCGACGGCGGTGCGGAAGCGTTCGACCGCTTTTTGCTCGTCGGTATTGAGACCAGAACTCGCCAAGGTAGATGCTCCGTGCAGTGGGTGATGCGCCTTTGGCCAATTTGGCCCTTTCGCGCAATTTGTGAAGGGCAAATCCGGTCGTTGCCAACAGGAGGCTGCGAAGCGCGATTTTCCCTTGCCGGGGTGCAACCCCGATGCTAACCGCGCGCCTCACCCCGGCCCGCCGCCTTGTCAGCGGGCCGTCGGCGTCTCGAGCGGGCGTAGCTCAGGGGTAGAGCACAACCTTGCCAAGGTTGGGGTCGAGGGTTCGAATCCCTTCGCCCGCTCCAGTTATTTCATGATATTTCAACAAATTAGGCGATCGTCACGGATCGCTTTTTCTGCTTACGCGCTATGAGAAATTACAAAAGTAAGCATTCCGTAAGCAGTGGAACTCTCGGAAACGGCGGCGTTTGGGTACTTCCCGGCGGAGTTCGCCTCTCACTCTTCATTCTATTGACGTTTTCTGGAGGGCCGCCCTAACCGCGCGGATGCTCAATGGCCTTGATAAAGCAGCCCCGGTGGTGCTTATGCGCGTGGTAAAATCTGCTTGCGCGGGAGTAGATTCTGCTTACGCGACCAAGTGAACGCGCACTGGTGAAGCAAACGAATGCTGAAAAGGGAAGGCCTTCCCCTGCCGCCGAGCCCTTCCTGTCTCGACAGACCCCTTCAGCGGGGACACCCCGCAACGCCCCATAAATTGAGCGGGGCTGACGCCGCACTCTGGCCGATTGGAAATCGTCCAGGGTGTGAAGTTTGTATGAAGGCCCCGCACGCACACTGAATCGGCTCGGCAAGGGCCAGCGCGGGATTGGCCGGAACGACAAGCCCCGCCCCAGCCAATCCCGCAAAAGCACTTTTGCCGTCGCCTCCATTCAGGGTGCGGTTTTTGCTGGCCCAATGCCGCTGGTCGCTGGAGTGATTGGAGGCACGAGCAGGGCGCCGCGAACGGCGCGTGAGCGCCTGGCGGTGTCAGACCAAGCGCCCTGATCATTGCCGTGCGCCGGCTGGCGGCGATCCGGGCTGTGCCCGGTCGAGAGGGAAAGGGAGGCTTCGCCTTTCGTGACGGGTGGGCGATACTGTCTGGGGGCAGGCGACCCACCAGTGCCATGAAGCCTGGGGCGGCACGCAGCCCGATAATCCCGATCAGCTCTGGGACGTGCTTACGGCAATGGAGGTGGACGAGCAGATGCGGCTTCTGGCGCATTGCACCGCGCTCAGCCTCAATGCGCTCTATGAACCGGCGGGTCGTTACAACCAGGGTCAGGTGTCGGTGCACGGCGTCAACAAGCGGATCGCATCTGCCGATCATATCGCCCGTACCATTGGCCTCGATATGGCACGAGCAGGGTGGCAGCCGACGGTCGCCAACTACCTGAGCCGGGTCACCAAGCCGCGAATCCTCGAAGCGGTGCGTGAAGCCCGGGGCGGGGAGATGGTTAGCTCCGCCTCACGCTCGCGTGTCGATAGCTTCACAAGCCTCGCTTGGCGGGCTGTTTGTCGCTCTGTCTGTGCATTCTTCGCAGTGAAGCCGCTCATGCAAGCCTGTCGCACCTTGGCGTGGAATGGCGCTTTGTGGGTGGGTTTTCAGGTTTTGCAGGTGAAGGGGGAAGGAGCGATGGCAAGATAAAAGAACGCACATTGCATGGCGTTTCTGGGGCGGCCGGACCCTTGTTTCACAAGGGATCAGGGGCTTGCCGCACAATGTGCGGCAAATCAGCGCACATTGCGACTTTCCCAGAATTGGCAGATTTGCTCGGCGTTGCTACACATTGCGCGCCGTTTGATAATGGAACGCGACAATGATGTGCGTATCCGGCCTGACCCTATGGGCAGCCGTTGAGGTTGCGATAGATAACGTGAACCTCACCGCTTGGGAAGTTTCAGGTCGGACCATCAGCAACGTGGTTCCGCAATCCCTTCGCTGGAAAATCGAGCTGTTTAAAAAACTGCATTCCAAGGTCGCTGAATTTGAGCACCTGAGGCCGCTTGCCTTGGAGATCATTGCTGATCTCGAAAACGAAAAAGACCTCCGCCACTTCATGGCGCACGCGATGTACATTGCAAGCAGTAGGCCGGGCTGGCTGTTCCACCTCACCACCTTTGAAAAGGATGGCTCTCTAGGTAGTCGCAGCCTTCGCATAACGAAGTCGGAATTTGACCTAGCGGAAGACCGCTTGCTTCGCCTCGGCGAAAAGACCGTCCAGTATGGCGAAGCCCTCATCGCGGAGTCCAGACAAAACAGCCAAAAGAATGGCGGCAGCTAGATCGCGCATGGTCTTGCCACCCTCGCGCTCATCGCGAGCGATCACGTGCTCAATCTCGGCAATTAGAGCGCCGGCCTGTCGTTGAGAATCGTTCACTCTGCTGTCCGCTTTGTCAAGTATACAATGCCCTAAATTTTGGGTAATGCCAACCGCGCGACGACTGGGAGATGGTCGGAGCCGCGCGATGCCAGCAAGCTGTGATGGACGCCGGTCTCGACAATGCTCCATTCCCGCGAGACCACGAACCGGTCCAGCTGTGCAACCGGCCGGCGCGAGGGGAAACTGCGCCCCGGGGCGAGAACATGCCAGGCGTGCCCGAACTCGCGCAGGCAGCCGCCATGCTGCGACCATTCGTTGAGATCGCCCATCAACACTGTCGGGCTCTCGCTATCGCAGCTGGCGAGATGGCCGAGAATTGTGCGCACCTGCCGCCGCCGCCGCAGCCCCGACAGGTCGAGGTGCATGCCGACAACCCGCAGCTGCTGCGAGCCGGCGCGCAAATCCACCCGGATCGCCCCGCGCGGCTCGAGGGTCGGCAGTGGCACGATGGCGGCGTGCAAAATCTTCATGTCGCGGCGCACAAGAATGGCATTGCCGTGCCAGCCGAGACTGTGCGGCCGGCCGGCAAACGGAACCGCGCGGTAAGGGGTGTGATCGTCGATCGCCGACAAGGGCAGAGCGCTCTCCCGGAGGCCGAAGCGGCGGTCCGCTTCCTGGAGCGCAATCACGTCTGCATCGATTTCGCGCAGGACGGCAAGGATGCGGTCGGGGTCACGCCGCCCGTCGAGCCCGACCGCCTTGCGGATGTTGTAACTGGCGAAAGTAAGCTCCACGCCTGCGGTCAGCCCGGCTCCGCCGCGTCGGGGTCGCCGGCGATATAGCGGTCGGTCGGGCGGGTCGGCAGACCGTCGATGCTGCGGTCACGGCTGCGATATTGCGCCGCCCATTTGTCCGGGTCCTTGTCGGCGTGGTACTTGACCAGCGCCTTGCGCTCGTGATCGAGTTTCAGGATCGGCACGCCCCAGCCGCAGCTCACCTGCACGCTTTCGATAGCAATATCGAAGATCTGGCGGGTGCCGGGCAGCAGGGTGAAATGCGCGGCAAGCTCCGCCCACCCGGCGTCATACGGCAAGACCGGCCTACCTATTCCGTAAATGCGCAGGATCGCGGCCGGGCCGCCGAAATTGCACATCATGATTGTGATCCGCCCGTCGGCCGCGAGGTGGGCGTGGGTCTCGTTGCCGGAGCCGCCGAGGTCGAGGTAGCTGACCCGGCCGGGCGAGAGTACGCGGAAGCTGTCATAGCCCTTGGGGCTGAGATTGATCCGCCCGTTATCGGCGGCGGTGGCGACAAAGAAGACGCTTTGGCGCGAGATCATCGCGGCGTGGTCCGGCGTGAGCGCATCGGTGAATGTGGACATGGGGCAGGGTTAGGGCGCTTGCCGATTGCGGGCAATCCCTTCAAAAGTATCGGACTGGCAAAAGAGGGCGGCATGGCATTGGAATTGATCAGAGCGGGGCGATGAACAGGGCCTAACGCTCCTTGGTCGCGCTGAAGGTTAGCTCGGGGTTCTTTTCCTGCTGGTAGCCGACATCCCATGACGATCTGGCCAGGAACACCGGGTCGCCGTCACGATCTTTCGCCAGGTTCGATTTGTTGAAATCGGCAAAGCCTCGCAGCGCGCTATCGCTGCCCTTGAGCCAGCGCGCCGTATCGAACGGAGCAGGTTCGAGCGAGGCCGCGACCTTGTATTCGGCCTCAAGCCGGCTGATCAGCACATCGAGCTGCAGCTGGCCGACGACGCCGACGATCCATTGCGCGCCGATCTCCGGGTAGAACACCTGGATCACGCCTTCCTCGGAAAGATCGTCCAGCGCCTTTCTCAGCTGCTTGGTCTTGGTCGGATCCTTGAGCACCACCCGCCGCAGGATTTCGGGCGCGAAGTTGGGCAGGCCGGTAAAGCGCACTTCGTTCTTTTCGGAGAGGGTGTCGCCGACCCGCAGGGTGCCGTGGTTCGGGATGCCGATGATGTCGCCCGGTTCGGCCGAATCAGCGATCTCGCGGTCCTGGGCGAAAAACAGGATCGGCGAGTGCACCGCGATCGGCTTGCCCAGCCCTGACGGAACCAGCTTCATGCCGCGCTTGAAGGTGCCGGAAACTAGCCGCATGAACGCGATCCGGTCGCGGTGCTGGGGGTCCATATTGGCCTGCACCTTGAAGATGAAGCCAGTGACCTCCGGGCGCTCGGGCGAAATTGCGCCGCAATTGCTCGGCTGCGGGCGCGGCGGCGGGGCGTAGCGCGCGATGGCGTCGATCAGCTCGGCGACCCCGAAGCTCTTTAGTGCCGAGCCGAAAAAGACCGGTGTCAAATCGCCGTGGCGGTAGGCTGCAAGGTCGAATTCCGGATAGCCGCCCTGCGCCAGCGCCACTTCGTCGGCGATTGCGGCGGGCAGCGCGGGAGCGTCCTCGATGCGCCCGAGGAATTCGCGGCTGGGCCCTTCGGGGCGGCTGACGCGGTTCATCGCGAGATCGAGCACGCCCTGGAACTCCCCGCCCATGCCGACCGGCCAGCCCATCGGGCAGACGTCGAGCGCCAGCGCGTCGGCCACCTCGTCCATCAGATCGAACGGCGAGCGGCCTTCGCGATCGACCTTGTTGACGAAGGTGATGATCGGCACCGAGCGCATCCGGCAGACCTCGAACAGCTTGCGCGTCTGCTCCTCGATGCCCTTGGCGGCATCGATCACCATGATCGCCGAATCGACTGCGGTCAGCGTCCGGTAGGTATCCTCGGAAAAGTCCTCGTGGCCGGGCGTATCGAGCAGATTGAAAGTGATCCCGCCGCGCTCGAACGTCATCACCGAGCTGGTCACCGAGATCCCGCGCTGCTGCTCGATCTTCATCCAGTCCGACCGGGCCCGCCGCGCCTGCCCCCGCGCCTTGACCTGGCCCGCAAGATGGATCGCGCCGCCTTGCAGCAGGAGCTTTTCGGTCAGCGTGGTCTTGCCCGCGTCAGGATGCGAGATGATGGCAAAGGTGCGGCGGTTGGACATATGGCTTTTGTTTCAATCTCAGACAAATTCGTCACCCTGAACTTGTTTCAGGGTCCATTTCTCCGCACCAAGCACCGCTCTCGGCGGCGCGATGGATCCTGAAACACGTTCAGGATTACGCGTATAATTACATACTGACTGACCTTTATGTCACACCGTGCTGAGTCGAATGCACCTCGATGGTCGCCCTCAGCTTTGCACCTATTCTGTCAGCAGCAGCAATTATCTTGTGCGAAATTTCTATGATTTGGGCCTCGTCATAGCTCTTCTCGCCCGGTTGTAGCGTGACTTCCACGGCCAGCGAAATTCGGCCATCCGGCATCTTGAATCGATCAAACAGACGTACACTAACGATATTCGCCTTGTCCGCGCCCTTTACTGCGCGGACCAGATCGCTCGCAGGCAATTTCACCGGGACGAGAAAGGCAAAATCACGCGTCACTGGCTGTAAGGCAGACGGCGCATAATTCGCGCGGGCAAAATTAACCGCGCCCTTCTTCCCCGGCAGTGCATCGAGGAACAGCTCCACCACCGCCACCGGCGCATCGATGTCGAACTGCTTCAGCAGCGCCGGATGCAGCATGCCGAACCGGCCCAGCACAGTCTTCGGCCCCAGCCGCAGCGTCGCCGACTGACCGGGGTGGAACTGCGGCCCCGCATCCCCCATCACCTGCAGACTATCGACCGGCGCGCCCGCCTCGGCGAGCAGCGCGAACGCTTCTGCTTTGGCGTCGAAGGCGTCAAAGCTCACCGCCTTGCCAGTCGCCCAGCCACGCGTGATCTTCTCGCCGGCCAGCACCACGGCGAGCGACAGGCGCTCGTCGCTGAGCCCCCCCTCGCCGCGCAGATAGCGCCGACCGATCTCGAACAACCGCAGGCCTGGCGCGCCGCGATCGAGGTTGCGCTTTGCCGCTGCCAGCAGGCCCGGCAGCAGCGAGGGGCGCATGACCTTCATGTCTTCGCTGATCGGATTGGCGAGCGTCCAGGTTCCGCCATTGCCCTCAGAGAAAGCATCGGCGTCCGGCTCCGCGAGGAACGACCAGGTCACCGCCTCATGATTCCCCCGCGCCGCCGCTGCCCGGCGCAGGCGGCGCTCGAGCTTCTGTGCCGGGGTGGCGGTAGGACGCGCAACGCCGTCAAGGCGCGGCAGCGGCACGCTCGCCACATTGCCCAGACCGTGGATGCGGATCACTTCTTCGACGATGTCGGGCGCGTCGTCGACGTCGGGACGCCACGTCGGGACGGTGACGCGCCAATCCGCGCCAACCGCAAATCCCAGCGCTTCCAGAATGCGCTTCTGCTCAGCCTCAGCCACCGCCACCCCGCCCAGCCGTTTGGCTAGCGCGGGATCATAGGTCAGCTGCCTGGCTGCGACCGGCGGCTTGCCCGCGCGCACCACTGCGCTCGCCTCGCCGCCGCATATGCGCAGGATCAAATCGGTGAGGATTTCCAGCCCGGCATCGAGAAAGCCCGAATCGACCCCCCGCTCGAAGCGGCTGCGCGCGTCGGAGCTGAGGCCGAGCTTGCGGCCCGTCGCGGCGATGCGTTCGGGATCGAAATAGGCAATTTCGAGCAGCACGTCGGTGGTCGCTTCCGAACAGCCGGAATGCTCGCCGCCCATGATCCCGGCGATGTCATGCACGCCCTTGTCATCGGCGATCACGGTCATGCTGCAGTCGAGCGCATAAACCTTGCCGTTGAGCGCGGTGACCGTCTCGCCATCTTTCGCCCGCCGCGCCACCACCGCACCGGTCAGCTGCGAACAGTCATAGGCATGCGCGGGCCGCCCGAAGGCCAGCATGACGTAGTTGGTAATATCGACCAGCGCCGAGATCGGGCGCTGGCCTGCGGATTTGAGCCGCGCCTGCATCCAGTCGGGCGAGGTGCCATTGGTCACGCCCCTGATGGCCCGGCCGTAGAAAGCGGGGCAGCCTTCGGGATATTCAATGCGGATTTCGATCGGGCAGACAAATGTTGGTGCGTGGGCTTCGACAAGCTCGGCTTGAGCGGAACCTGTCGCTTCGCTCGCTCGTGCTGAACTCGCAGACGCACGCGCGCTGACCGGGCGCAATGTGCCTAGCCCCGCCGCTGCCAGATCGCGGGCGATGCCATGGACGCCCATGCAATCGGGCCGGTTGGGGGTGATGGCGACATCGAACACCGGATCCGAGCCGGAATAATCGGCGAAGGCCGCGCCAAGGGGCGCATCGTCGGGCAGTTCGATGATGCCGTCGTGGTCGTCGCCCAGTTCAAGTTCGCGCGCCGAGCACATCATCCCGTTGGATTCGATCCCCCGCACCGTGGCCTTTTTCAGCTCCATGCCGTTTGCCGGCACCACCGCACCCGGCAGCCCCAGCACGCCGACCAGCCCGGCCCGCGCATTGGGCGCGCCGCAGACGACCTGGAGCGGCTGGCCGTCTCCGGCATCGACAGTGAGCACCTGCAACTTGTCGGCATTGGGGTGGCGGTCTGCGGTGATTACCCTGGCTATACGGAAACCAGCGAGCTTCTGCGCCGGATCCTCCACCCCTTCCACTTCCAGGCCGATGGCATTGAGCGTGCGCGCGATCGCCTCGACCGAAGCCGATGTGTCGATATGGTCCTTGAGCCAGGTGAGCGAGAACTTCATGCCCTCACGCCCGCTTGCGTCCCTACCCCGCCCGAGAGCGTCGGCACATCGAGCGCGGAGAAGCCGTAATGCGCCAGCCAGCGGACATCGCCGTCGAAAAAGGCGCGTAGATCGTCCATGCCATATTTCAGCATCGCCAGCCGGTCGACACCGATGCCGAAGGCGAAACCCTGCCATTCATCGGGATCGAGCCCGCCTGCCGCGATCACCTTGCGGTTGACCATGCCGCTGCCCAACACTTCCATCCACCCTTCGGAACCGCCGACGACGCGCTTGCCGTTCACCAGCGTGTAGCCGATGTCCGCCTCAACCGAAGGTTCGGTGAACGGGAAGTAGCTCGGGCGTAGCCGCAGCACGATGTCCTCGCGCTCGAAGAAAGCCTTGAGGAAAGTCTCAAGCGTCCACTTCAGATGGCCGAGGTGGATGCCCTTGTCGATGACCAGGCCCTCGACCTGATGAAACATCGGCGTGTGGGTGGCGTCGCTGTCGGAGCGGTAGACGCGGCCCGGGGCGATGGTGCGCAAGGGCGCGCCGCGTTCCAGCATCGAGCGGATCTGCACTGGCGAGGTGTGGGTGCGCAGCAGCATCTCGCGGCCCTGCGCGTTTCTGTCCGGGAAATAGAACGTATCGTGCATCGCCCGCGCCGGGTGGCTCTCGGGCATGTTGAGCGCGGTGAAATTGTGCCAGTCGTCCTCGATTTCCGGACCGGTGGCGACGGCGAAACCCAGGTCTGCAAAGATTTCGGCGAGTTCGTCCATCACCTGGCTGACCGGATGGACCGAACCGCCGGGACTTTCCGGCGCGGGCAGCGACAGATCGATACGCTCTGAGGCCAGCCGGGCTTCCAGCGCCGCGCCCTCCAGCTCGGCCTTGCGGGCGGCAAGTGCGGCGGTAACCTCCTCGCGCAGCCGGTGAATCTTCGGCCCTTCCGCCTGCCGCTCATCGGGTGACATCCCGCCCAGCGTCTTCAGCAGTCCGGAGATCGAGCCCTGCTTGCCGAGGAATTGGACTCGCAGCGCCTCAATCGCCTCAAGCCCTGCTGCGCCCGCGATGCGCGAGAGTGCCTCCTGCCCGATGCTTGCGTAATCCACGCGAATTCCGTCCGCCGAAATGGGTCCAAGCGGCGCTCCTTACGGACGAAAGCGCCAGATCGCAATCAGGCCCGAGCTTGGGGACCGCCCGGATTGTCAAGCGCTTGGACTGCTGAACCGAAGAACCGCACCCGTTCCCGCATGACCGCACCGATCAGCGGCTTGGGCAGCGCGGCATATTGGCGTGGGGTCATGCCCATGAACTGGCGGAAGTCGCGCACAAACTGCGCCTGATCGTGGTAATGTCCGTCGATTGCGCCGATCCAGCGGAGGGAAGGATCGAGCATGAAATGGCTCAGGCTGCGCATGAAGCGCTGGCGGCGCAGCAACACTTTGGGTGAGAAACCAAAAGCGCGGCGGCAGATGCGTTCTACCGCGCGATGGCTGACCCCCGACTGCTCGACCAGCCTTGCCACGGTTGTGGTTTCCGGATC
>JANLQW010000277.1:0-19120 GCA_031368085.1 Novosphingobium sp. | reverse complement strand
TGCCAATCGGCGGGCGGGGCGTGGGGGCCGTGCCAGTTGACCGTCGAGGGGTGGAGGCCGAGTTCAGTCACGCCGGAGGGAAGCTTCGCGACAAAGCGGAGCAGCAGCTTTTCATCGATCGCGCCATTATCGGTCTTACCGAAGAAGCGGTCGTTGGCGGCCATGCCGGCGTTTCGTACTTGCCAGCGCATCGCCCTGGTGAGCGGCCAATGGCTGAAGGCATGGAGCAAGCGGGCAATCGGCTTTGAGCCGTCGCCGACGTCCCGGGAGAAGCTGTATGGCTCATAGGGAATCCGCACCGCCCGCAGCCCAAGCGGCTTGCCAAGCCTCAGGGCAATCGCCAGCACCGCAGGATGCTGATGGCAATGCCAATGCCCATCAAGGTGGCCGAGCGGCAGGCCAGTCTTGCGGTAGGCGTCGAACTGCGCGGCAAACTCCCGCTCGGCGGCCTTGCGGGCGCGGGGCGATACCATGACAGCGACGCCGGTGACGACAGGGCTTTGCCCAAGGTTCGCTCCGTCCGGCGCCAAAATTGATGGCTCGGATGCGCTGGCAGGCGCTCCGAACATCGCCAGGTGAAGCCCGACACCCAGCTTCGGCAAGCGCTTCGCCCGGCGGACCGCATCCTCGGCGGCGTCTCCGGCGACGACCAGGCTGGCGCAGGTGAGGATGCCGTTGCGATACGCCTCCTCGACCGCGTCGTTGACTTCCATCGACATGCCGAAATCGTCGGCGGTGACGATCAGCCGGCGGGTCATGCGACAGGCTCCCCTGCCCGCACCGGGCTGAGAATATCGCGCCGCTCGACGCGCAGGCTTTGCCCGCGCCAGCAAACGCGGCGGGCGGCGAAGGCCGAGGCCCAGACCGCAAAACAATAGCAATCGCGCAGCCAGATCGCCAGCAGCTCCGGCCTTGCCAGCCCTGCGGCGCGGCCGAAGCGGAGCTCGACCAGCCGAACCAACAGCCAGCGCAGCAGCAGCGGCGCCAGTATCAGGGCAATGGCCGCAATTCCGGGATACAGCAGCAGCAGCAGCGGCAAGGGCCCGGGATGGCTCACCAGCGACGCGGTAAAGCCAATCGGATCGAGCCCGCGCACGGTCCGCGCCCAGCGCAGTTCGTGATCGAACAGCGCGGGATGGCTCGCGTCGTTGACGAGGGTCTCGGCGGTATCGGGCGTAAAGGCGACCGCATAGCCCGCCGCGCGGACCAGCCGCCCCAACTCGGCATCGTCGGACAGATGGTTGGCCAGCACCGCCAGCCCGCCGACGCTCTCCAGCAACTCACGCCGAATGAGCGTCAGCGGGCCGTAGGTTACCGATAGCGGCGCCAGCCGCGCATGCAGCACCGCCATCGGCAGAAACCAGTAATCGACGAACCATGCGCCGAATGTGCGGATGCGATCACCGCCAACTCCTGGCCTGGCGCGGTAAAGTGCCGTCACCGCGCCGACATTGGCGGGGGCGAGCGAATCGATCGCCCGCTGCAAAGCGCCCGGCGCGATGATGACGTCACTGTCAGAGATGGCCACCACCTCGCCAAGCCCTGCCCTTGCCATGTTGACAAGATTGTTCACCTTTGGATTGGGACCATGCACGGCGGCGTCAATGACAAAGGCGACGTCGCGCTCCGGGAACCGCGCGGCGACCTGTCGGGCGAGGCTCAGCGCCGGATCGCCCGCATCGGAAACCCCGAAAACGAAGCGGACTGGCGAGCCGGTCTCCTGAGCGAGGAAACTGGCCAGCGCCTCGTCCAGCCCTTCCTCCAGCCCGCAAAGCGGTTTCAGCAGGGTGACGGCGGGAGGCTGCACCCAGCCGGGACCGGGCTTCTGGCGAAACGCGGCGACGCTCGCCAGGGCAAGCAGCAAATAGGCGATGGCCGCCACCGTCAACGCCAGCGCCAGCCACCAGACAGCGTCCATAGCCACCAGAATCAAGCGGTCCTCCGCGGGAATTCCCGGCAATGATCTAGCACGCGCGCCATGCCCGGCTCCTACAGCGAGCAACTGTTGATTGAAACAGGCAATAGGGCTTGCACTTCCCCTTTGGCCCGAGCGCCAGTATGCGTCCCGCCAATGCTGACCAATGCCCTCGAACGCGCGGTTTCTTTTTCGGCGCGCAAGCCGTTCGCGGTCATCGTGAGTGCGATTTTGCTTGTGCTGGCGGCAACCGCCTACTCCTACACCCATTTCGAAATGACGACCGACACCGGCGAGCTGATCTCCGCCGAGACCGACTGGCGCCGTAACGACGCCGCCGTCACCGCCGCCTTTCCGCAAACCGCCGATCCCATCGTCGTGGTGATCGACGGCAAGACCCCGGAACTGGCCGAGAATGCCGCAAGCCGGCTTGACGCCGCGCTGGTCGCCGACCCCAAGCGCTTCAGCAACGCCAACAGGCCCGATGCCGGCAAATTCTTTGAGCGCAACGGGTTGTTGTTCGGCTCGGTCGAGGACGTGCGCGGAGCCACCAGCAAGCTGATCGAGGCGCAGCCGCTGGTCGGCAGTCTGGCTTACGACCCGTCGCTGCGCGGTATCGCCAAGGCGCTGGAAACCGCAGCGACCGGCGCGGCGGACGAAACCGGGAATTCCGCGATCGAGGGACTGGAGGCACCGCTCGCCAGACTTCACCAGGCGATTTCGGCAGAGCTCGCCGGAAAACCAGCCTACTTTTCGTGGCAGCAGCTGTTCTCGGCCGGGAAGGGAGACCTTGCCCCGCCGCTGCGCCGCGTCATTCTCGCGCAGCCGATATTAGAATTCGGAGATCTCCAGCCTGGGGGGCTCTCAGTGGCGGCGGTGCGTAAGCATGCCGCTGCGCTGGGGATCGACGAGGCGCACGGCCTCACCCTCGGCATTACCGGTGAGGTGCCGCTGGCCGACGAGGAATTTGGCTCGATCAAGGAAAATATCGGCGTGATTGGCCTGCTGATGGCAGCGGCGATGCTGTTGACTCTGTGGTTCGCCACCCGCTCCGCCAAGATTGTGCTGGCGATTGCCGTGACGATTATCGCCGGGCTGATCGTCACGCTTGCCGTGGGGCTGCTGGCGGCGGGTTCGCTGACGCTGATTTCGGTCGCTTTCATCCCTCTGTTCGTCGGGCTTGGAGTCGATTTCGGGATTCAGGTCAGTATTCGGTTCAATGAGGAGCGCTGGGCCGGTGCGGGCCTGCGGGAGGCGCTGGAGCGGGCCGCCGCTGCAATCGGCGCCCCGATCCTGCTCGCCGCCGGAGCGATCTGCCTGGCGCTGGGTGCCTTCCTGCCGACCGACTACACCGGCATTGCCGAGCTTGGCGTGATTTCCGGGTTCGGCATGATCATCGCGCTGGTGCTCAATGTCACGCTACTGCCGGCACTGCTGATTATACTGAATCCCCCTCCACCTGGCGCCCAGGTCGGCTTCGCGGCGGCGGCCCCGCTCGACCGTTGGCTGGAGCGCAACCGGCGCAAGGTGCTGTGGGCCTTCGTGATCGCCATGCTCGCCAGCATCGCCTCGCTGCCGCTTGTGCGCTTCGACTTCAACCCGTTGAACCTGCGCGATCCCGACGCGCCGGCGATGCGGATGCTGGCTAATTTGATTGCCGATCCGGCGCGCAGCCCCAACACGCTCACCGTGCTCGCCCCGAGTGCCGATGCGGCGAACCGGCTGGCGGAGCGACTTTCGCGGCTACCCGAGGTGCGCGACGCGCTGAGCCTTGACAGCTTCGTGCCGCAGGATCAGCCCGCCAAGCTGCCGCTGATCGAAGACGCCGCGCTGCTGCTCGACGCCGCGATCAATCCGTTCGACCTGGCGCCGCCGGTCGATGACGCATCGACTGTTGCGGCAATCCAGGCAGCCGCGCAGGAATTGCGCCGGCTGAATACGGCCAAGTCCAGCCCAGTTGGCGTTGCCGCAGGCCGGCTGGCGGCGGACTTCGACCGGCTGGCACAGGCCCCGCCGCAAACTCGTCAACGGGTTGAGGCGATGCTGGTGCCGCCGCTCACGATCACGCTCGACAAGCTGCGCCTATCGCTCCAGGCCAGCGCGATCACCCGCGAGACCCTGCCGCCCGAATTCGCCGCCGAATGGCTGGCCCGCGACGGGCGGGCGCTGGTGCAGCTGGTGCCGAGAGGCGATAGCGCCGACAATCTGGTGCTGGAGCGGTTCACTGCGGCGGTGCGCAAGATAGCGCCAAACGCCACCGGGCTCCCCGTCGCCACGCAGGAAGCGGCCCGCACGGTTTCCCGCGCGTTCATCCAGGCCGGGGTGCTGGCGCTGCTGATGGTCAGCCTGTTGCTGTTCGCGGTGCTGCGCAATGTCCGCGAGGTCGCCTTTACCCTCGCGCCGGTGGTGCTGTCGGGCTTTTTGACGCTGGGCAGCTGCGTCGTCATCGGCCAGCCGCTCAACTTTGCCAATATCATCGCCTTTCCGTTGCTGTTCGGCGTCGGCGTGGCATTTCACATCTACTTCGTTATGGCCTGGCGGCGCGGAGCGCGCGATCTGCTGCAGACCAGCCTCGCCCGCGCAGTGCTGTTCAGCGCGTTGGCGACTGGCAGCGCCTTCGGCGCGCTGTGGTTCTCGAGCCATCCGGGCACTGCCAGCATGGGGCTGATCCTGATGATTTCCCTGGTGTGGACGCTGATCTGCGCGCTGATTTTCGAGCCTGCGCTGCTCGGCCCGCCAGATCGGGCCGGGCAATCGCGGGACACGACGGCCCGAAAGGTGTTTTCGGCGAAGCCCTAAGCCGCCTTTATTCGAGCGTAAACCAGTTGGAAACCGCAACTTGGTAATGCTCCACTTACAAGAGGGCGCAGATGAAACACGAATTCAATTTCCCGACCGATGTTGCCAACCGTGAAACCCACTCCCGTTCGAGTGTCACGCTGCGGTGCGAAGTGCGGCATGGCCAGCGTCCGTGGAAACTGGTCCGGCTGGAAAATCTATCACAGGCAGGTTTCCAGATTGCGTGGTTGCCAGACGCCAGCATGGGACAGGCGCTTAAAATTCGCATCCCCGGTCTTCAAGCACTCGACGCTAGCATCCGCTGGCAGCGGGATAAGGTCGTCGGCTGCGAATTCAGCGCACCGCTGCATGTCGCGGTGTTCGACCATATTCTGCGTCAGGCCGGAATCGAAGGTAGTTGAACAAGCCGATCCTTGCCCGGATCGACTGCCATAATTTCAGATATGAATGGCTCGGCCATAGGCTGCGAGCACCGATTCGTGCATCATCTCGCTTAGCGTCGGATGCGGGAAGATGGACTGAATCAGCTCCGCTTCAGTAGTCTCAAGCGTCTTGCCGATGACATAGCCCTGGATCAGCTCGGTGACTTCCGCCCCGATCATGTGCGCGCCGAGCAGTTCGCCGGTTCTGGCGTCGAACACCGTCTTGACGAACCCCTCCGCCTCGCCGAGCGCAATCGCCTTGCCATTGCCGATGAACGGAAAAGTACCGGCCTTGACCTCGTAGCCCAACTCCTTCGCCGTGGCCTCACTCAGCCCGACGCTGGCGATTTGCGGGTGGCAATAGGTGCAACCGGGGATATTGCGCCGGTCGAGCGGATGGGGGTGGACCTCGGCATTACCCAGTTCCTGCGCGATGGCCTCTGCGACAGTCACGCCCTCATGGCTCGCCTTGTGCGCCAGCCAGGGTCCGCCGGTGCAGTCGCCAATGGCCCAGACGCCCTGAACATTGGTGCGGCCAAAGTCGTCCACCTTGATGTGATTGCGCTTGTCAGGTTCAATCTTGAGCTCCTCCAGACCTATGTTCTCAAGATTCGGCACGATGCCGACCGCGACGATGACATGGCTGAACTCGTGCGTGGTTTCCTTGCCGACCTTGGTTGTGATCGCGGCCTTGACGCCCTTGCCGGTTACGTCCAGCGCGCCGACATTTGCTGAGGTGAGGACTGATATCCCCTGCTTCTTCAGCGCCTTTTCGAGAAAGGCGGAGACATCGGCGTCTTCCACCGGAACTACCCGGTCCATCATCTCGACGACCGTCACTTCGCTTCCGAGATCGTTGTAGAAGCTGGCGAATTCGATGCCAATCGCCCCCGAGCCGATAACCAGCAGCTTGGTCGGCAGTTCTGGTGGCGCCATCGCATGGCGATAAGTCCAGATGCGGATGCCGTCGGCTTTGGCCTTGGGCAGCTCGCGGGCGCGCGCGCCAGTGGCGATAATGATGTGCTTTGCGGTGAGTTCCGCCGTCGTGCCATCCGCCTCCACCGACAATCTGCCGCTGCCAAGGAGCTTGCCCTGCCCCATGTGCACGGCGATCCTGTTCTTCTTCATGAGGCCGGTAACGCCCCTGTTAAGCTGCCCCGCAACCCCGCGCGAGCGCTTGACAATGGCATCAAGATCAGCGGAGACATTGTCTGCTGAGAGCCCGTAATCCCTGGCGTGTTTCATCTGGTGAAACACTTCGGCTGAGCGCAGCAGTGCCTTGGTCGGGATGCAGCCCCAGTTAAGGCAGACGCCGCCCAGATCTTCACGCTCGACGATCGCGGTTTTGAGGCCAAGCTGCGCCGCGCGGATCGCCGCGACATAACCGCCGGGGCCAGAACCGAGAACAATGAGATCGTAAGGGTCAGACATCAACCGACTTCCCAGAATGTTTGGTACGACCGATCGCCAAAGCGCAGGCTGAGACTATGCTGCCATTGCCGCGCTGGAAAAGCGACACAAGAAAGCAAATTCTCGCGGTTATGGAGATATCTGTCTGCGGTGCGATTACGGATCGCGCGCCCCGGGCGCGCCGGAAAGCACTTACCGCGCTTGCCTGCGACCAAGCATCAGTCCGCGTCGACCTTCACCGATTTGGCATAGTTGATGACCTTAACCTGGGTAAACTCGATCAGCCCCTGTTCGGCCATTTCGATGCCGATGCCCGACATCTTCGCCCCGGCGAACGGAACGTCGGGCGACACGTCGCCATGCTTGTTGATCCAGACCGAGCCGGAGTCGAGACGCATGGCGACCGCGCCGGCATTCGCATCGCTCGCCGACCAGACCGAGTTGCCAAGGCCGAAACTGGTGTTGTTGGCGCGCGCGATCACTTCGTCGATGCTGGAATAGCGCATTACCGGGAGGACGGGGCCGAACTGCTCTTCGCAAACCAGCCGCGATTCATCTGAAATATCGCGGACGATCGTCGGATTGATGAAAAATCCAGGACCCTCTGGAGAGTCGCCGCCCGCGACGATCGTGGCTTCAGCGCGCGTTTCTTCGATCAGCAACTTGAGCTTGTCGTACTGCGCCCGGTTCTGGACCGGACCCAGCTGCGTTCCTTGCTGCAAGCCGGGACCGACAACCGCAGCGCGCGCCGACTCGGCAAGATTGTCGCAGATCGCGTCGTACTGACTCTCATGGACATACAGCCGCTTGAGCGCGACGCAGACCTGGCCGTTGTTCATGAACGCCGCATCGAACAGCATTGGCGATACCGTGTCTGGATCGCAGTCCTCGAGAACGATGCCAGAATCATTGCCACCAAGCTCGAGGGTAACCCGCTTCAGCGATTCTGAGGCCGAGCGCATCACCTTGCTGCCCGTCGCGGTCGATCCGGTAAAGCTGACCCGCCGCACCAGTGGATGGCTGGTGAGCGCCTCGCCAAGGTCGTTCTTGTCGGTAACGATATTGAGTACACCGGCGGGAACGACATCGGCGAACAGCGCGCCCACACGAAGCGCGGTCAAAGGTGTGGTCGGCGCCGGCTTGAGCACCACCGTGTTGCCGGTGAGCAGCGCTGCTCCGACTTTGATAATCGCAGTAAGCAGCGGGAAGTTCCACGGCACGATCGCAGCGACCACACCAAGCGGTGAGCGGTGAAGTTCGACGCGGCGTAGTTCGCTGTCCTCGATGAGCTCAACCGGTAGGGTCTTGGCGGCAAAATGACGCAAGAAAAAGGCCGCGCCACCGACCTCCGCAAGCGCATCGGCGATTGGCTTGCCCTGTTCGCTGGTCAACAGCCGGGCAAGCGGTTCGAGCTCGCCCTCGATGATTTCGGCCATCTCGATCAGCTTGGCCTGGCGCTGTTCGATCGGGGTTGCCGCCCAGGCGGGATAGGCGGCGGCGGCGGCGACAACGGCCTGGTCGAGCTGTTCGAGCGATGCGCAGGCGCAGTGGGCGAAGACTTCGCTCGTTGCCGGGTCGACCACGTCGAGGGTGCGGCTGCCTTGAACGAGATGGCCACCGATCAGCATCTCGAAATCGCTTTCAAGGACTGGCGCTGTAGTTGTTCCATTCATCTGATCACTCCCGGGCAGATTGCCCATTAAGCACCTGTTTGGCAAGGACGCGCGACCGTTCTGCTACATAAGCCCGGATCGACTCGATCTCGTCGCGCGACATCCATTTGCTGAAACCGACCATGCCATTGGCTTTAAGAGCGCCGTCATGCACGATCGTCTGCCAGGTTTCCTTATCGGCGAGCGCTTGCGATCGGCGAAGGTCGGGTAACACGCCCGACGAAGAAACCGCGCCACCGTGGCAAACTGAACAGGTATTACTATAAAGAACAGCCCCTTTGGCCACCACCGAAGCGGGCCAGACCTCATCCACAAGAACGACAGGTGCAGGCTCAGGTCGCTCAACCTTATATAGTGTTTTGGCACCAAGCGCAAAGACCAGAAGGCGTCCGTGGGGTCGCGGTCCCGCCAGTTCAGCGAAAGCTGCGGGAAGGCCATAGCTACCGCCATAGCCCGCCATCACGGCAACATATTGTTTGCCGTTGACCGCATACGTGATCGGCGGCGCGATGATACCAATTCCGGCATCGAACGACCAGAGTTCCTTGCCCGTGTCAGCCGCATAAGCAACGAGTTTGCCCTTGGCGTTGCCTGCAAACACCAGCCCGCCGGCGCTCGCCAGAACGCCGCCATTGCCAGGCCCGCCAAGATCGACGCTCCATGCCTCTTTCTGCAGAACTGGATTCCAGGCGATCAGATGGCCCTTAAGCACCGCCCGCACCGCCTTCAGCGCGGCCTTGTCGTCGGGCAATGCGTTGATCGCGAAATTGACGCCGGTGTTCCAACCGCCGGGACGGGGAACGAAAGGCTTTTCGCTGACATAGGCCAACGGTACTACCTGTGCTGGAATATAGGCGAGCTGGGTCTGCGGGCTATACGCCATCGGCTGCCAGTTATGGGCGCCGTGTCCGGACGGCGAGGCAACGAAAACACCCTTTTCGTAACGCGCGCCGGGCAATTCAACAGGACGGCCCGTTTTCATGTCGACGCCCGAAGTCCAGTTCACGGGCACGAAATTCTTGGCTGAAATCAGCTTTCCGTTGCTGCGGTCAATGACGTAGAACAAACCGTTTTTGGGCGCCTGCATCATGACCTTCTGGTCGCTGCCGCCGATCTTGAGCGATGCAAGAATGATCGACTGCGTCTGGGTGAAATCCCATGATTCACCGGGCACACCTTGATAGTGCCATTTATATTCGCCGGTATCGGCATCGAGTGCGACTACCGACGAGAGGAACAGATTGTCGCCCTTGCCATTCGATCGCAGGCGATGATCCCACGGCGTGCCATTGCCCACGCCGATTAGAATCTGGTTGAAATCCTTGTCGTAAACAATCGAATCCCAGACCGTGCCCCCGCCACCGAACTTGGCCCAATCGCCATCCCAGGTCGCCTGCATTTTGGCGATGATGGGATCGGACGCCGCCCCGTCGGGCTTGGCGCCTTTCGCGGGCGGCACGGTGTAAAAGCGCCAGATGAGCTTGCCCGATTGCGCGTCGTAGGCGCTGACATAGCCGCGGACGCCATACTCGCCGCCGCCATTGCCGATCAGCACGCGCCCCTTCACCACGCGCGGTGCGCCGGTGATTGTATAGGGTTTGCTTTGATCAACCGTGACCGTCGACCAGACGGGCGTTCCGGTTTTTGCATCGAGGGCGATTAACCGGCCGTCGAGCGTCCCGACATAGACTTTGCCATCGTAGAGCGCCGCGCCGCGGTTGACGACGTCGCAACAGGCTTTAAACCCGGTCTCGCCGGGCACCTGGGGGTCATAGGACCAAAGAAGCTTGCCTGTGATCGCATCGAGCGCATAAACCTTCGACCAGTCGGTTGTGGTGTAGATAACACCATCGGCAACCAGCGGGGTTGCCTCCAATCCGCGCGTGCTGTCGAACTCGTGGCTCCACGCAAGCCCAAGGTCCTTGACGGTGCCGGCATCGATTGATGTCAGCGTGCTGAAGCGCTGTTCGTCATAGGTGCCGCCATAGGTCGGCCAGTCATTGGAGCTGGTTGAAACTTTCGCAGAACTGGGCTGACCGGTCGGCTCAGCCGAACTCTGTATGGTGCATCCCGTCAGGACAAAGGTTGCAAGCAGCGCCGCCAGAATTCGCATTGTCGGTCCATTACCCTCGACTAAAGTACACCGGGCGGAGGGGCCGAAACCGCCCCCGCCCGGCAAGCGTCAGAATTTCGCAGAAACCTCGACTCCGAATGTGCGCGGCGCGGCGCGGATGCGGTAGTCGCTGCCATAGCTTCCCTCAACGTTGATCGCATTGGGATAGTAAAGCTTGTTGGTCAGGTTCTTGACATAACCGGAGATGCTGAAGTGCTCAGTGGTATAGGAAACCCGGCCGTTGACCAGCCAGTACCTACCACCGCCGAGCTGGAACGGACCCCTTCCGGAATTGACCGACGAATTAGGTATTGGTCCATTAGGTATTCCGACATAGTCGTAAGGACCAAACACATCGTAATAATAACGACCGACATAGCTGGTATCAGCGTGGATCGTGAATTTGCCGGAGTTCAGCTCGACCACGTCCCAGTCAATCCCGAAATTGGCCGATACGTTGCTGGCATAAGGGAATGGATTGCCGCCGACGTCGATGTTGCCATTGGCAGTGTTAACGCAGTTGCCAACCTGGGGCGGCGTGCCGATTATGTCGACCGGGCAGGTTGCATGCGAGAAATTGCTATCGAGAATGCCGAGGCCGGCATTGAACCGCACAGAATCAATGGGCGCAAAGATCAGTTCGGCGTCAAGGCCGTTCAGCTTGCCATCGAGGTTGATCAGGAAGGTAGTTGAGGTCCTGTCGATCAGCTGCTGCTGCTGGGATTTGTAATCATAATGGAACGCCGAGACGTTCAACTGCAGCCGGTTATCAAGGAAGCGGCTCTTGAAGCCGACTTCAAAGGCATCAACCTTTTCGGGTTTGACGAAGTAGGCCTGCGCGGCTGACTGAAACGACAGACCGTTATATGTGCCGCCACGATAGCCGCGGCTGTAGCTGGCATAGACCAGCACATCCTCGGTAGCCTTCCAGTCGATGATCGCACGGCCCGACAGCGCGTTTGATTTGTCCCTGCGGTTCAATGGCCTGATGCTGGCGTCAAGCGCAGCGGAATCACCGATGAAGTATTTCTGGAAGACGCCGCCGGGGGCATAATCGGAAACGGTATAGAGCCGCGGCGCGCCGGTATCGTCATAGAAGGTGGTGAGCGCATCCAGATAGCCGAACTTGTCCATGGTATAGCGCAGGCCAGCAGTGATCTTGATCGTATCGGTGACCTCGTAGCTTGCTTCGCCGTAGATAGCGTAGGATTTGCGCTCTTGCGTATAATTCTGGGTTGCCTTCAGCGCAGTGACCATGCCAGCTTCCCGGCCCAACCCCGCCGGGTTGAAATAGGTCTTCGGATTGCCAAGCACGGCGTTTACATCGCTCAGGAAGCCATAGAAATCTGGCGTGTTGTTGGCGACGATCTTGTCCCAGCCGTAATAAGCGCCAACGATCGCCTTGAAGCGGTCGGTGGTGAAATCGAGCCGCACATCCTGGTTGAAGCTTTTCGACAACGTCCCATAGCCGATGGCGCAAACATTGTAGGGCGTGCCATCGCAATCGATCCGCGGCAGCAGGCCGTTACGGGTGCGGTCATATCCTGAAATCGAGGTGAGGTTGATGCTGTCGGAAAGCTCGATCTTGGCATTGAACACAGCGCCGAACGTCTGCGTCTCAGCCGTGCCAATCGAATTGCCCTCAATTTCACGATCCGACAGACCTCGGCCGCGGGCGCTATAGGCGGGCGGCAGGTAAAGCGTGAGATCCTGGCCATTGCCGAACAGAGTGCTGCCAAGCGGCGTGTAGAAGAAGCCGAAAGCCGAGTCGGCCAGTGAAATCGTATCGTCGGTGAGCGAGGGACCATGGTTCTGCGGTGAATCCTGGCCGCCGAGCGAATGGGAGACATAGGCTTTGAAAGTCAGATCGATTGTGTCCGTCGGGGTAAAGCGAATCTGGCCGCGCAGGCCCCAGGATTCGTGTCCGCCCGGCGAGTTTCCGACATTTTGATCACCAAAGGCGAGACTGTCGGGCACGTTCGGATTTGATTTGATCAGGCCTTTCGGCTGAATGTTTCTGACGTAGGGGTCTGAATCGACATAAGTGCCGGCGATCCGGATGCCGATCTTGTCCTCAACCGGGGTGACTTCGATTGCGCCTAGCGCACTGCGGCGATTGAACGATCCGTAACCGAGCGTCAGATTGCCATTTGAACCGTTAAGCCTTGGCTTGCGAGTGATGAAGTTGATTGCGCCGCCGGTCGTGTTGCGGCCAAACAAGGTGCCTTGGGGACCGCGCACCACTTCAACCTGTTCAAGGTCATACAGTTGCTGACCGTGACTGGGACGGAACGATTGATAGACTTCATCGACATAGATGCCGACGGGCGACGCGGCGTTCGAGTTATACTCGGTGCCAACGCCAATGCCGCGTACCGTGAAATTCGGCTGGGTCTCGCCATAAGCAGAACTCACATTCAGGTTCGGAATCGAACCGTTGAGATCTGTCGTCGAAAACACGCCTTGCTTGCTCAGCTGCTCCGCCGTGATCGCCGTGATCGCGACCGGCACTTCCTGCAGATTCTCGTTCCGCTTGGTTGCGGTCACGATGATTTCTTCCAGGCCACCCGAAGCGGCTCCTTCTGGCGCGGCCGCCTGCGCGAAGGCGCTTGCCGAAAGAGCGAGCGACAAGGCTCCGACTGACACTGTTGCAAAACGTAAGGCGCGCATGCGATTCATATAAATACCCTCATGTTGATCGGACGATAGTGCATTATTATGCGTGGCTCGATCGTCAGACGTGCTCGTAGAATAACGAGCGACAATGTGTCAACTGCCTTGTGCACAAGCGGTTGATGGCCCGGATATTCGCCGGCTCGGTCACCCAACCCGGCAAATTCCGGCAATACGATTACTGCGGCACGATCAACAGTCGTGTTGATTTGAGCGGGCGTCAGACGATCTTTTCTGCCAATTCGAACATGAACGGCGTGGTTTGTTTAACCGAGGGCCGTTCGCTGTGGTGCGCGTGGTAACGCGCCAGATTTGGGTACAGCAGGTTCCACGCCTTCATCGCAGGGTCGTAGGCCTGCCAAAGCGGGAGCAGCTGCGACTGAATCACCGTGTCCTGCATGCCGAGCACCGAGATTACTGCAATGTCGGCTAACCCGAAGCGATCGCCGACGACGAATTCGCGCGTGCCGACGCGGCGTTCGAGGTCGGCCAGTCCACCTGTAACCTTGCGCAGCTGGCGCTTGGTCCATTCGGTGCTGATGTGTTCGCGCTGCAGCTCCCAGAACAGATGGACCGTTGCGTCCATCACGCCTTCGGCGATGACCTGCACCAGCTTGGCTTCGAGCGCGCCATCGGGGTCTGCTGGCAGCATCGAAGGCTCCGGATATTTCTGCTCAAGCCAGTCCATGATGTAGGTCGATTCATAGACCGGATCACCGTCATCGGGGATCAGCACCGGAAGCTGCTCAAGCGGATTGAACTGCGTGGTGCGGGTATCGGCATGCCACGGCACTTCGTTCTGAAGATCGAACGGTACGCCTTTTTCCATCAGGGAGATGCGCACCTTGCGCGCGAATGGGCTGGGCGTTGCGCTAATCAAAATCATTGTACTGCTCCTTAGTTCATCCAGTGACCACCGGTGACGTTGATCGCCTGTCCGGTCATGTAGGCGGCGCGCTCCGATGCGAGGAAGGCGACGACTTCGGCGATTTCGCACGGGTAGCCCGGACGGCGCAAGGGAATCGCCTGCGCCCGGGTTGCGGCATCGGGGAGGCCTTGCGCGCGGTTCAGTTGCTCGGCTTCATCGCGCATCGCGGTATCGACGATGATTCCGGGGCAGACCGCATTGATCCGAATGCCCTGTTCGCCAAACTCGCCCGCCAGCGACTGCGTCAGATTGATGATCGCCGCCTTGGTGGCGCCGTAGGCCGCGTGATTGGGCACGCCCTTCTTGCCCGTCCACGAGGCCATGTTGACCATCGAACCCGAGCCGCGCGCGATCATCGCGGGCAGCACCGCCTGGCTGAATGCGAACACTCCGCCAAGGTTGATTGCGAAGATTTCGCGCCAGTCGCTTTCGCTAACCTCCAGGAATGGGGCGGTGCGCAGAATCCCGGCATTGTTGACAAGAATGTCGACGGCGCCAAGCGTTCGAAGGACCGTTGCGACGCCTTCGTCCACGTCAGCGCGAATGGCGACGTTACCGATCGTACTCACGGTCTTGCGGCCGAGTGCATGAAGCAGGCGTTCGGTCTCGGCGACCCCCTCCGCGTCGCGATCGAACAGTACGACATCGCAGCCGCCGCGCGCAAGCCGCAGCGCAACCGCGCGGCCTATCCCGGAGCCGGCGCCGGTGACCAGTGCAACCTGACTGTCGAACTCGTGCATGCTGCATGCCTACTGATGGGAGTTGAATTAGTCCAACGCGTATTATAGACACGAAGCATCGGTTCTCTGGCGAGGCGTTACGGGCGCAAGCCGCGTGAGCCGGCAACCACGCGCCATTTGAGAGACCCCATCGATGTCTGCTTCCTCGCCACGCTCTGCCGCAACAGATGTCGATGCGATAGTCGTGGGGGCCGGGTTTGCCGGACTATATATGCTGTATAAGCTGCGCGAACTTGGCCTCTCGGCGCGCGCTTATGAGAGCGGCAGCGGGGTGGGCGGCACGTGGTTCTGGAACCGCTATCCCGGCGCGCGGTGTGATGTCGAGAGCATGCAATACAGCTATTCGTTTTCGGACGAATTGCAGCAGGAATGGGAATGGAGCGAGCGCTACCCCGCGCAGGCCGAAATTCTTCGTTATATCGAGCATGTCGCCGATCGCTTCGATCTGCGCCGCGACATCTGCTTCAATACCCGCGTGGCAGCCGCCCATTTCGATGAGGAGCGGGAAATCTGGCGCGTCGAGACTGATCGCGGCGAAGCCATCACCGCCCGCTTCTGCCTGATGGCATCGGGCGCGCTGTCCGCCTCGCGCAAGCCCGATATCGAAGGGCTCGACGATTTCAAGGGTCGCTGGTTCCACACCGGCCAGTGGCCGCACGAGCCAATCGATTTCACCGGCGAGCGGGTGGCGGTGATCGGCACCGGGTCCTCGGGTATCCAGGTGGCCCCAGTGATCGCCGAGCAGGCCGCTCAACTCTATGTGTTTCAACGCACGCCCAATTTCAGTATCCCGGCATGGAACCATCCACTGTCGACGGCTACGCAGGATGCGTGGAAGAAGGATTATGCCAGCCACCGTGCCGTCGCCAAGGCATCGCGCTCGGGGGCGCTCTACGAATATGGCGTTCGTAGCGCGTTTGACTTCAGCGAGGAGGAGCGGCAGCGCGAATTCGACTCGCGCTGGGCCCGCGGCGGGACCAATTTCACCCACGTGTTCAACGATATGTTCACGGACAAAGCGGCTAACGATTTTGCGGCCTCCTATGTGCGCGGCAAGATCGGCGAGATCGTCGAGGATCCTGCGGTCGCAGCGAAGCTCCAGCCGACCGATCACGCGATCGGCACCAAACGGATCTGCGTGGACACCGATTATTATGCAATGTTCAACCGGCCCAATGTCGCCCTCGTTGATGTTCGCGCCGCGCCGATCGTGCGGATCGGCGAGCATGCCGTGGAGACTGAAGACGCTCGCTATGAAGTCGACAGCATCGTATTTGCGACCGGTTACGACGCGGTTACGGGTGCGCTCTCCCGCATCGATATTCGCGGCCGTGGTGGCCTCGCGCTCAAGGACAAATGGGCCGCTGGTCCCAAAACCTATCTCGGGCTGATGATCGCCGGCTTTCCCAACCTGTTCATGATTACCGGGCCGGGCAGCCCATCGGTCTTGACGAACGTCGTGATGGCGATCGAGCAGCACGTCGAATGGGTGGCCGATTGCCTGGGGTTCCTGCGGCGTGAGGGCGTTGCGGTGATCGAGGCCGAGCAGCAGGCTGAGGACGACTGGGTGGCGCACGTCAACGAAGTGGCGGCAGGAACGCTGCATCCCCAAGCCAACAGCTGGTACATGGGCGCGAATATTCCCGGCAAGCCGCGCGTCTTCCTGCCCTATGTCGGCGGGTTGGGCGTATATACCGAAATCTGCCGCGACGTCGCCGAAGATCGCTACCGCGGCTTTGCCTTAAAGCCGGCAGCCTGATATGCGCGCGCCGTTCAGCCGGACGCTTGGCGACCTTCTCGACGAACAAGCGCTGCAGCATGGCGAGCGGGTCGCGGTGATCGCCGACCGGATCGAACACAGCTATGCCGCCCTCGCCGCCCGCGCCGCCCGGCTGGCGGCAGGGCTTCGCGCACGGGGCGTCCGGCGCGGCGACCGGGTCGGCATCCTCGCCGGCAATCGGATCGAATGGCTGGAAATCTGCTTCGGCGCGAGCGCTGCGGGTGCGGTGGTGGTTCCGATCAGCACCTGGTCGAAACCGGCCGAGCTAGCATTCATCATCGAGGATGCAGCGATCGGCACGCTGTTCGCCGTGGCAGGTGTGGCCAGCGAGGATTTTGTCGCGGGGCTTCGCTCGATTCGCTCCGCCTTGCCGTCCTTGCACACGCTGGTGATGATCGGCGACGAAGCGCCCGAGGACGGGTGGCTGCGATATGAAGACATGTTCGCTCCGCAACCTTGCCCGCTTGACCCCGGCGACCGGCCAAGCGCAGCCGACGACGCGCTCGTCCTCTATACTTCCGGATCGACCAGCAAGCCCAAGGCAGTTCGGCTTGCTCACTACGGAATGATCGAGAACGGGTTCAACATCGGCGAACGCCAGAAGCTGCGGCCGGAAGATCGCGTGCTCGCCGCCGCACCCTTGTTCTGGGCTTATGGCTCCGCCAATCTCCTGCCCGCCAGCTTCACGCACGGCGCAGCTATCGTCCTGCAGGACCGCTTCGAGCCCGGCGCGGCACTAGAGCTGATCGAACGCCATCGCTGCACCGTTATCTACACGCTGCCCGCGATGACCAGCGCGCTGATCGCCCACCCGGAGTTCGCACCCGAGCGCACGCAAAGCCTGCGCACTGGCCTGACCATCGGTAATCCGCAAGACGTGAAAAATGCCGCCACCGTCCTCGGCGCGGCGGACATCTGCAATATCTACGGCTCGAGCGAAACCTATGGCAATTGCTGCGTCACCCCTGCGGACTGGCCGCTGGATCGCCGCTCCAGCTGCCAGGGGCCGCCGCTTCCCGGTGTCTCGATCCGGCTGGTCGATCCCGACAGCGGTGTCGCAGCCGGACCGGGCGCGGCGGGGCAGATCGAAGTGTCGGGCTATCTTATGTCTGGTTACGGCGGACAGAGCGCAAGCCACAACGCCCAAGTATTTACCGCCGATGGCTGGTACCGCACAGGCGACGTCGGCCGACTGACCGAGGCCGGCGACATTGTTTTCCAAGCGCGCGATTCGGAGATGATCAAACGATCGGGGATCAACGTTTCGCCGGCCGAAGTGGAGGATCTGCTGATGCAGCATCCGGGCGTGGTCGAAGTCGCAGTGGTCGGCGCGCCCGATCCTGACCGGGACGAGATCATTGTTGCCTTCGTGGTGCGCGGGGGCACCCCGCCAATTACCGCAGACGAGCTGGTCGCGCACTGCCGCGCGCTGGCATCGCGCTACAAGGTTCCCGACCGGATCGAGTTCCGCGATTGTCTGCCGATGACCCCGACCGGCAAAGTTCAGCGGCAGGCGCTCAAGGCAGACGCGCAGGCGTTGGCACGGCAGGAGATGCACGATGGCGCGTGAAGCCTGGGGCCTGTGGGGCGAACACGACGAGATCGGCGCGCTCAACCTGGTTGGTGCCGCCGAAGTCCTTGCGGCGACCTCGCTGGTTCGCCAGGGCCGCGTTGTTTCGCTTGCCCAACCCTTGTCGAAAAAGACCCCGGTGCCGAGCCATCGCACCGGACTGTTGCACTTCATGGACCGCGATGGCGGCGATTACGCGGTCGGCGCCCGGCATGCGGACGGCTTTCAGTTTGCCGAGGACAGCGTCATGATGCCGCTGCACGTTGGCACCCACATCGACGCGCTGTGTCATGCGTGGTGCGACGATCAGCTTTATAATGGCCATGCCGGAAGTGAAATCAACAGCACGCATGGCGCGAAGAAGTGCGGGATCGACAAGCTGCCGCCAATCGTCACACGCGGCGTGCTGCTCGATGTCGCAGCCGCACACGGCGCGCCGCTTGCCGACGGCTATTCGATCGGCAAGGCTGAGCTGGTTCAAGCCGCCGATCGCGCGGGGATCACGCTGCGTAGCGGCGATGCGGTGCTGATCCGCACCGGTTGGCTCGAAGCGCAGGCCGGCAAGCGCCCTCGAGATGTCGATTTCAATACCGAGCCGGGCATAGACGTCGAGGCGGGTTTGTGGCTTGCGACATCGGGCGTGACGTCGGTCGGGGCGGATAATTTCGCCATCGAAGTGATGCCGTCTCCAGCGGGCACGACGTTTCCCGTGCACCAGCGCCTCATCCGTGACTACGGCATTTCGCTGATCGAAGGACTGGCTTTGCGCGCGTTTTCGGAATGCGGCGTCAGCGAATTTCTGTTCGTTGCCGCGCCGCTGCCGATTGGCGGTGGAACCGGCAGCCCGCTAACGCCGCTCGCAATCTTCTGACTCAAGGGAGAGAGCGCCATGACCAGTGAGGCGCTGACCCCAGTCCCGGCGCACGTCCCGCCTTCGCGCGTGGTCGATTTCGACGTCTACCACCCGGCCGGGATCGAGGACGGATACCATCAGGCCTGGATGCGGCTTCATGCCGATGGAGTCCCCGATCTGGTCTGGACGCCGCGCAATGGCGGTCACTGGATTGCGACGCGCGGGCACATGATCCGTCAATTCC
>JANLQW010000273.1:0-14141 GCA_031368085.1 Novosphingobium sp. | reverse complement strand
ACTTCGCGTCCAGCCCCTCATACCGCCGCTGCAAATCGAAAAATCCGGGCTGGCTCATGATGCAAAATCCCTCAGCGGTTCAGCATCCTTGAATCGGATTTAGATTGCCTTGGAAAGGGAGCATTTTTCGAGGTGGCCTTTCGTCTACCCCGAGGCCTGGTGGCCGGTTCACGCGCTTTGGGTTGCCCTTGCATTGGCGCTGATCGTTCGGGGTGGCGGACTCTTTTCGATCGATACTTCTTTTGCGAAAAAAGTCCGCCGATGATTGCCGACGAAGCCACGCTGGCGCGGCTCATGGCGATGGCCCAGAACGGTGACCGCGATGCTTATGCGGCGCTGCTCGGGGCCTGCCAGGGCTGGCTCAAGCGCTACTTTGCACGACGGATCGGCCCGTGCCAGCTGGATGACCTTATCCAGGAAACCCTGCTGTCGTTGCATCGCAAGCGCGTCAGCTATGATCCGGCGCGACCGTTCCTGCCATGGCTCGCGGCCATCGCGCGATACCGCTGGGTCGATCACTTGCGCAAAATCTATCGCGCCGATGAAACCGAACTTAGCGACAATCTTGCCGCAACCTCCGGCGAACCGGCAATCAGCGCGAAGATCAGCCTGGAACGATTGTTCATGCATCTGCCGCCAGCACAGGTCCGCGCGATTGAGTTGGTGAAGATCGAAGGCCTTTCCGTCACCGAGGCAGCGCAAGCCTGCGGGCAAAGTGTGTCGCTGGTCAAAGTCAATATTCACCGAGGCCTGAAGCGCCTCGCCGCTGTAATCGAGAAAGCTTAGAACCGATGTCGCATCAATTTGATAGTCTGATCGCCAGTCTGGTTGCAGACCTGCAGCCGGTCCAGCCGCTCAAGCTGCGTCGTGGCCTGGCGATCACTCTCAGCGCTATGCTGGCCAGCGTGCTGGTGAGCGTATTCGGCATAGGCTTACGTCCGGATATTTTGGCGGGTCTACTCGATCCCGTCTTCCTGCTTTCGTCGGGACTGTTCCTGCTGCTCGCTGTCGCATCATCGTTTACCGTGATTGAGATGAGCCGACCGCAGGTTGGCGGACACCGCGATGGCTGGAAATGGGCTGCGGCTATGATCGCCCTGCTGCCTGCGTCGGCTGGTTTGATGGCGGGAATTGCCTGGTTCAAGGGAACGATGCCGATAGTGGATCTTGAGGGCGCAAAATGCCTGGCCATGGGGGTCGCGCTTGGCACGATTGTCGGTCTGTCGCTTGTCGTCGGGCTGCGCAAGGGAGCTGCCACCTCTCCCGAGCGGGCCGGACTGCTCACCGGACTGGCAGCAGGGAGCAGCGGGATATTCGCCTTCGCGCTGCACTGCCCCCACAACGATATCGCGCATATCGGACTGTGGCACGGCCTTGCCGTCGCGGTGAGTGTGGGTCTCGGGCGCTTGATTGTGCCGCCACTGGTTCGCTGGTGACATTTCCCTTAGTCCTGCCGCCGCCGCCATTGCGTGCCTCCCTTGGTTGGCGATCCCCGGTTCACAACCGCAACTCCGTGGGGATCCCCGATCGGTAAGTTGGTATTAAATCATCCTCCGGCGCCGAATTTCATGGGGGTTGCGCCAATTCTTGCAATCGTTATTTCGATAATACCGGAAATATCGTTGACAGAAGAGCATGGACTGGATATTTCGAGCATCATCGAATTATGAGTCGGACCTATGGTAGGCAAATTTGACGCAGACGACGTAATTTCGGCCCTGGGTGCGTTGGCGCACGAGAACCGGCTGGCCTTGTTCCGCTTGCTTGTGCAGGCAGGCGCGGACGGCATGGCTGCCGGGGCGATTGCGGAGGCATTGTGCCTTCCCAACAGTTCGCTGTCATTCCACCTGGCGCATCTGGTTCGTGCAAGGCTGATCCAGCAGGAGCGCCGCAGTCGGTCGCTGATCTATACCGCCGACTACGGGACGATGAACGGCCTCGTCGGCTATCTCATGGAAAACTGCTGTGGCGGCGCAACCTGCGCGCCCGCCGCCCTTTGCGAACCCGAAATCATCCCCCGCCAAGCCAAAAGGAAGTGCTGCACTCCCACAACGGCTCAAGGCGTCTGTTGCCCTCCCAAGGCCGAACTTGCCGCACAAGCCCCGTGTTGCGGGGTGGCGGCATGAGCGCGCGTCAATTCAATGTGCTGTTGCTCTGCACGGGCAATTCGGCGCGGTCGATCCTTGCCGAAGCGATCCTCAACCGGGTTGGCGAAGGCCGTTTTCAGGCCTTTTCCGCAGGGAGCCACCCCAAAGGCGAAGTGCATCCCGCAGCTTTGCGCCTGCTCAACCTGCTAGAATATGACACGAGTGGCCTCCGCTCAAAAAGCTGGGATGAGTTTGCCGCCCTTGACGCTCCGCCACTCGATTTTATTTTTACGGTCTGCGCAAATGCGGCCGGTGAAACCTGCCCAATCTGGCCCGGAAAACCGGTGACCGCGCATTGGGGGCTGCCGGATCCCGCCGCCGTTGCAGGCAGTGCAGGCGAAATTGCCGCCGCATTCGCCGATACGTACCGGATGCTCACCAACCGGATTACCCCTTTCACTGCGCTGCCGTTCGATGCGGTCGACGCGATGAGCCTGCAAAGCCGCCTCAGGGAAATTGGGAATATCCAAGATGCGGAGTCGCCCGTTGAATCCTGAAAGTCCGCCGTTGTCCCGCCGGCTGGCTGCGGAGGGCGTCGGTTCGTTCTTCCTGTTCGCAACCGTTATCGGTTCGGGCATCATGGCCGAAAAGCTATCCGGTGGAAATGTCGCCGTCGCGTTGCTGGGCAACACGATAGCGACGGCAGCCATGCTTTTCGTGCTGATTACGATGTTGGGGCCAATTTCAGGCGCTCATTTCAATCCGGCGGTCAGCTTGGTTATGGCGTCGCGTCGCATCATCGGATGGCGCGAAATGGCCGTTTATACGCTTACTCAAATCGTTTGCGGAATCTTCGGGGCGTGGGCAGCTCACCTTATGTTCGACCTTCCAATCCTGCAATTTTCAACGCATTCCCGCACCGGCATTGGCCAATGGTCCGGGGAGGCGATAGCAACCCTGGGTCTTGTCCTGACCATCCTTGGCACCGAGCGTCACCGTCCGCATTGGATACCGGCAAGTGTCGCTCTCTACATCGCGTCCGCATACTGGTTCACTTCATCAACCAGCTTTGCCAATCCCGCGATCACGATCGCTCGAAGTCTGAGCGACAGCTTTTCCGGGATCGCGACCGCCGATGTGCCGATGTTCATTGTTGCGCAATTGGCGGGGGCGTTGGGCGCCGTCTGGCTCGGAGGCCGCCTTTTTGCCGAGCAAATATCAGATTCTTGACGCCGGTTTTGCGAAGAATCCCCTCATGCTGGCAGTCCCAGGACCTGTTTTGCCAGGATGTCGCGCTGGATCTCCGATGTTCCGCCGTAAATCGTGGTTTGCAGCGACTGAAGCCAGATCGCCGATGCCTGGACGCCGCCCAGCTCCGCCACGAGCCCCTCGGTGCCGGCATAGTCGTCGGCGTAGTCGACAAGCGTTTGCGCGATGCGCTGGTAAAGTTCGGTTTGGTTGATCTTGAGCATCGAGACGTCCGCACTGATCGGCTCACCGCGCCGCAGCTGATCGACGAACGTGGTATAGAGCGAAATGTGATCGGCCAGATCGATCGCGAGCCTACCGTGACGCGAGCAAAAATCCGGATCGTCGAACAGGCCCAAATGACGAGCCATCGTCTCTAGTCTCGACAGCGCATATGCGGATTGCGCCGGCGACCCGATAAATATCCGTTCAAACCCAAGCAGTGCCTTTGCCATTGTCCAGCCATGGTTGAGTTGCCCGACCAGAGCATCGCGGGGAACGCGCACATCGTCGAAGAAGATTTCGCAGAATTCGTCTGACATGCCGAGCGTCAGGATCGGCCGGACCGTGATCCCCGGGGAATCCATCGGCACGAGAAGGAAACTGATGCCCTGCTGCTTCCTGGCGTCCTTGTCGGTACGGACCAGCACGTAAATCCAGTTCGCGTCGTTGCCGAGCGTGGTCCAGATCTTCTGCCCGTTGATCACCCAATCGTCGCCATCGAGCACGGCTTCGGTGCGCAAGCTGGCGAGATCCGACCCGGAACTGGGTTCGCTGTACCCTTGCGCCCAGATGTGCTCACCGGTGAGGATCCTGGGCAGGAAATATTCCTGCTGCGCGCGCGTGCCGTAGGTCATCAGCAGCGGGCCCAGCATCAAAACACCTTGGTCGTTGAAACGTGCGCAGCCGTGCCGTTCCAATTCCTCGAGGAACACCACGCGCTTCGCCGCGTCCAGACCCATGCCGCCCTGCTGCCTGGGCCAGCCTGGCGCCAGCCAACGCTTTGCGGCGAGGCGATCATACCAAATCCTGGTGTCGCGGCGATGCAGCCGCTCGATCGGAAAGCGCAGGTTCGCAGGGTAATTGGCCTCGATCCAGTCTCGCACTTCGACGCGGAAGTCTTCATCGCTTCGAGCGTTGTAGTCGGTCTCGGCGATTGCCAAGCCAAGCGTCTCGGTGTTCATGCCGCCGGCTCCAGCTTCAGGCTCGCCAGATAGCGCGAGCGGTTCGCGCTGGCCGTGCCGAATTGATTGTAGATCGCGAGAATCTTTCGGCAGAGCAGCCCGATATCGTGCTCGTCCGTGATGCCGATGGCGCCGTGCATCTGGACCGCCTCGCGCGCGATCAGCATCGCCGTGTCGGAAATGCGTGCGACGGCACGCGATCTGCTTCGCATTCTGTCTACCGGGCTCGCTTGCCGTTCGACGTCGGCAATCGCTTCTTCGAGCACCGCCCGGCTCAGCGCGAGCTGAATTTCGGCTTCGGCGGCGCGGTGCTGCAGGACCTGGAATGATCCGATCAGTCGGCCGAACTGTTTGCGGATCCCAAGATAGGTCAGTGTCATTTGAAAGGCGCGCTCCGATGCGCCGAGAAGGTATGCGCTGTGTGCCAGGGAAAGCAGGTGGATCGATTCATCGAAATTGCCGCCTAGCGGGGTGCAGGGCGCGCCCCGCATCTCAAGTGTGGCCGATTGACCGCCATCCTGGGTCCGCTGCAGTTCTATGACCAAGCCTTGCGCGTCGCGGGCGACCAGAACGGCACCTTCGGCTGTGCTCACGACGAAGGCGTTCGCCGCAGCGCCCGATGCTACAAGTATCTTCTTCCCCGAGACCTTGCCGCTTGCCGCAGCAGTCCGCGGCTTCGCATCGACCTGCGCGATGGCCTCGCGCCACGCGGGCACCACGATCGACGTACCATCGAGGACCGTCCGGCGATCAGTTTCGCCGAGCAGAGGCACCATCGCGGCAACAGCCATGACCGGCTCGGGAACGAGCGCGGCACCCAATTCTTCACCGATTGCCGCCAGTTCACGTACGCCAAGCCCTAGTCCGTCCTGATCCTCGTCAAGCAAAAGCGCCAGCCAGCCCAGATTGACGACTTGCTGCCAAGTTTCGCGATCGATCCCGATTGAATCCGCGCGGAGGGCGCGGATGCGGCGAAGGTCGCCGCCGGCAGGCGCAATCGCGCCCACGCTGTCCCGGATCATCCGCACGCTCTCAACGCGGTCCATGCCCGTCCATTTCCTTGCTCCAGCCACGTTCACAGCGGGATCACACTTGTCGATAGTTCGAACTTAATTCAAACAGTCGGCGATGGCGACCATCTATACACAGTCCAGCGCCGCGATGCGCGTCACCATACCTGGCCCGCCCGAAGTGATGGAGTGGACCCAGCAGCAACTTGAAGAGCCACTGCCGACAGACATCGTCGTCCGTCACGAAGCGATCGGGCTGAACTTCCATGACGTTTACGTGCGTAGCGGCGCCTATAAAACCATGCCCTATCCCGGCGTGCCCGGTATCGAAGCGTCGGGCGTCGTTGAGCGGGTGGGAGACGCAGTCGTCGGCCTGAACGTCGGCGACAGGATAGCGTACATCACGTCACTTTATGGCGCCTATGCGACACGCCGAATCTTGCCGGCCGCGCAAGCATTGCCGCTTCCCAGCGACATTTCGTATGAGATCGCTGCGGCGGTCCTGCTGAAGGGCCTGACCGCCGACATGCTCCTTACCCGTCTGCGCGTGCTTGAGGCAGGCGCGGTCGTCGTCGTCCACGCAGCCGCCGGCGGAGTCGGCCAGATCCTGACGCAAATGGCCAATTCACTTGGGATTGTCGTTATTGGCGCCGTCGGCAATTTGGCGAAGGCGGAGGCCGTGCGAGGGTTGGGCTGCGATCATGTCGTCCTGTACGGCGACAACCAGCTTCTCGACTGCGTTCGCGATGTCACGGACGGTCGCGGTGCCGACATGGTCTTTGACGGCGTCGGCGCGGCCACCTACGAGACCTCGATCGACTGCCTGCGGCCGTTTGGCCATCTGGCCGTGTTTGGCCAAGCCTCGGGCCCTGTGCCGCCGATCGAACTTGCGCGCCTCGCGCAGCGCTCGTTGTCGGTCAGCCGACCCATCGTCTTTCATCACGTGCAAGATCCCGAGCGGTATCGCGGATCGGGCGAACGCGTGTTTAAGCTGGTTCAGTCCGGCGCAATCAAAGTCGCGCCTCCGAACCGCTATCCCCTGCGCGAAGCTGCGAAGGCTCACCGCCTGCTTGAAAGCGGCGTTACCAGCGGATCGACAATTCTGATCCCAGGTTAAACGGGGTTGGAGCGCGCGGAAACAGGGTTCTGCTCAAGGCGCACTGGCGGATCACCGTGCGGATGCGGTCGCGATTTGCCGGCTCCAATCGCGCATTGGACTTGCGTTTTCGGGCTTGTTCGGACTATTTGATGAGATGGCAGGCCCGCGTGTAATCGCAATGCGAGTCCTCGTCTCGACGAATATGACGATCATCAGCCGGCCGGCTGCCATGCTGCCGGCGCCATCGCCTAGTGCAATCGAAAGCAGGCACGATGAGCTTTGAATACACCGATACGCAGAAGGAAATATGCGAGGCGGTTCGGCGGTTATGCGCGGATTTCGGCATCGATTATTGGCGCGAATGCGACGTGCGGGGAGACTATCCGGAAGCATTCGTCGCGGCGATGACCGAAGCGGGTTGGCTCAGTGCTTTGATCCCGGAGGAGTATGGCGGGTCGGGCCTGGGGGTACTGGACGGATGCCTGATCCTCCAGGAAATCAATCGCTCCGGTGGAAACGGCGCCAGTTGTCACGCGCAGATGTATACGATGGCGTCGATCCTCAATCACGGCAGCGATGAGCAGAAGAAGAAATATCTACCGCAGATTGCGGACGGGAGCTTAAGGCTTCAGGCGTTCGGGGTGACCGAGCCCGATGCCGGATCCAACACGCTCAATATCAAGACGTTCGCAAAACGCACCCCGGACGGGTACGTCATCAACGGCCAGAAAATATGGACGTCGCGATACTTCCAGTCGCATCTCTATCTACTGGTCGTGCGAACGACCCCCCTGGCCGAAGTCAAGCGCAAGACAGACGGGCTGTCCCTGTTTCTGATCGACATCGCCAAAGCGGGTGACAGCCTGAAGGCCAAGCCGATACCGACCATGTTGAACCACCACACCAATCAGGTTTTTATCGACGACCTCCATGTCTCCGCTGACAATCTGATCGGAGAGGAAGGCAAAGGCTTTCACTATCTGGTGGACTCGCTCAATTCTGAACGCTTGCTGGTGTCGAGCGAGGCTATCGGCGATGGGCAATGGTTCGTCAACGCGGCATCGACTTACGCTTCGGAACGGAACGTGTTCGATAGGCCGATCGGCACCAACCAAGGCGTGCAGTTTCCGATCGCGCGCGCTCACATGAACATCACGGCGGCCGAACTCATGCGCAACAATGCCGCTGCGCTCATGGACAGTGGCAAGCCGTGCGCGCAAGAAACGCTGATGACGAAATATTTGGCCACCGAAGCCTCTTGGGAAGCCGCCGAAGCCTGCATGACCACGTTCGGCGGCTACGGCGTTGCAACCGAATATCACGTCGAGCGCAAATGGAAGGAAGCCCGCTTGTTCAGGACCGCTCCGATTTCAAACAATCTAGTCCTTGCCCAGGTCGCACAGCACGGCCTCGGCATGCCTCGATCCTATTGAGCTCGCATGCCGACAAGCTCCATCGACTTCGCGACCTTTGTCACCCGGATCGGGGCGGACAGTCATGTCATGTCGGCGGCCGCGCGGGTCGGCCGTGCACTCCGGCCTGGCGGAGCCAGCGATAGCGTCCCGTCGGTTGAGGTTCGTCCAGCGAATGCGCCTCGGCCGGGGCGGGCACTGGCGTGAAAGACTATCAAACCCTGCTCATCGAGCCTGTCGCCGACCATGTCCTGCTGGTGACGATGAACCGCCCGGAGAGCGCAAATGCGCTCAACACCGCCATGGGACTCGACCTTTTCCATTTTTTCGAGGCGGCGACCATGCAAGCCGGCGACGTCCGCTGTGTCATACTCACCGGGGCTGGCGAAAATGCTTTCTGCGCTGGCGGGGATCTCAAAGAACGCAACGGCATGAGCGACGCGGCATGGCGAGACCAGCACCTTGTCTTCGAGCGTATGGCGCGGGCGATCCTCGCTTTTCCGGTGCCGATCATCGCTGCTGTCAACGGGGCCGCGTACGGAGGCGGGTGCGAGATCGCGGCGTGCTGCGACTTCATCTATGCATCGTCGGCTGCCCGCTTCGCGCTGCCGGAAACCAGGCTTGGCATCATTCCCGGTGCCGGCGGTACGCAGACGATCGCGCGGGCAATCGGGGAACGTCGTGCCAAAGAACTCATCCTTAGCGCGGAGCCGTTCGATGCGGAGAAAGCCGCAGCATGGGGATTGGTCAACAAAGTCCTGCCACCGGAAAATTTACGCGAAGCTGCAATCGAACGCGCCCTTCTAATTGCGTCGAACGCTCCGCTTGCCGTGCGCCAGGCGAAGCAGTCGATCAGCCGCGGCCTGCAGATGTCGCTTTCCGACGGACTCGCCTTCGAAATCGAGGCCTATAACCGCCTCGTGTCCACCAGCGACCGCCAGGAGGGCGTGCTCGCTTTCAACCAGCGGCGCGAGCCGCAGTTCGAGGGTCGGTGATGAGGCGCGCCGTCATTCGCGAGGTCGGGCTGCGTGACGGCTTGCAGATGGTGACGGCCGATTTGCCGACCGAACATAAGCTTGAATGGATCGCGGAGGCTGTATCGGCCGGCCTGACCGAGATTGAAGTAACGTCGTTCGTACCCCCTAAAACCTTTCCAATCTTCGCCGACGCCGCCGCGGTGGCGGAAGCCGCGCTGAAAACGCCGGGACTGTCCGCTTCCGCCTTGGTCGTGAACCTCAGGGGCGCCCAGGATGCGTTTGCCAGCGGCCTCCGGCACATCAACTATGTCCTCTCGGCAAGCGAAGCGCATAGCCGCGCCAATGCCCGGCGCACGACCGCCGAAGCGGTGGCGGAATTCGGTCGCATTGTCGCGCTACGAGATAACCTCGGGCTGCAGACGGCCGTTGAGCTCAGCTGCGGGATCGCCACTGCCTTCGGCTGCTCGCTGCAGGGCGAGGTGTCCCTGGATCGCGTGCTCGATCTTGCGGCGCAACTGGAAGGTTCAGGGGCGGCAGAAGTCATGCTTGCCGACACCGTCGGCTATGCCACGCCGGGGCAAGTCGAACGGGCATTTGGCGAATTGCGACAGCGCCTCCCCGAGATCCGACTCTCGGCGCATTTTCACGACACGCGCGGTCTGGGCCTCGCCAACATCGCTGCGGCGCTTCGTGTTGGCGTCACCCGGTTCGATGCCTCGATCGGCAGTTTGGGCGGATGTCCCTACGCGCCCGGCGCAACGGGCAACGTCAACGCCGAAGATGCAGCGTACCTTCTCGAATCAGAGGGCTTCGACACGGGGATCGACATTCCGCGATTGCTGGCGCTGCGCCGCAAGGTCGAGAGCTGGCTTCCCGGCGAACGCTTCTCCGGCGCGATCGCGCGTGCCGGATTTCCCCGGACCGCCGCAGCCGCTCGTTAGGAAGGCCAACGTAATGCAAGAAATGGCATGCCTCGAAAAGCCCGATCCGATGGTTGCCCCGTTGTTCGAGCCGGTTGCTCTTGGGGCGCTAGAGCTGCGGAATCGTATGGTCATGGCGCCGATGACCAGGGCGTTTTCGCCTGGCGGCGTGCCGGGTGCGAACGTCGCCGATTATTATCGGCGCCGCGCGGAAGGCGGCGTCGGTCTGATCATTACAGAAGGCACCTGGGTCGGCCATCCTTCGGCATCGAATGATGCAAATGTGCCGGATTTCTATGGCGCCGAAGCTTTGGGCGGCTGGAGCGAGGTCTGTCGGCAAGTGCACGATGCGGGCGCGAAGATCGTCCCGCAGTTCTGGCACGTCGGTGCCGCTGCAAAAAGCGAGGTGGCCGAAATCTACGATGACCAGGTCGTTGACCAGACTGAGCGGTTAGGGCCTTCAGGGCTTGTCAAGGCAGGAGTGCCTGGCGGCCGGCCGATGGTCGAGAACGAGATCGAGGCCATCATCGAAGCCTATGCCGAGGCGGCTCACAACGCGTTCGAGATCGGCTTTGACGGCGTCGAGATTCACGGTGCCCATGGCTATCTGGTCGATCAGTTCTTCTGGCACGAGACCAACGCCCGCAGTGATGCCTTCGGTGGCGACGTAACGGCGAGAACGCGGTTCGCCGCCGAAATCGTTCGGCGCATCCGCTCGCGCACCGCGCCGGATTTTCCGATCATCCTGCGGTTTTCGCAGTGGAAGATGCAGGATTACGCCGCTCGCCCTTGGTCTTCCCCTGATGAGCTAGCGGCTTTTCTACGCCCGTTGGTGACAGCGGGCGTAGACATCTTCCACTGTTCGCAGCGAAGATATTGGGAGCCGGAGTTTCCCGGCTCCGGCCTGAATCTCGCGGGCTGGACGCGAAAGCTTTCCGGAAAGCCGACCATCACGGTCGGTTCCGTGTCGCTCAGCGCCGAGATGATTGCCACCCTGATGGAGGGCGAGACGGCGAACCCGCGCTCGCTTGCCGACCTTGTGGAGCGGCTGGGGCGGCAGGAGTTCGACCTCGTTGCAATCGGCCGGGCGCTTATCACCAATCCCGACTGGCCGAAGGTGGTCGCGTCCGGGCGCGCGGAAAGCCTTAACCCATTTTCTGTCCGCGCGCTGGCGCAGCTCACCTGAGCCGATATCCGGCAATCCGAAAAACTGATTGAGGAACTGTGATGCGTAATGACAAGCCCGGCGAAAACCTGGATGTCGATGCCATTCGCGCGCGCTATGAAGCCGAGCGGATCAAGCGGCTCAAGCCCGCTGGCACCGACCAATATAACTTCGCCGAGGGCAAATATGCCAGGTTCGCCGAGGATCCACACGCTGGCGCGCCGACGTCACGCAATTCAGTGCAGTCGGAGATCGACGTGCTCGTCATTGGCACGGGTATCGGCGGCATCCAGCTGGGTGCTACGTTGCGGCAGAACGGGATCGACGACTTTCTGATGGCGGATGTCGCAGCGGACTTCGGTGGCACGTGGTACTGGAACCGCTACCCAGGGGTGCGATGCGACGTCGAATCATACATCTACCTCCCGTTCCTAGAAGAGACCGGGTACGTTCCCACGGAGCGTTACACCCGGGGCAGTGAGATATTGGCCTATTGCCAGCAGCTAGGCCGCCATTTCGGCCTGTACGATAGAGCGCTCTTCCAGACCAGGATCACGGGCATGACCTGGGACGAGGCCAGCGCCCGCTGGTTCGTTTCGACCAACCGCGGCGACCAGCTACGCGCGCGGTTCGTCACGACCCAGAGCGGGATTTTCAGCCGGCCCCAACTGCCCGGCATCCCGGGCATCGATGATTTCGAAGGCTGCTCATTCCACAGCGCTCGCTGGAACTACGACTACACCGGCGGAAATTCCGACGGGGGGCTCGACCAGCTGGCGGACAAGCGGGTCGGTATCATCGGCACGGGCACCACCGCGTTGCAGGTCGTTCCCGAACTGGCTGAAGCGGCGCGGCAATTGACCGTCTTCCAGCGAACCCCGCCCCCTGTGGGGGTTCGCGACAACGGCCCAACCGACATGCATTGGTTCATGTCGCAGCCGAAGGGTTGGCATCGCGCGCGTATCAAGAGCTTCAATGCGCTGGCCAACGGCGAGGACGTCGATTGCCCGGTCAGTGACGGTTGGGCGCGCTTCTTCCGGCTGATGATTAGCTCGGTCGGTGCGGTTCCGGCTGACAAGCTCAATCCGGAATCTGCCGCTGATGCCCAGGAAGTCGCGGATTTTGGCTATAACGAAGAGGTTAGAACGCGCGTTGACGGCTATGTCCGGGATCGGCAAAAGGCGCAGCTTCTAAAGGCTTACTATCGCACGATGTGCAAGCGGCCGGGTTTCAGCGATCATTATCTGCCGGCATTTGACCGGGATAATGTGAAACTGGTCGATGTGAGCACGGGCCTCGAAAAGATTACAAAGGATGGCATCGTCGTTGATGGCGTCGAGCACCAGCTCGATTGCCTGATCTTCAGCACCGGATTTGAACTTGGAACGACCTGGGCGCATCAATCCGGCTACGACGTGACCGGTCGCGATGGCTTGAAGCTTTCGGACAAATGGATGGAAGGCCTGCGCACCTATCACGGCCTGTTCAGCAAGGGCTTTCCCAACATGTTCTTCATGGGCCTGACGCAGACTGGCCCGACGGTCAACGTCCCGCACATGCTTCAGGAGCAAGCCGATCATCTCACCTTCGTGATCAAACACTGCCTGCAAAACGATTGCCGCACCATCGATGCGACCGACGAGGCAGAGGAAGCTTGGCAGGAAGCAATCGACGCCGTGTCGGAATGGCGACGGCCTTTCCAGGAATCCTGCACGCCTGGCTACTTCAACGCCGAGGGCCATGCCGGCGATCGGCGAAGCGCAATCGGATCGGGCTGGTATCTGCCCTCCTCCCAATTTTTCGACATGTGGGCAGACTGGCGCGCGGCAAACAAGTTCGAAGGGTTGGTTGTAACTTGATGCGTTGAGCCGAGCCCGCCGAGCCAGAGGACATCAGCAGGTTCAGGCGACGGCCGACGCGGGCTAGTATGCCAATTTTGGCTGGCAAACTTCAGCTGTGTTTGGGTAATGCAGCGACCAGATCCGGGCTGATATTCTTGGCACCCTGTTCGTCGATGTGGCGCTGGATGCGATCCTGGATGGCTGCGCCAATTTGCCCGGCAAGTTCCGGACGAGCGGCACGGCATTCGGCCTCGGATATAGCGCGGTTATCGGGCATGTCGTCAATCTGCGGCATCACGAAGCGCGCGAACATTTCGTAGGACCGCTTGGTGTTGGCCCAATCGGCCCAATTGTGAGCGAACAGGACCAGCGTACCAAAGCCGCCGGACTGCTTCTGCAGGCGCCGGATCTGGGTGACGGCATCTTCGGGCGTACCGATGACGGCCATGTCGGAACTCAGCAGTGCATCGATCACATCGCCGCTGCCAGGAGCGATCGGCAGCGCCGCCACTTCACGAAGATAGTCGGCCCAGGCATCAATACCGAATTTGACTTCTTCCCGAGCCTGTTCGCGCGTCGGCGCGATATGCATCGGCGCCACGAGGCGCCAGTTCTTGCGGTCCACCGTCTTGCCATTTGCCTTGGCTACGTCTTCGGCAATGGCCCAGTTCGAAGACAACGCGTCAAACGCGCCGCCAGATGTGGCGCCAAAAGACAGCATGCCGATGCCATTCCGGCCGGCCGCTCGTGACCCGGTCGGCGATACCGTGCTGGCGGAGATCATCTCGATGCAGGGACGGGTGTACGGCGTCATGTGGATTCGCGCATTGTCGAGCGTGAACCATTCGGTCTTGGCTGAAACGGTCTCACCGCGCATCAGGCGAACGATCACGTCGATTGCCTCATCCATCATGTCGCGCTGCTTGGCGACGGCGATGCCCATCATTTTGGCATCGGATGCGAGCGAGCCTGGACCCATGCCAAGCATCACCCGGCCTCGGGTCATATGGTCGAGTTGGCTAAAGCGCTCTGCTGTCATCAGCGGATGATGGTACGGCACCGACGAGACAGCCGAGCCAAGTCTGATCCGGTGGGTGCGCTGCGCTGCTGCGGCAATCATCAATTCCGGACTGGCGATAAGTTCCCAGCCAGCGGAATGGTGTTCGCCGTACCACAGTTCGTCAAAGCCGAGGTAATC
>JANLQW010000252.1:0-6513 GCA_031368085.1 Novosphingobium sp. | reverse complement strand
TTTGGCTCGGTCAATCCGGGAAAGGCATCAATCTTGCCGAAGCACCAGCCATTCCGGCATCAGCCTTGGATCGATAGATTCGAGCCGCAAATGATCTACTGCCCGCCCTAGCTCAGCATAGGCGCAGCGCCGCTTCGCCGGGTCGGAGTGATCGAGCGGGACCACCACCAGCCGCCGGTTGACCTTCTGCCGCCAGTTCATCCGGGCCGTATTTTCCTGGCCGATGTAGCAGCCCTTGCTGAAGCTGACGCCATTCAGTTCGGCGGCATTGCATTCCAGCCATAGCAGCTCGCCATCGCCGAGTTCCGCCCGCCCCTCGGTGATGCCGAGCGTCAGCCGGTGGGCCCGCCAAGCGTCATCTGCGCCAAGTTCACCGGGATTGCCGGGCTCCAGCCAGCGCGTGCCGAGGGCTGCAAGGCGCGGGTCGTTGCCCGGTTCTGCCCGCCAATGGACTGCGAGCGAATCGTCCCGGACGATGGCGATCTTGCGGCGCAGGCGGTAGAGCGACAGACGCTTCGCCAGCGCGTCGGCGACTTCCGCCTCGCAGTCGATCAGCAAATTCTGGTCTTCCGACCAGACGATGAAGTCAAACAGCACCTTGCCCTGCGGCGTCAGCAGCGCGGCCCAGACCGGCAGCGCAGCGGTCACATCGTTGGTGACGAGCCCCTGGAGGAAACCGACGACATCCTCGCCATCGTCCTGCGGCGAGAGGCGTAAGACAGCACGGTTGAACAGGCGGGTTGCGGGCATGGAAGGAACCTGGCCGTTATCCAGCGGGAATCAAGCCCCTTGTGAGCCACAAATCCCAGCCGAACAGGCCGATTGCGCACCAGATGGCGAAAAAGCACAGCAGCTGGGCCTGCCCCAACGGCTCGTGGAAGACGAACATAGCAAGCAAAAAGGCGATGGTCGGGGCGATAAACTGGACGAAACCGAGCGCGGAAAAGCTCATGCGTCTGGCGGCGGCGGCGAACAGGAGCAGCGGCGTCGCGGTGAGGATGCCGGACAAGGCAAGCAGACCGGTTATGCCGGGTTCGCTCCCGAATCCGGCCGCCCCGTGCACCTGCCCCTGCCAAGCGAGGATTGCCAGCGCGGGCAGCAGCAGAACCGCAGTTTCGATCGTCAGGCCTGGCACCGGCGCAACCGGTGCGTATTTGCGCACCAGTCCATAGCCGGCGAAGGTGAAGGCGAGGATCAGGCTTATGGCCAGCATCTCGCGGGCCTCGAACGCGAGCGGGGCTACGCCAGTGACTGCGATTGCGACGGCCCACCACTGCCTGCGGTTCAGTTTCTCGCCGAGAAATAGCGTACCGATCATTACGTTAACCAGTGGATTGATGTAATACGCCAGGCTGGTGGCGAAGACGTGGCCCGCCTGGATAGCCGCTGTATAGACGAGCCAGTTGCCGCCGATAAGCAAAGCGCTGAGCGTAAGCATGGCGATCAGCCGGGGCTGGGCAATCGCCGCGCGCAGCTCGCCTCCCTGCCGGAGCAGGAATAAGATGACGAGGCATACCGGCGCGGTAAAGACGATACGCCAGCCGACGATGGCAAAGGGCGGCACCTGGTGGATGAACAGCAGATAGAGCGGGAAGAGGCCCCAGATCGTATAGGCACTGAAGGCGTAAACCAGGCCGCCGGACGCGGCTGCAGGGGGCTTTGCGGTCATTAAAATTCCAGGGCCTTTCAAGGCCGGATTGCACAAGTGGCTGCCTGTCAGGGCACCCGCAGGCTATTTTTCCGGAACGGATTGTGCGGGTCTGCTGGCGGGCGCACGAAAACCCGTCCCCGGCACGGCGCGAGGTTGATCCATTTCGTTGGAGGCCACCGGATAGGAGCAGTAGTCCGGCGCGTAATAAGCGGTTGGGCGGTGGTTGCCGGACAGGCCGATGCCGCCGAATGGTGCCGACGCGGATGCGCCGATGGTCGGCCGGTTCCAGTTGACGATGCCGGCCCGAATTTGTGCCCAGAAGTGGTTGTACTGCTCCGGGCTGCCGCCGATCAGCGCGGCGGACAGGCCGAACCGGGTGTTGTTGGCCTCGGCAATCGCTTCGTCGAAGTCGTCGATCCGGACGATCTGCAGAATCGGGCCAAAAAGTTCGACATCGGGCCGCTCCGCCATGGCGGTGGTATCGATGATCGCGGGCGACAGAAACGGAAGATCTTCGCGCGAACGGACGAGGTGCTTGATCGCTTTACCGCCGTGGCTGATCAGATAGACGAAGCTCTCGCTCAACCCATCGGCGGCGGCATTATCGATCACCGGTCCCATAAACGGAGCGGGCTCGTCAAAAGGTGCGCCGACGATCAACCGGTCTGCCAATTTCTTAACTTCGGTAACAATCGCATCGTACATCGACGCTTTGACGATGAGCCTTCGCGCCGCTGTGCAGCGCTGACCGGCAGTGATGAAGGCCGATTGTACGACCAGCAGCGCGGCATCGGCAATCTTCGGCGTATCCCACAGCACGATCGGATTGTTGCCGCCCATTTCGAGCGCGACGATTTTTTCCGGGCGGCTGGCGAGCTTGCGGTTGATGGCGATGCCGGCATGGGCTGAGCCGGTGAACAGCACCCCGTCGATCCCGTCATGCGCGACCAGCGCCTGGCCCTCGGCTGCTCCGCCGATCAGCACCTGCACCAGTGCTGCGGGGATGCCGGCACGGTGATAGCACTGGACCAGCAGTTGGCCCGTCGCTGGCGCTTTTTCGCTGGGCTTGAAGACTATGGCATTGCCCGCGATCAACGCCGGCACGATATGGCCGTTTGGCAGATGCGCGGGAAAGTTGAACGGACCGAGCACCGCCAACACACCATGCGGCTTGTGCCGCAGCGCCATTGTTCCCTGCATGGCATTGTCGAGCTTGCGCTGCGGGGTTCGCTCGGCAAAGGCCCTGATTGAAACTTCGATCTTTGCGATTACGGATTCCACTTCGCTGCGCGCTTCCCACAGCGGCTTGCCTATTTCGCGGGCGATCGTGTCGGCAAACTTTTCGCTGTCCTTACGCACTTCATTGGCGAAGCGGCGGAGCAGTTCCATGCGCGTGGAGAGCGGCAGAGCGGCCCAGGCCGGCCAGGCTCGGCGGGCGCGCGCAACCACCTCATCGACATCGCCGATGCTGCCGCGCCATAACTCTGCACCGGTCGCCGGTTCGTAAGAAATGATTTCTGCTTCGCTCACAGGCCGGTTTCAGTCCCAGATCGTTGATTGTCCGCGCCCGGCGGCTCTTGCGGCAAAGCGGGCATTATTGGAAGTGCTGTGGTAACGGAACTGGCCCTGTTTCGCTGCCACTGTGTCCGCACGCGGCTGGCGGTTCGCCAAGAGCGGCACCCAGCCGGGAGATGTCTTCGATTTTTTCTGCCAGCGGCTGCCAGTTGTCGTCCCGGTCGATCGCCGACCAGAGCCGTTCGACTTCGCCCAACACCAGACTGGGAGCAGCCGCCTCGCTCCACAGCGGGTGGTCCGGACCCTCGACAGGCGTGTAACATTTGAGCAATTCGCCGAATTCGCCATCGGGCGGATTGCGACCGCCGCGATTGGTGAAGAACATGCCGTCGGGACCGACCTGCGCCGATTTCATGTGCTTTTCGGCTGCGGCGACCAGCGCGAAATCGGCGTCTGCGCGGCGCGGGACAACCCCCAGCCGCCACAGAAAGCGGCGCACCATCGCCGCCTGGTAAAGCTCGCCGAAGCGTTCAAGCGCGAACACCAACGGTTCGGTCTCGGCAAGCAGCCGCAGGGCGATTGCCAGCTGACCGCAGTTCCAGTGGATTGATTCGGGCTGGCGACCGAAAGCGTAAAGGCCCGAATGATCGAAATAGGCGGCAGTGAAGCCCGAGTCCCAGCTCGGCAGCCAGCGCCAGGGGCCGTAATCGAAACTTTCCCCCGAAATATTCATATTGTCCGAATTGAGCACGCCGTGGACGAAGCCGGCGACCATATAAGATGCGGCGAGATCGGCCATGCGTTCGATCACCTGATGGAGCAGGATCACCGCCGGCTCTTCGCGGCCGGGTGCATCCTTCGGCGGCGGCGGGCCAGGGTAGGTTTCGAGGCAATAGGCGATTAGCGCGTCCATATGTTCGCGCTGCTGGAAGGCGAGCAGTCGCTGGAATGTGCCAATGCGAATGTGCCCGTGGCTGAGCCGCAGCAGCACCGCCGAGCGCGTGGGCGACGGCTCGTCAGTGCGATACAATTCCTCGCCGGTCTCGATCACCGAGAAGGTCTTGCTGGTGTTGACGACCAGAACCTCGAGCATTTCTGTGGCGAGAATTTCTCGCATCGCGCCCTTCAGCGTCAGCTTGCCGTCGCCGTCGCGGCTCCACGGCGTGCGGCCCGATCCCTTGGGGCCAAGGTCCAGCAGCCGACCGGAGGAATCGCGCATCTGGGCGAAGAGAAAGCCGCGCCCGTCGCCAATATCGGGGTTATAATTGCGGAACTGGTGGCCGTGATAGCGCAGCGCCAGCGGCTCCCGCAGATTGTCCGGCAAGGGCTGGAACCGCCCGAAATGCGCTGTCCACTGCGCGTCGGTCAGCTGCTCAAGGCCGACGGTCGACGCCCAGCGGTGATTGCGGAAGCGCAACTCGTGAGGCGGAAACTGCGCCGCCTCCACGGGATCGGCCAACCAGTCGGCAAGCGCGACGATGCGGGGGTCGGGGCGATAGGGAGCTGCTTGCGGTTCGGCGCGCATTGCACGATAGTGGGGGTGAGGCGCCCGCCTTGCAAGCCGGGCGCTGGCAACCGCAGGGGGCGCGTCCAAACCATGAGTGAGTTTTCCGATCGTTTCTGGTCGAGCCGTGACGGTCTGAAGCTGCATTACCGGGATTATCCGGGCCGCGAGGACAGGGTTCCGGTGATCTGCCTGCCGGGTCTGACGCGCAACGCCCGCGACTTTGAGGGCGTGGCGGCACGGCTGGCGGGCGAATGGCGGGTGCTCTGCCCGGACATGCGAGGACGCGGCGACAGCGCCTATGCCAAGAATTCAGCTACCTACAATCCGCTGCAATATGTCGATGACATCACGTTGCTGCTGGAGGATCAGGGCATCGCGAGCTTTGCGGTGATCGGCACTTCACTCGGCGGATTGATGACCATGGTACTGGGCATGATCATGCCCCAGCGCATCGCCGGCGCCGTGCTCAATGACATCGGCCCCCAGATCGAACCGGCAGGCCTCGCCCGGATCAAGGATTATGTCGGTCAGGGTCGCAGCTTCCCCACCTGGATGCACGCCGCCCGCGCGCTTGAGGAAATCCAGGGACTGGCCTATCCGGATTACCAGATCGACGACTGGCTGCGCGTCGCCAAGCGGCTGATGACGCTGGGCAGCAACACCCGCATCGTGTTCGATTACGACATGAAGATCGCCGAGCCGTTTGCCAATATGGACCCCGACAACCAGGCCGATCTGTGGCCCGGCATCGATGGGCTGGCGGGAAAGCCGGTGCTGATCGTGCGCGGGGCGCTGTCGGATATTTTGTCGCAGGCCACGCTCGACGAGATGGTCAGGCGGCTACCCAATGCGGAGACTGTCACGATCGGGCGGGTCGGGCACGCGCCGACGCTTGACGAGCCAGAGGCCGTTGCGGCGATCGAGCGCCTGCTTGCCCGCGTCGCCTGATCCCGGAACGCGCCCATTGCGCTTTCTGCACCTACATTCGAGCTTCCAGCCCGGCGGCAAGGAGCTGCGGTCGGCCAAGCTGATCAACGCCTTCGGCCGCGGCTTCGAGCACACCATTGTCTCTGCCGAGCCCGCTGCGCTGAGCGCGGCGGCGGCGATCGATCTGGGCATCCGGGTCGATTACCCGGCCGACTTCCCGCCGCTGGCCGGCTCGCCGCTGCCGGGCCGATTGCAACGTCTGGCGCGGGCACTCAAGGGCTACGACCTTGTCCTCACCTATAATTGGGGGGCAATGGATTCGGTGATGGCGCATACTCTGTTCGGCCAATCGCTGGGCCTGCCGCCGCTCGTCCACCATGAGGACGGGTTCAATGAGGACGAAGCGGTGCGCCTGAAGCCCGGACGCAACTGGTACCGGCGGATTGCCCTCGGCCGCGCCGCCGCTTTGGTGGTGCCGTCGCAGCGGCTGGAGGGGATTGCCCTGACGGTCTGGCACCAGCCGCGCTGGCGGGTGAAGCGGATCGCCAACGGGATCGACACCGCCGCCTATGGCCGCAAGGCCAGGCGCGACGCGCTCCCCCGGCTGATCAAGCGGCCGGGCGAGTTGTGGCTTGGCACCCTGGCCGGGCTTCGCCCGGTCAAGAACCTGCCGCGCCTCGTGCGCGCCTTCGCCGGCCTGCCCGAACCATGGCAGCTGGTGATCCTGGGCGAAGGGCCGGAGCGCGAGGCGATCCGCGCCGAAGCGATGCGGCTGGAAATTGCCCACCGCGTTCATCTGCCGGGCTTTGCCGCCGAGCCGGCCAAGGCCATTGGTCTGTTCGATCTGTTCGCGCTGTCGTCGGACAGCGAGCAGTTTCCGATCTCGCTGGTGGAGGCGATGGCGGCGGGGCTG
>JANLQW010000162.1:0-2521 GCA_031368085.1 Novosphingobium sp. | reverse complement strand
CGGCCCGGCCGGCCCCGGCCTTGTCGCCGGGTTCGCGGTCCAGGTCAGCGACAACAAGTTCGTTGGCACAGGAGCCGGCGCACTGGTCGAGCTGCGCGAGCAGATCGTCAGCGATTTGGTCCGGCTGCGCTTCGAACGCGTGCTGTTCTGCGGCAATTATTGCAACCACATCAGCCCGGCGTTCGACGATAGTTTCAGGTTTGCGACCGTCTCGCTGGTTGGCCGCCAGTGTTCGGTGTCGGCGAATCACGTCAAGGCGACGACGCCGCAATATCGGTCGTGGCATCTGCACGACATGCCCGGGCCGTTCATCGGCAACGTCTCGCATGAGCAGGGCTGGGACCGCAGTCCGGCGGCGGGATTTCCGGCTCCCGAACAGAATTTCAACCTCATCGCCTAAAGCATAATGCGATGAGACAGCATCGCATCATGCTCCAAAACCCTTTGTATTGGCAAGATTTACCGACGACCCGATCGCCAATGATTATCACACTCTAAGGAACGCAAATGGATATCGCCCGGCTTCTCAAGCTCCAGGACAGCATTCTCGCCAACGCCACGGCGATGTTGAAGGACGGCGGCGATCCCGCCACGGTGCTGGCCCAGCCACAGGCGTTGAGCGATGCCCGTGTCGCGCGGATCACCGCCCGGATCGCGGCACTGGAGGCCGAGAAGGCCAGCCAGATGTCGCTGCTCGACGCCGAGATTACCAGCCTCAAGCGCGAGCTCGACTCCGGATCGGGTCTGCTGGAAACAGCGCGTGCCGCCGCCGAGCCTTCGCTGAAGGCCGCTCGGGGCAAAAAATCCAGGGGTTCCGTGAAATATCAGACTTAGAGCCCGATCCGAAAGTTATTGAACAATACCAGCCATTTGTGATTCAGCCGTCTTTGCGAAGAGATGGAGTGAAGCATGGCATGGACTGGTAGAGGTCACCGCAACCATTGTTCCGTAAACAACGCTAAGGTAGAACGAATAACGAACACCTGCTCTATGCGGGCCGATTGATGCCCAAGCGGCGCATCTCACGGTAAATTGTGGAGCGTCCAAGCCCAAGCTGCTTGGCTGCTTCGGTGGGCGAGATCTTTGCCTCGATCAGCGTCAATGCAGCTTCGAGCTTCGACATATCGAGTGGTTGGCGGCCCGGTTTCTTCCCCTTCGCACGCGCAGCGGCAATGCCGTCTTTGGTGCGCTCGGAGATCAGCCGCCGCTCAAAATGAGCGATCGCGCCAAACACGTGAAAAATGAGCTCGCCAGCGGCGGACGAGGTGTCGATCTTCTCCTCTAGGCTGAGAAGCGCGATCTTGCGCTCGCGCAGCATCGTGACTGTGGCAAGCAGCTCAGCCAGAGAACGTCCCAGTCGGTCGAGCCTGACGACAGCGAGGGTATCGCCGGCGCGGGCGAAAGCGAGCAGGTCGATCAAACCGGGCCTGTCCATGCTCTTGCCTGACATAACGTCGGTGAAGACACGGATCGCGCCGGCGTCGGTGAGGCGCATTGTCTGACCCGCCACATCCTGATCGCCAGTGCTGACACGCGCGTAGCCGAGAATGTCAGTCATCGCGCTTCTGTCACCGAGCCATCATCACTGTCAGCCCGGGAACGGTGAGCTTCGCCCAAGCCTGATCAGTGGTGAGCGCAGGAAGGCCTTCGGCGATCGCCAGCGCCATGCAGGTTCTGTCACCAAGCCCGCGACCATGTTCTTTGGTCGCCTCATAGAGTTCGGCCGCGGCATAGGCGTCGTCTGCAGTATGCGGGCGGATTTCGAGGTGAAGCGCATCGATCATTGCGCGAGCCACATCGATCATAAATCCGCGCACCAACAGGGCTTTGATCACTTCTTGTAGATTGACCGCCGAAATCAGGGCGTCGCCCGCATATTCGGCAATGACGTCAGCTCCCGCCTCGTCACGCAAGAGGGTGAGAACGGCTGAGGCATCATAGACAACACGCGCCATCTCAGTTTTGCTCGTCGGCGGCTTGATCCTGCTCTGCCTCGATCCGCCGCTCTTCGAGAAAGTCGTCGCTCGATTGATCGTTGGTTACATTCGCGCGGTAGAGCGCCTGCGCCCGGTTGATACTTTGGCGCATCGAGCTCAGTTTCACCTCATCGCCGTCAACCGATAAAACCACAACACCTGCACCGGTTACGCCGAGGACATTGCGCACGGAGCGAGGGAGTACCATGCGGCCATTAGTGGCAATGCGGACATCGATCATTTCTTGCATGTCTGGCGATCCCGAACTCGTGTCATGACTGGCATATATGGCACAATGGATAAATTGTCCATAAATTCATCCAAGCCAGCCCTGCTTCAAAATTGTTCCGTCCCGCAAACGGCCGTTCCGTGGACGGGTACGACTGATGTCATTTCGGCCTCCTGAACCCATCCACAGACTATGTCTCTTTACTCGCTACTGTCCATAGGCTCGACAGGCATTTTGTGGACGGGATCGGAGCATGGCAAAGCGCAAGCATGAACTTCTGACCGAGGCTGAACGTGAGCAGCTGATCGGTATCCCG
>JANLQW010000115.1:0-15740 GCA_031368085.1 Novosphingobium sp. | reverse complement strand
CGCCGGACAGAAGAGCTTCACGGACGCCAAGAAGGGCAAGAAGGCCGAGAACGGCGACCAGGTGGTCTGCGATTTTGTCGGCAAATTAAAGGGTGAGCCGTTCGAGGGCGGGTCGGCCAAGGATCAGGCGATCGAGCTCGGTGCGGGGCGATTGATCCCGGGTTTCGAAGACCAGCTGGTCGGCGTCAAGGCGGGCGAGGAGCGCCAGCTCACCGTTACCTTTCCCGAAGATTATCCGGCCAAGCCGCTCAAGGGCCAGGTCGCCACCTTCGACGTCACGGTCCATACCGTGAAACAGGCGGGGGAGACGGTGATCGACGAGGATTTCGCCAAGAACCTCGGTCTGCAGAATCTTGAGCAGCTGCGGGGTCTGATGCGCGGTCAGCTGGAACAAGAGCTTGCCGGCCTCACCCGCACGCAGATGAAGCGGGCGCTGCTCGATCAGCTCGCCGCCGGGCATGACTTCGACGTGCCGCCCTCGATGGTCGAGGCGGAGTTCCAGCAGATCTGGGCTCAGCTCGAGAATGAGGCGAGCCGCGAGGAAGATCCCGAGGCCGCGCTGAAGGAGATAGAGGCGGAGAAGGACGATTACCACGGCATCGCCGTGCGCCGGGTGCGGCTGGGCCTGCTGCTGTCGGAAATCGGCCAGGCTAATGCGGTCGAAGTGAGCGGTCAGGAAATGTCGATGCTGGTCACCCAGGCATCGCAGCAATACCGCCCCGAGGACCGGCAGCGCTTCGCCGAATATATCCAGTCCGATCCCATGGCCGCCGCCCAGCTGCGCGCGCCGCTGTATGAAGACAAGGTCGTCGATTTCCTGTTCGGCAAGGCCCAAGTCACCGAGCGTGAGGTGACCCGCGAGGCGTTGCAAGAGGCAATCGAGTCCGAGGAAGGCGTCAGCGTTGGCGGCGGCCATGTGCACGGCCCTGATTGCGGGCATGACCATGGGGACGGCCACGACGCCAAGCCGGCGAAAAAATTGGCTGTGAAAAAGCCCGCAGCGGTCAAGCCCGCCGCCAAAGCGGCCGAGGCCGAGCCCGCTCCGGTCGAGGTCAAGTCGGCGAAGAAGCCCGCTGCAAGGAAACCCGCCGTCAAGGGCTGAAGCAGGTCGCGATCAGAGGTTGAAGGCGGTGCGCCCGGCGCGCATTCGAGCGCTGCCGGGGACAACCCCGGGGCCGCAAAGGTAAACGCCCTTGAACATCGCTCCGCCGCACGCGACATAGGCGGACCATCGCAAGAGGATTCCCATGATCGATCTGTTCGGCCACAACAGTGCCCAAGGCAAGTTTTCGCACGACCCCGTCACCGGCGGGCTGGTGCCGATGGTCGTCGAACAGACCAGCCGCGGCGAGCGCAGCTTCGACATATTTTCCCGCTTGCTGCGCGAGCGTATCGTCTTCATCACCGGCGAGGTCGAAGATTATATGGCTTCTTTGATCGTCGCCCAGCTGCTGTTCCTCGAATCCGAGAACCCGTCGAAGGACATCTCGATGTACATCAACTCGCCGGGCGGGGTGGTGACGGCCGGCATGGCGATCCATGACACCATGCAATATATCCGTCCGCGCGTCTCGACCGTCTGCATCGGCCAGGCCGCGTCGATGGGCAGCTTTCTGCTCGCCGCGGGCGAGCCCGGCATGCGCATCGCTCTGCCGAATGCGCGAATCATGGTCCACCAGCCTTCCGGCGGCGCGCGCGGCATGGCATCCGACATTGAAATTCAGGCGCGTGAGATATTGCGCATTCGCGCCCGGATGAACGATCTTTTCGTAAAATACACCGGCCAGAGCCTTACCCACATCGAGAAGTCGATGGACCGCGACACCTTCCTTGAGGCGGGCGAAGCGTTGAAATTCGGCATCGTCGACAAAGTATTTGAAAGCCGCCCCGAATCGGACAAGGTGGGCGAGGGCACGGCAAAGGATTAGGCCGGTCGCCTTAATGATGACCGGGCGGGAAACCTTAACCTTGGCACTTCAGCCCCTCGCAAGCTTCGCTAGTTATAGGCAGGATTGATAAATGCGCTCGCAAGGCTAAGCTTGGCGAGTCGGTCCCCGCGAGGGCACATAGGATAAAGCATGACGAAACTGAGCGGTTCAGACGCCAAGAGCACCCTCTACTGCAGCTTCTGCGGGAAGTCGCAGCACGAGGTGCGCAAGCTCATCGCCGGCCCCACCGTGTTCATCTGCGATGAATGTGTCGAGCTGTGCAACGACATCATCCGCGAGGAAACCAAGGCCGGCATCGCCGGCAAGAAGGACGGCGGCGTACCAAGCCCGCGTGACATTTTCGCGACTCTCAACGATTATGTCATCGGCCAGGACCGCGCCAAGCGGGTGCTTTCGGTGGCGGTGCACAACCACTACAAACGTCTGAAGCACAGCGGCAAGGGCGGCGAGGTCGAGCTGTCGAAGTCGAACATACTACTGGTCGGCCCGACCGGCTCGGGCAAGACCCTGCTCGCGCAGACGCTGGCCAAGACGTTCGATGTGCCCTTCACCATGGCCGACGCGACAACGCTGACCGAGGCCGGCTATGTCGGCGAGGATGTGGAAAACATCATCCTCAAACTGCTGCAGTCGTCGGATTACAATGTCGAGAAGGCGCAGCACGGCATCGTCTATATCGACGAGATCGACAAGATCAGCCGCAAGGCGGAAAATCCCTCGATCACCCGCGATGTGTCGGGCGAAGGCGTGCAGCAGGCGCTGCTCAAGCTGATGGAAGGCACTACCGCCTCGGTTCCCCCGCAGGGCGGGCGCAAACATCCGCAGCAGGAATTCCTCCAGGTCGACACCACCAACATCCTGTTCATCTGCGGCGGGGCTTTTTCCGGCCTCGAAAAGATCATCGCCGACCGCCTGCAGAAGCGCTCGATCGGCTTCGGCGCGCATGTCGCCGATCCCGACAAGCGCCGGGTGGGCGAACTGCTGCAAAAGGCCGAGCCGGAAGACCTGCTCAAATTCGGCCTGATCCCCGAATTCGTCGGTCGTTTGCCGGTGATCGCGACGCTGGAAGACCTCGATATCGAAGCGCTGGTCAAGATCCTGAGCCAACCGAAGAATGCGCTGGTCAAGCAGTTCCAGAAGCTTTTCGACCTTGAGGATGTGGCGCTGACCTTCACTGCGGATGCGCTGGAAACCATCGCCCGGAAAGCCATCGACCGCAAGACCGGCGCGCGCGGGCTGCGTTCGATCGTCGAGGGCATTCTGCTCGATACCATGTTCGATCTGCCGACCGAGGATGGCATCGCCGAGATCGTGGTCGATGGCGATGTCGTCGAAGGCCGCAAGGAACCGATCCGCGTGCTCAAGGGCGACAAGACCGAAGAAGCAGCTTAAATCCCGCCGGCACGGGAAGGGGACCGTGCTCAAGGGGGAGCGGTGCTGGCAACCGGCGCTAAAGTTAGCTCACGCGGAAGCGCCCGCCACTGTCTTTCGTCGATTCGGGTAACAAGCCATGCGCCGCCAAGCCGCCATATCAAAATGCGCGAGGCGGGCGGTGACTCTCTCGATCAGCCTTGGGTCTCGGGCTTGGGAAAAGGCCGGAGGTCAAGCCGCATATAAGGGCCTGCAGGAAAGCGTGTTTGCCGAGCGACAACTTTCGGTTACACGCCGCGTTGTCCGATGGTGAACGGCCATACCCCCACTCCGGCCGTCCAGGCCACCAAGGCGGCCGCGCGCAATCTGTGGCCGGTGATCGGCTTGTTCGCTCTCTCGGCGCTGTGGCTAGCGGCCTATCTGGCCAGCGAATTGCTGGAGGGGGAGAGCTTCGGCTTCGACGCCGCAATCCTCATGGCGCTGCGGCGGGCGGATAATCCCGCATTGCCGGTCGGCCCGCCGTGGTTGCTGCAAGGCGCGATCGATATCAGTGCGCTGGGCGGCTTCACCCTGTTGTGGCTGATCGGGCTCGCCGGGACGATTTTCCTGGTGATGCGGGGGCGGGGCCGCGAGGCGGCGTGGCTGGTCGTTTCCTTTGCCGGCAGCTCGCTGCTCAACTTGTGGCTGAAATCGCTGTTCCATCGCGCCCGGCCCGTGCTGGTGCCGCATCTCGCCGAAACCTTCAACGCCAGCTTCCCCAGCGGCCACGCGACGAGCGCAGCGGCGGCTTATCTCACGCTGGCAATCATGCTGGCCGAGACCCAGCCGCTCCGGGCGGTGCGCGTGTTTCTGATGGCGGTCGCCACGCTGCTGGTGGTGCTGATCGGCTGCAGCCGGGTGTTTCTCGGGGTCCATTGGCCCTCCGACGTCATCGCCGGCTGGTGCGTCGGCTCGGCCTGGGCAATGGCGGTCTATGCGCTCAACCACCGGCTGCGGCGAGGCTAACCCCAGCGGCAAGGCGCTGCACTATAAAGCTTTCGATCGAGACCAGGCTTGATTACCAGTTCGCGCATCCGAAGGACATAGTGCTGCAGCCGGAAGCCGCTGCTACCCGCCGACCCATCGCGTATTAACTCAGCATCGAAGCTGGCTCACTGGCGCAAATTGTCCGGCACCACGCCGCCATTGGCGGCGAGCTTGTCCATCACGGCGCGATGGAGCGCCATATTTTGCTCGGCCGACCCATCCGCGCCTGCATGCACCCCGAGCTCAAGGGCCAGTTCCTTCCGGGCTGACAAGTTCGACTCAAGGTCAAGCATTTTCAGCAGATCGACGATCGAACTCCGGTAGTTGCCACCATTATCACCTTTCATCTCGGCCATCGCCTCCAGCACCGCGCCAACATCCACGGCGGCAGGTTGAGTGATCGAAGCCGGTGCCGGTGCTGGCGACGCGGGAATGGGCTGAGCGGGAGCGGTGCCTGCGGATCCCGTAATCGTCGGCTGGGGCGCAACCTTGGCGCGGTCGTGATGGAAGATCTTGTTCAGGATATTGCCGAAGATACTCATATCGCGCTCCTACCAGGACTGCGACCGCCTGGCCGCCTATGCCTCTGCATCGACAACGCATGAGCAAACGATTGGTCACCGGGAACGACGACCGCTTTCGACAGTTAGGCATGCGGAACCTGTTCCCGTCGGAGGAGCCTTGTCATGAAGCACCCAGTCTTGTTCGCAGTTTCGCTTGCCGCACTAAGTCTAACCGCTTGTGGCAAGAAGGCAGAACCCGCCGGCGACGCCTCGCCATCCGTGGCAGCATCGGACGACCTGGGGCTCACACCCGCCGCCAGCCCTGGCCAGATGTTCGCCAACGCCGCCGCTGCAAGTGACACTTTTGAGATCGAGACGTCAAAACTCGCCGCGACGAAAGCGCAATCGGGCAAGGTGAAGGCTTTTGCCGCACAGATGATCAAGGCGCATACTGGTTCGACAGCCAAGCTCCAAAGCGCCGCTGCAGCCGCATCGCCGGCGATTTTGCCGGTTGCGCTGCTGTCAGCCACGCAGCAGAAGCAAGTGGACGCGCTTGCCGCAACGTCGGGCGCTGAATTCGATCGTACCTACGCCAAAGCCCAGAGCGAGGCTCATCAAGCGACCCTCGATGTGCTCAAGGCGTATTCGGCCACCGGCGACGTGCCATCCTTGAAGGCGTTCGCCACGGGTCTCGTGCCCACCGTGACCGCCCATCTCAACATGGCCAAGGCGCTGTAGTCCGGAAAACTTGTATCAGCCCAACAGCGGAAAACCGACATACATCGGCGGTTAAAAAAGCCTCTGCTCTTCTTTCGCTGCCGGACCTCCTGTTTTCGCCCTACGCGCGTATTGGCGTATCGACATGTAGATGTCGCGGACCTGTTCGTCAGTCAAATCATCGAACATCGGCATGCCCAGCGAGGACAGCGAACCCTTCTGAACGATTTCGCGCAGGGTATCGTAATCGGTCGCCATCTCCGAAGCGCGCAGGTCGGGCCAGTTGGCATTCGCGCCGCCCAGCATATGACAGACCGTGCAGTTGCGCAGCCACAGGTCGCGCCCGCGCAGGGCCGCCGCCGCGTCGATAACGAATTTCGGATCATCAATGGCTTCAACGTCGAACTGCGGAGGAGGCGTTGATGGCAGTTTGGCTGTTCCGCCCAGCTTGAAGGTCATCACGCGGGGAAGATGTTTGCCGAACCGCCAGCCCGGATCCTCCGGCGCCGCTGCACCATAGCCCACCAACAGCGTGATATACTGTTCCCTGCCCACAAGGTAAGTGATCGGCGGCGCAAGGATGCCATTCCTGGCATTGAACTTCCACAGTTCTCGCCCATCGCGGGCGTCGTAAGCACGCAGCCAGCCGTCGGCGGTGCCCTGAAAGACAATGTTGGCGGCAGTGGCCAGCGTCCCGCCGTTCCAGCCGGTTTTATGCTTCACAGTCCAGCGCGGCTTCTGCGTTACTGGATCCCATGCGACCAGCGCGCCGGTGCCGTCTTCCGGGTCGAGCTTCACGAGCTTGAATCGAGCCCCAAGCCCGAACTCGTAATGCCTCGCGCCCAGAACGAACTGCTCGGCTTCCTTCGCCATGTCCGGGGTCGTCCAGTACTCGGCGGGCTGCTGAAGCGTGGGGATGAAGGCCAGCCCGAGTTCCGGGTTAAATGACATCGCCTGCCAGTTGTGGACGCCGAGTGTCGACGGGTAGAGGGAAATGGGCCCCTTTTCATACCGCACGTTCGCAACTTCAACAGGGCGGCCGGTCTTCAGGTCGATCCGATCCGCCCAAGTTGCCTTGCCAAACTTCTCGGCCGAAATCAGCTTTCCATCGCGGCGGTCAAGAACGTAGAAAAAGCCGTTCATCGAGGCCTGCATCAGGACAGGGCGGCGTTCGCAGCCAATTTGCAGGTCGGCCAGGACGATCTCATTCGTCGCCTTGTAATCCCAAGCTTCGCGCGGATTCTGTTGATAATGCCAGATGTATTTCCCGGTATCGGCATCCACCGCCACGATCGACGCCAGGAACAGGTTGTCGCCACCACCCGGGGAGCGCTGGGCCGGGTTGTAGTTCGACGAGTTGCCGGTCCCGATGTAGATGCGGTTCAGCGTTTCGTCGTAGGTGATGCCGTTCCAGACGGTTCCGCCCCCACCCCAACGCCACCATTTGCCGGTCCAAGTCTTGGCGGCCATCGCCTGGGTTTCGTCCTCGAAGCCATTCGCCGGGTTTCCGGGGACCGTGTAAAAGCGCCAAAGGAATTTTCCGGTTCGCGCATCATAGGTGGAGACATATCCGCGCGTACCAAAGTCGGCGCCCGAATTGCCAACGATCACCTTGCCGTTGAACACACGGGGCGCGCCGGTGATCACGGCGCGTCCGTCCTTGTCCTCGATCGTGTTGGTCACCCACTTCGGCTTGCCGTTGCCGGCATCGAGGGAAACCAGCCTGCCGTCGAGGGTCGCGAGGATGATGGAACCCTCAAAATAGCCGATTCCGCGACTCGCCTGATGGGTGGTCCTCAAAACCCGCGGGCGTGCCTGACCGACTTCGGGGTCGTATTCCCACAGAAGTGCCCCCGTTTTGGCGTCTACGGCATACACCTTCGACAGGGACGTCGAAAAATACACCTTGCCGTCTATGGCGAGGGGCGTTCCCTGCATGGACCGGGCCTGCGCCGGCAAATCCATGCTCCAAGCCAAATCCAGCTTGCTGATCGTCTCGGCGTTGATCTGCTTGAGCGGACTGAAACGCTGCTCGTTGTTTTGCAGGCCGTAAATTGACCAGTTTGCGCCAACGCTTTCACTTGCGTGGCCATTCTCGCACGACGAGGTTGTGAGACTTGCCAGCAAAACTGACAGACCAGAAACCAGAATACGGTTCAACATTCAGCCTCCCCATTTGCTTAGCGTAGCTCCGACACCTTATGATTTTTTGGCCATTCGGAGACGCGACCGGATTGCAAAGCGTCGCTTTGACGCTATCCCGCCGGCACCATCTTGTGCGGATGATTGGCATAATGCAATTCATACTGCGAAGCCCGCCACGCCGAGTGACTGTACTTTCGCTTCACGCAGCTTTCCGGATGGTTGGAAGGCTGCTTACCGAACGCGTGTCAACGTCTGGTCATGGCTGGGCTCCATTGGTGGTGAAGGTCTTGGACCGCCGCGGGCGGATATGGATTGTCTGGCCGAGCGCAGGCGCGGGATGGCTGGCATCGAGGTCGATCTCGATAACATGTTCACTTTCGCCAAGCGTGCCTTCGACACGCCAGGCTCCGCCCTTGCGAAACACGTTGTCAATCAGCACGGCTTCGCCGCCTTCTTCGACAATTTCGATGTCGTGCGGACGGACGTGCAGACCGCCGGCCAAGCGGTTGGTTTCGCCAACGAAGTGGGAGACGAAGGGCGTTGCCGGTTCCATATAGACCTGCTCGGGCGTGCCCACCTGCTCGATCGCGCCGTGATCCATGACGACGACCCGGTCAGCGAGTTCGAGAGCTTCTTCCTGATCATGTGTCACGAAGACCGAGGTCAGACCCATCTGCTTGTGCAGGTCGCGCAGCCAGCGGCGCAGATCCTTGCGCACCTTGGCATCGAGCGCGCCGAACGGTTCGTCGAGCAGCAGCAGCTTCGGTTCGATTGCCAGGGCGCGGGCCAGCGCCACCCGCTGGCGCTGGCCGCCGGAAAGCTGGCCGGGGAAGCGGCCACCCAACCCATCGAGCTGGACGAGGCGCAGCAGTTCTTCTGCCCTTGCCTTGATCGCGGCCTTGGCAGGACGGGTCTTAGCCTTGCGCACGTTGAGCCCGAACGCGACGTTCTCGGCCACGGACATGTGGCGGAACAGCGCATAGTGCTGAAACACGAAGCCGACGCCGCGATCCCCGACACTGCGGCTGGAGACGTCTTCGCCATCGAAGAACACCTGGCCGCTGTCCTGGAATTCGAGACCAGCGATGATGCGCAACAGAGTGGTCTTGCCCGATCCGGATGGGCCGAGCAGGGCAATGAATTCACCCGATTGGATTTCAAGGTCGATGCCGTGAAGCGCGGGGAAATCTCCGAAGCGCTTGGTAATGTTCTGGACACGGATCAATGTGCTGTCCCCCCGTGATGCAGATCGAAGCGCCATTCCAGCACGCTCTTGGCCACCAGCGTGACGAGAGCGAGCAGCGCCAGCAGCGAGGCCACGGCGAAAGCTCCGACAAAGTCATATTCATTATAGAGAATCTCGACATGCAGCGGCATTGTGTTGGTCAGCCCGCGTATATGTCCAGATACGACCGAGACCGCGCCAAACTCGCCCATGGCCCGCGCGTTGCACAGCAGCACACCATATAGCAGAGCCCAGCGAATGTTGGGCAGGGTGACATGCCAGAACGTCTGCCAGCCGTTCGCGCCCAGCGAGATCGCCGCTTCCTCATCATCCTTGCCCTGCTCCATCATCAGCGGGATCAGTTCCCGCGCGACGAAGGGGAAGGTGATGAACACGGTCGCCAGTACGATCCCCGGAACAGCGAAGATGATCCTGAGATCATGCTCCACCAACCACCGACCGATGAGGCCATGCGCCCCGAACAATAGTACGAAGATCAGGCCCGAGACGACCGGCGAGACCGAGAACGGCAGGTCGATCAGCGTGATCAGCAGGCTCTTGCCGGGAAAGCTGAACTTGGTGATCGCCCAGCTTGCGGCTAGCCCGAATACCACATTCAGCGGCACACTGATCGCGGCGATGATCAGCGTCAGCTTGATCGCCGACCAGGCATCGGGATTGACCACAGCCTCGGCGAATGTATCGAAGCCCTGCTTGAACGCTTCGAAAAACACCGCAACCAGTGGCAGCAGCAGGAAAAAGCCAAGGAAGGTCAGTGCGGCGGCAATCAGCAGGGCCTGTGCCAGCTTTCCCTCGGTGGTGGAACGCACGGCCCTCATGCCCCAGCCCTCCCCCGTGCGACGGCCTGTATCCAGTTGATCAGCAGCAGGATGGCGAAGGAGGCGAGCATCATCACTGTCGCGATCGCGGTGGCACCGTCATAGGCATATTGTTCCAGCTGGGTGACGATCAGCAGCGGCGCGATCTCGGTCTTGCCAGGCATGTTGCCCGAAATAAAGATCACCGAGCCGTACTCTCCCACTCCGCGCGCGAAGGCGAGGGCGAACCCGGTCAACAGGGCCGGGGCAATGGCTGGAAAGATCACCCGGTTGAAGGTTTGCAGCCGGCTCGCGCCCAGTGTCGCGGCGGCTTCCTCGACTTCTCTACCGAGGTCGGCCAGCACCGGCTCGACCGAGCGAACCACAAAAGGCAGGCCGATGAATACCAGCGCGATGATAATGCCTATCGGGGTGAAAGCGACCTTGATGCCAAGCGGATCGAGATACTGTCCAATCCAGCCATTGGGTGCATACAGCGCGGTCAGGGCGATGCCGGCAACTGCTGTCGGCAAGGCGAACGGAAGATCAACCAGCGCACTGATTACCCTCTTGCCCGGAAAGGAATAGCGCACCAGAACCCAGGCGACGAGCAGGCCGAAGAAAGCATTGACCAATCCCGCAGCCGCTGCGGTGCCGAAACTCAGCCGATAGGCGGCCAGCGCGCGGGGTGAAAAACCGACGGACACGAAATCGCTCCAGCCCATTCCCGCCGATCTGAGGAAAATCGTCGCCAGTGGGATGAGGACGATCAGGGTCAGCCAAGCGAGACTGAAGCCAAAGGTCAGCCCGAAGCCCGGCAAGACAGATGGTTGACGCCAATCAAACTTTCGTGATGAAGTAAGCGACATCTGCAGTGGCCTGCTCGAATGTGAGGAGAAGAAAGCTTACTTCTTAGTATAGATGCGATCGAACGCACCGCCGTCGTCGAAGTAGGTCTTCTGCGCACTGCCCCAGCCGCCGAAATCCTTGTCGATGGTGACAAGGTTGATCTGCGGGAACTGGTCTTTGAACTGCGCTGCAATCGCTGGGTCACGCGGCCGGTAGAAATTGCGGGCAATCGCCGTTTGCGCTTCGGGCGTGTAGAGGAATTCCAGGTAGGCCCTGGCCACCTCGCTCGTGCCATGCTTCTTTGCGTTCACGGCGACTACTGCCACTGGCGGTTCAGCCAGGATCGAGATTGACGGCACGACAATCTCGAACTTGCCCGCGCCGAGTTTTTTCTCGGCGAGGAAGGCCTCATTTTCCCACGCAAGCAACACATCGCCGATGCCGCGTTCGACAAAGGTGGTGGTCGAACCGCGCGCGCCGCTGTCCAGCACCGGCACCTGCGCGAATAGCTTCGAGACGTAATCCTGCGCCGCTGCTTCCGATCCGCCCGCCCTGCGGCCATAGGCCCAGGCAGCGAGGAAGTTCCAGCGCGCACCGCCGCTGGTCTTGGGGTTCGGCGTGATCACTGAGACGCCTGGCTTGATGAGGTCACCCCAGTCCCTGATGCCCCTGGGATTGCCCTTGCGGACGAGGAAGACGATGGTCGAGGTATAGGGCGCGCTGTTGTCGGGTAGCGCGTTCTGCCAGTCGGCAGGCAAGAGCTTGCCTTTGGACGAGATGACATCGATATCATAGGCCAGCGCCAGCGTGGCAACGTCAGCTTCCAGCCCGTCGATGATCGCACGGCTCTGTTTGCCCGAGCCACCGTGGCTCATCCGGAAGGTCACGTCCTGCCCGGTTTTCGCCTTCCACGCGGCGGCGAAGGCGGGGTTGATCGCCTGATAGAGTTCCCGCGTGGGGTCATAGGATACGTTGGTCAACTCGACCGACTTGCCGTCGCCTGCGGGCTTGCCGCCCGAGCAGGCGGACAGCGTGGCGGCAAGCGCGGCGGCAGCGGAAATGCCTAGGAACAGACGGCGCTTCATCTCGGTTGTCTCCCTCGTGGTTCCCAACACTTAAACTCAATTAATCTAATAGACATAAAATTTGTTCTGTGCCGCCTGCAAGCGAAACTTCATTCGCCGTGCCGACCGGCTGAAATTCACGGTTTATGGTTGCATGGCAGGCGATACTTTCCAGCGCCTGCATATCGTCAGAATTGGTCATGTCTAACCTCCGAATGGATGGCTGGCCAGTTGACCCGGAATATGTCCCGAAGTGGTTAGTCATCATATCAACTAATCCGATAGACAATAGTCCTGCGACGAATCGAGCAGGAACCTCGACAGGATGCGTAGACATTTATTTGCGGCGCATCTGAGTCTCACTGGCGCTGATCGCGCGCAGCGAATAGGGCGTCGGCATGGACACCCAATTGCTGGTCATCTGCCTGCTTACCGCCGCCATCAATCTCATCGGCACGCTGGCCTACGCGGCGCGGATCGCAGGCGTACGCACCCGGCGCATCGCCATGAGCTTTGCCCTGTTTAACATACTGGTCCTGGTTTCGCGGACATCGAACAGCTTCCTGGGACCATTCCTCGCCAAGCGGATCGAAACCAGGCTTGCGAGCGGCGGTGACGATGCTTTGCTGACCGACTTCCGCCTGGTGCTGTTGTCAGCGTCGTTCGCGGTCTTCATTGGCATCCTGCTCGTGCCTACCGGCCAGCGCCTGTTCTCGCGGGCGATCGTCTATTTCCAGGAACACCGCTCGACGACGCGTCTACTGCTGCGCAGTGCATCACCGGGTGGCCTGCGTACCATGCGCGATGCGGTGGCATTGCCCAAAATCGACCAGTTGCGGGCGCTCGCCAGATCGCGCGGGGTTGGCTGGGGCGTCCTGCTTGCGAATTGTCTGGCGCAGGCGCTGATAACGGTCGGCGTCCTCGCCTCGCTTTATGCAGGCTATCTGAACCCTGAATTTCGCGTCACCGCCTCGCAACTCTCCGCCGTGATCAACGGATTCGCCACGATTTTGCTGTTCGCACTTATCGATCCGCAATTGTCGGTAATGACCGACGATGTCATCGACGGACGGGTGGACGAAGCACTGTTCCGCAGGACGATCGTGTGGATTTCGTTCAGCCGACTGGTCGGGACGCTCCTGGCGCAAGCCCTGTTCGTGCCCTCCGCACAGGCCATCGCCTGGGTTGCAAACTACGTATAGCTCGCTGGCGCGTGTAGATATGCAATTAGCGATTGGCAGAATACGGCCCTGCCGCTCCAGCCGACCTCAATTCCCGAGCAGATCAAATGCGATGTCCGCATTTCCTTGTGGGTCGACGTCGTCGAAATTCAGGCCTGATCTGCGATGAGTCGTCCGACGGCATCGCCTACTTGCTGAGCAGCATCAAGCATATGTTCGTCACCGAAATGCGCATAGCGCGCCGAAGTTTTTAAAGGTCGAAATAGATAGGTGGCGGAGCGGGAGGGATTCGAACCCTCGATGAGCTTTTGGCCCATACTCACTTTCCAGGCGAGCGCCTTCGACCACTCGGCCACCGCTCCGCATGCTCTGGAAGGCTGCGCCCTAGCGGGACAATCCCGGTTCCGCAAGGCGCGCCCCCCTAAGCCGGCCGGATCGGACTAGCGCGCCGTGGGGGTTCAAATCCGCTCTGCCTCAGCCACCGAGTCGCTCGCCCTCAGGGAGCTGACGATACGCGTTAGATGCGCCAGGTCGGTCACTTCCAGATCGACTTCGTATGTCCCGAACAAGCTGTCGCGGTTGACCATTTCCAGATGGATGATGTTCGCCCGGTTGCCGGCGAAGATGCCGGTGACTTCGGCGAGTGTGCCTGGCCGGTTGTAGAGTATGGCGCGCAGACGCCCCACCGCGCCGGTCGAGCGTTCGCTCCACGAGAGGTCGAGCCAGTCGGCATCGATTCCGTCCGCCAGCGCCAGGCAGTTGATCGAATGAACCTCAATGCCCAGCCCGTGCTGTTTGAGCCCGACGATGCGGTCGCCCGGTACCGGATGGCAGCAATCGGCGAGGCGGAACGCCATGCCAGGGGTCAGGCCGCGGATCGAGATCGCGCGCGCCTGTTTGGGCCAGTCTTCGGGATCGGAAAGATCGCTGGCGCTGCCCGGAACCAGGGCTTCCATAACCGCGCGGTCGGACAGCTTGGCACTGCCGATCGCCGTCATCAGTTCCTCTTCGCCCGGCAAACCGAGACGCTTGACCGCCGCGGCAATAGCCTTCCTGCCGATCTTGGCGGGTAGCCGGCCAGAAATTTCGTCGAACAGCTTGCGGCCGATCGCCGCGATTTCGCCGCGCTCCTTTGCCCGCACCGCCCGGCGGATCGCGGCGCGCGCCTTTCCGCTCACGACGAAGCCCAGCCAGGACAGTTGCGGGGTCGAATTGCGGCTGCGGATGATTTCGACGACGTCGCCATTGGCCAGCGGCGTGCGTAGCGGCGTGTGCCGTCCGTTGATCTTGGCACCGACCGCGGAATCGCCGAGGTCCGTATGCACGGCATAGGCGAAATCCACTGCGGTCGCGCCTTTGGGGAGCTGGTGCAGCGCGCCCTTGGGGGAGAAGGCGAAAATGCGGTCCTGGTAGATGGCCAAGCGGGTGTGCTCGAGCAGTTCCTCGGCATCGTGACTGGCGTCGACGATTTCGATCAGGTCGCGCAGCCAGCCGACTTGCCCGTCCGGCCGGTCGCCCTGTTTGTAGGCCCAATGCGCGGCGAGGCCGAATTCATTGGTGCGGTGCATCTCGCGGGTGCGAATCTGCACTTCGACCCGCATCGAGTTCTCATAGATCAGCGCCGTATGCAGCGAACGGTAGCCGTTCGATTTAGGTGTCGAGACGTAATCTTTGAACCGGCCCGGGATCATCTGCCAGGTGGTATGGAGGATGCCGAGCGCGCGGTAGCTGTCCTCGATGCTGTCGGTCAGGACGCGGAACGCCATAATGTCGGTGATCTGCTCAAAACTGACGTGGCGTTCGGCGATCTTCTTCCAGATCGAATAAGGGTGCTTCTCGCGGCCGGATACCTCGACCTTCAGCCCCGCCTCGGCCAGGGCCTGCTTGATCGCCAGCGCGATGGCGCCGACCTGGCCGCCTTCCTGGCTGTGGATGTGGGCAAGCCGGCCGGTAATGGTGGCATAGGCTTCGGGCTCAAGCTGCTCGAAGGCGAGCTGCTGCATCTCGCGCATATATTCATACATGCCGACCCGCTCGGCAAGCGGCGCATAGATATCCATCGTCTCCCTGGCGATGCGGCGGCGCTTTTCGCCGCTTTTGATGAAATGCAAGGTGCGCATATTGTGCAGCCGGTCGGCGAGCTTGACCAGCAGCACCCGCAGATCCTCGCTCATCGCGAGGAAAAACTTGCGCAGGTTCTCCGCCGCACGTTCGCTTTCGGTCAAGGTTTCAATCTTGGAAAGCTTGGTGACGCCGTCGACGAGCCGGGCGATTTCGGGGCCGAAATTGGCCTCCACCTCTTCGATGGTGGCGAGTGTGTCCTCTACCGTATCGTGCAGCAGCGCGGTGATCACCGTTTCGACATCGAGCTTCAGATCGCACATCAGCCCCGCGACTTCGATCGGATGGCTGAAATAGGAATCGCCCGAGGCCCGCTTCTGGCTGCCGTGCTTGACCACCGAATAGACATAGGCGCGGTTGAGCAGCGCCTCGTCGGCGTCGGGGTCATAAGCTTTGACGCGTTCGACGAGTTCGTATTGGCGCAGCATTGGCACTAAATGGGCGGAATGGGGGGGGGAGGGCAAGGGGAAAGCGGACCGGGGAGCAGATGGGACTATCAGGTATTGACAATCATCACTGTCGGCTTTGGGAAAGCTGACGCCATCGATGTCGATCTCGAGCAATATCATTAGGCAAAGGGTTAAGCTGATATGACCATGCAAGCGCCAGGAAGCCGGAGCGAACGTCATCGACCTGGACGCTGTCACATCGTGCCTGTCAAATCGCATCCAAAGGCGACCCCTTCTTCGCGCCCAATAAAGACCCCCTCGAGGTGTCAGAATGCTGCGCTTCGGAGGGTTCGGCGCGTTGATCGAGATTGGGGTGCTGGAG
>JANLQW010000095.1:0-9079 GCA_031368085.1 Novosphingobium sp. | reverse complement strand
GTTCTATCTGCTGGTCACCGGGTCTATCTGGCAGGGGTTGGTGCTGGTGTTCTGCGGCTTCTTCGTGATCGGGCTGATCGACAATCTGCTACGCCCCATCCTGGTCGGCAAAGACACCAAGCTGCCCGACTTCGTAGTGCTGATCGCCACCGTGGCGGGGCTGGAGCTGTTCGGGTTGAGCGGCTTTATTATTGGGCCGATCATCGCCGCGCTGTTCATCGCGGTGTGGGATATCGTCACCGAACTGCGGGGGCGGTTTACGCCGCCTGGTTGAACATCTGCCGAGCGTCTCGTTCAGCACCCATGCAGCGTTGACATGGGAAAGTGCCTCTTCCTTGGAATTGCCAGGGGTGAGAGGAGCGTCAGATGAAAAGTTCAATTATTGCGATTGTTGCCGCTGCCGGCCTGGCGGCCATGGCTCCAACGACGGCATTCGCGCAAAGCGGTTTTTCGATTTCGATCGGTAGCGGTTCTGGATATGGTTACGGCGATCCGGGTTACGGCGATAACAGCTATCGCGGGGAACACCGCGATGTGCATGAAGATCAGAACGAACAACATGGTGAGGTCCATGACGATCTGGACGATGTCCACGAAAATGCGCACGACCAGGGGTTGAACCGCTGGGAACATCGCGGCTTGCATCGCTATTTGCGGCGCGATCACAACGGTGCCCACCGCCAAATCAGGAGGGGTCACAACCAGTGGCATGACCAGAGCTGGGGCGGTGGCTACCGGAACAATGGCTACGGCAATAATGGCTACGGCAATTATGGCGGCTACGGCTACTGAGATCGCGTTGCGGATTGGCCTGATCGGGTGGAATAGGTTTCACCCGATAAGTCTGTTAGGCGCGCCAGGAGTGGATTACCCTGCGCCGCGAAGCTTCCGCACCGCCCGCCAGCCATAGGCCTTGGCCAGATTTCGCGACGGCCAGCGCCGGGTGGCTCGCGGGCTTAGTCCGATCCGGCGCAGCACCGCGTTGAAAGCGCGGGCGTCGGCCTCGGCATAGCTCCACTCCGAGCGCCAGGTGATCGACAGGCCGACTGTCGGCGTAGGCCCATTGGTTACGACGTGCGGTGCCATCACCGGGACGAACAGCGCATCACCCTCGCCGATCGCGAATCTGGTTCCGCCGTGTTCGCACGCCTCGCGCCAGGGCAGGTCGCGCGCCCCGCCGATATGATAGGCCTCATGCGATTCGTCTGCCGCGAACGCTGTATCCGCCGCCGGAAACTGCGTCATCTCCTTCTGACCCTCGAGCTGGAGCAGCACATTGTGTTCCGGATCGAAGTGAAACGAGCTGACGCCGCCCGGCGAGGTGACGAAGATGAAGCCCTGGATCGTCAGCATTGGACCGGTCGCCGCCTCGACCGCAGGTCGAAGTTCGTTGAGCAAGCCGTGCAGCACTTCGGCATAGGGCGGAGACTGCTCGATGTTGCGGATCACCACCCAGCTGCCCTTCTGGTCGATCGTGCGGATCGTCTCGGCAACCGATGCTTGGCCATCCGCAGGGATGCCGGACTGGCCCTTCGGTAAGTCGGCCCGCAGGTGCTCGACCGAACTCGCCGGCAGCGTCTCGACGAGCCGCGCCAGCGCGTCGCGCGAAAACAACGAGTGTCCGCACAAGCTATGCCGAAAGCTGTGCGGCGTCTCTGGATAGCTGGCGGCAAATGCCGCGAGGCTGGCGGGCGAAAACAGGCTCATGCGGAAACTCCGGTAGGGTTGCGGCCTAGCTCTGCGTTGAGCAGGCGGGTAAAGACGAGGCGGCGCAGTCTGCCACCAATCGCGATCGAGATGCGGCCTACGGCGCGGCGCTCGCGCCAGATATGGTCGATCATCGGATGATCCGCGGCGGCGCAGCTGTCGGTCCAGGCGACGTCCGGGCGGGACAGCAGCTGCAAATTCTCGCATTGCAGCAGGACGCCCGGCGAAAACCGGGCGTAGTCCTCGTCATAGGCGGTCTTGTAGCTGAAAGCGCCGGGCGAGGTGATGAAATTGACCAGCATGGCGATTGCCCGCCCGTCCAGCGACAGCGTCAGCCGCTCAAGCCGGCCCTGCTCTGTCGCCCCGCGCAGACTCTCTCGAAACAGCGCGGCGGTGCCGGGTTGCGAGGCCAGTGCGGAGCCCCTCTGGCCTTTCCAGCCGGCCTGCTCCAGCGCGAGAAAGCGCTCGATCCAGACATTGAGGCCTTCATCGCCCCCCTCGCGGGCAAAGCCGATCTCGCCGAGTTCGGCGAGCCGTGTGCGTTGCCGCCGCAGTTCCTTGCGTTTCTTGCCGGTAAGCGAGGCAGCGAGATATTCCTCGGGAGTCTGCGGGGACGCCAGCAGCGCCCGTTCCTCGCGGTGGACAAGCCCTGCCGACCGGCCCTGTTCGGCGAGCACGGCTTCGAGCGCCCGGTGCAAAGAACCTCCGAGCGGCAAGCCGGAGAGGTGGAGAAACAGGCTGCTGCCAGCCTCGCTGTCCGCCCAGCCCAGCAGGGCGCGCCAGAATTCACGCTCCCGGCCGGCGGCGACCAGGGGCGCGGCGAGGAAACAATTGGCGTGGACCCAGCTGGCAATATGGGGAACCGGCCTGCGGTAATAGCGCGGCTGACGCGCCAGCGGCAGCATTGCCACCAGCTCACCGTTCGCCTCGCACAGCAGCATCCGCACGGTCCCGGCGGGATCGAGTGCGCGCAGGGCGGGCAGCAGGTACCAGCTTTCGTAAAACGGATTGGGCTCCGCCGCGCGCTGGGCCAGCGCATCCCACTCGTGACGAATGGCCGGCGCGGTGCACTCGCGCCAATCAAGCGCGCGGATCGTCACCGCCGGGGTGCTAACGACACTCGCAACCGGTCGCGGCGTCGCCGAGATAAGCGGAAGTGCCGTGCTCGCCAAGCTGCTGACTTTCGTTTCCAGCGCCACATCGCGCCGCCAAACGACGTAACGTCCGACAATCAAGGAATTGCTAATGCCGCCATTTTCCCGCGACATTATGGGGCTGGATAGTCGCTCATTCTCTGGCTAGCTTGGTGCAACTATAGCAATCGCGAGGAGTTACCTTGCCATGCAAAAGAAGTGGCGATGGATGAACAGCCGGGTTTTCGCCGCGCTATTGTTAGCCACTACCACCGTGGCCCTCGGCCCGGTGGCATGCAAGCGCGTCGACGAGCCCGCATCGGTGCAGCAAGGCTCGCCGCTCGGGATCGATCCCGCCGCGATGGACAAATCGATCAAGCCCGGGGACGATTTTTACGCCTACGCCAACGGCGCCTGGATGAGGGCTACGGAAATACCGGCCGATCGCTCCAATATCGGCGGCTTCTACATTGCCGACCAGCAGACCGAGGCCCGGTTGGCCGAACTGGTGAACGAGATCGTCAAGTCCGATCCCGCGCCTGGCAGCGATGCCGCCCGGATCAAGGCGTTCTACAACGCCTATATGAACACCGCAGCGATCGACAAGACCGGGTTGATGCCGGCCAAGGACGATTTTGCCCGGATTTCCCCGATCTCCGACGTCAAGAGCCTCAGCCACGTGCTGGGTGAGAATTTGCGCGCCGATGTCGATCCGCTCAACGCCACCAATTTCCGTACTGAGAACCTGTTCGGCGTATTTGTCACCCAGGCGCTCGCGGGCGGGGAAGTGCTGCCCTACATCCTGCAGGGCGGGCTGGGCATGCCCGAACGCGAATATTATCTCTCGTCCGATCCGAAGATGGCCGGCCTGCGCGAGAAGTATAAAGCCTACATCGTCCAGTTGCTCACCGATGCCGGAATGCCCGAGGCCGAAAAGCGGGCGCAGCGGATTTACGATCTCGAGATCAAGATTGCCCAGGCTCATGCCAGTCGCGCGGAGAGCGAGGACTGGCAAGGCTCGGCGACGGAATGGTCGCGCGCCGATTTTTCCGCCAAGGCGCCGGGGATCGACTGGGATGCGTTTTTCACTAGCGCCGGTTTGGCCAAGCAGCCGAAGTTTGCCGCTTATCACGCGCAGGCGATTCCCAGGCTGTCCGCGCTGGTCGCCAGCCAGCCGCTAGACGCGTGGAAGGATTGGCTGGCATTCCACCAGATCAACATGAACACCGACGTGCTACCGGCAAAACTCGATCAGGATCGCTTTGGCTTCTATGGCGCGGTGCTGCAGGGCACCAAGCAGCTGCGCCCCCGCGACAAGCGCGTGTTTGCCGCGTTGAACGAGGGCATGGGCGATGCGGTGGGCAGGCTCTACACCGCGAAATACTTCCCCGCGTCGGCCAAGGCTCAGGTGCAGGCAATGTCCGACGCGATCAAATCCGCCTTCGCCCGCCGCGTCCAGGCGATCGAATGGATGGCGCCCGCGACCAAGCGCGAAGCGCTGGAAAAGGTCCGCAGCATCGAGGTCGGCGTTGGCTATCCGGACAGCTGGAAGAGCTACGCCGATTTGAATGTCGCGGCGAACAATGCCTATGCCAACAAGCAGGCGGCGCAGAAGCTGCGCTATGCCCAACAGGTCGCCAAGATCGGTAGGCCGATGGACCGGCGCGAATGGTGGATGAATGCGCAGCTGGTCAATGCGGTCAATCTGCCGGTGCAAAACGCGCTCAACTTCCCCGCGGCGATCCTGCAGCGCCCGTTCTTTGACGCCACCGCCGATCCCGCGTTCAACTACGGGGCGATTGGCGCGGTGATCGGTCACGAGATCAGCCACAGCTTCGACAACAATGGCGCCGCCTTCGACGCCAGCGGCAAGATGCGCAACTGGTGGACCGAGGCTGACAAGGCAAAGTTCAATGCCGCCGGCAACGCCCTTATTGCCCAGTACGATGCCTATGAGCCGTTCCCGGGTCTCAACGTCAATGGCAAGCTGTCGCTCAGTGAGAATATCGCCGATGTCGCGGGCCTCGCCGCCGCCTATGATGCCTACCGCGCATCATTGGGCGGCAAGGCAGCGCCGGTCATCGGCGGGTTCACCGGCGACCAGCGCTTCTTCATCGCTTATGCCCAGAGCTGGGCCAGCAAGATCCGCGACGAGGCATTGCGCGGACGCATCGCCACCGACGGTCACGCCCCCGGCATGTACCGCGCGCTGACCGTGCGTAATCTCGATGCCTGGTACCGGGCGTTCGACGTCAAGCCAGGCGACAAGCTCTATCTCGCGCCGGAGCAGCGGGTTAGGATCTGGTAGCGCCCGCCGCCCGCCGCCTTATTTCATCAAGGTGACGTGGCCGGTTTTCTGATGCTTCATCTCGCCGGTCAGTGTCAGCGTCACGCTAGGCGCCGGACATATGCCGGCGTTGCAGCGCTCACCGAATGTCGCGCCTTGGGTTTGCCGGGACACGGTGACGTTGGTGCTAATCCGGCTCGGCATTTCACCGTGCGAAGATGGTGCGGACATCTGGCTGGAGCTTTTGCAGTCGGAAACAACCGCATTGTCCAGCGTAAACACCTCGCCGCGGGCGATGAGAGTGGCTTTCGGGAAATGCTTGCCCGCCGCGCAAAGCGCTGCCGCCTCTGGTGATCCGCCATCGAGGGCAATTGAGAACATGTGGACTTCGTCAAGCGACGAAACTGCGAAAATATCGCTCCGCCCGCTGGCTTGCCCGGATGCCGAATCCCGCTTTCCCGTAGCGATGCCGGACGAAGCGTCGCGCGGCGAGGTCACGCGGCGTGATCCTGCCGAACCCGACGATATGGTACCGGAGTTGCTTGTGCCCCATGACCAGGACATTACCTCAATCGGGTCAGTCTTTTTACCGGCGTCGATGCCATCCAGGAACAAAAAGTCGGAGGCGGCAAAGGCGGCCGGTGCCGCTGCAAAGGCGCTAAGCGCCAAGATTACACCGGAAATTTTGCGCTTCAAAATACATTTTCCCGGTTTAGGTGCACTTTTCTAACATGCGACTATGAACCAAAACTGTATAATTGTGATAGTTCAGCGCAATAGTGATGATCAGTCTGCCTGCATTGCCACGCGTGCTTGTTACCCACCAAACCGCTCCTTGAGCGAGAGCAGTGCCAGCGCCGCCTTAGCTGCCTCGCCGCCCTTGTCCTTCTGCGCCGGATCTGCGCGGACCAGCGCCTGGGCCTCGTTCTCAACCGTCAGGATTCCGTTTCCGATGGCAAGTCCGTCCATCGTCAGCGCCAGCACGCCCCGCGCGCTTTCGCCGGCGACGATCTCGAAGTGATAGGTCTCGCCGCGAATGACGACGCCGATGGCGACGTAGCCGGCATAGTCGTCGCTGGCGTCCGTAAGGGCGATTGCGCCCGGGATTTCGAGCGCTCCGGGTACGGTTATGACTTCGGATTTATGTCCGGCGGCCTTTATTGCCGCTTTGGCGCCGGCGATCAGCATGTCGTTGAGATGATCGTAGAAACGCGCTTCGACGATGAGGAATTTGGCCATTGTGTGTTGCGCCTTTAAGGTGCTTGCTGATAGCTGATTGATAATTCGCCAATGCAGATCAAAGGTGACAGGCACCTCAATCCACCCGCCGCTCACCGACGATGGAAAGCCCATAGCCTTCCAGAGCTACCAGCGTATGATGTGTATTGGTGAGCAAAACCATATCATGCACCCCAAGTTCCGCCAAAATCTGGGCACCGACGCCGTAGTCGCGCAGTTCCTCCATCGGCGGCGCCTCACCGGCCCGAATGCTGTTCTTGATTTCGATGGTGCGAGACATCGGCCGCTGCATCGGTCGGTTGATCACCACGATGACGCCAGAGCCTTCCTCGGCGATCAACTCCATCGAGCGGTGCAACAATTCGGCCCGCTCGCTCTCCTCGCCATAAATATCCGCGAAGATGGAAAGCGTGTGCATGCGTACCAGAGTGGCGCTGGCGGGGTCGATCTTGCCCTTGACCAGGGCCATGGTTTCATCGCCGGTCGCCTTGTTAAAGAAGGTGCAGGCCCGCCAATCGCCACCCCAACGGCTGGTGAAGGTGATTTCCGCCTTCTTTTCGACCATGCGGTCATGCTTGCGCCGATAGGCGATAAGGTCGCGGATGGTGCCAATCTTGAGATCGTGGATCCGGGCGAAACCGATCAGATCATCGAGCCGGGCCATGGTGCCGTCGTCGCGCATGATCTCGCAGATGACACCGGACGGATTGAGCCCGGCAAGCCGCGAGATATCGACTGCCGCTTCGGTGTGGCCCGCGCGAACCAGCACGCCGCCAGCGCGCGCGCGCAGCGGAAAGACATGGCCAGGGGTGACGATGTCAGCCTTGCCCTTCGTCCCGTCGATCGCGACGCTGACAGTGCGCGCCCGGTCGGCGGCGGAGATGCCGGTGGTGACGCCTTCGCGGGCCTCGATCGAGACCGTGAAGGCGGTTTCGTGACGGGTGCCGTTGTGGCGGCTCATCAGTTCCAGGCCGAGCTGTTCGATGCGTTCGCCGGTCAGCGTCAGGCAGATCAGTCCGCGGCCGTGGGTGGCCATGAAGTTGATCGCGTCAGGAGTTGCCATCTGCGCGGGAATAATGAGATCGCCTTCGTTCTCGCGGTCTTCGTCGTCGACCAGGATGTACATGCGCCCGTTGCGCGCCTCGTCGATGATTTCCTCGATCGGCACGAGCATTGGCCGGTCGTCGTTGGCGAACAGGAAGTGGTCGAGCTTGCCGAGGGTTTCAGTGGTGGGGTTCCAACTGTGTTCAGTGCAATCGCGCAGCGTGTTGGCGTGAAGACCGGCAGCGCGGGCGAGGCCGGCCTTGCTCATGCCGCCCTGGGTGACGATCAGGCGGACACGCTCGATGGTGGTCTGTGACATGTCTGGGGCGTATCACATCTTAATGTGAAAGCAAGATATCCTATCACATTGCGACGATCAATCCCCCGTGAACTTCGGATCGCGCTTTTCGATAAATGCCTCGACCGCCTCGCTATGATCGTTGGTGGAATGGGCCAGCGCCTGCATCGGCGCGGCCATTTCCAGCAGGGTGCCAAGGTCGGCGCGGCGGCCTTCCCATAACAGCCGCTTGGTCATGCGCACCGCATAGGGCGGATTGACGGCGATGCGGCGCGCCAGCTTGCGGGCGGTGTCCATCAGTTCGCCATCGGGGACGACTTGCGACACCAGCCCGCAGGCGAGCGCTTCCTCGGCGCTGATGGCATCGCCGGTCAAGGCCATTTCCGCCGCCTTCGACCAGCCGATAATCCGTGGCAGCAACCACGAACCGCCGTCGCCCGAGACCAGCCCGACCTTGACGAAACTCTCGGCGAAGCGCGCGCTCTGCCCGGCCACCCGCAGGTCTCACATGCATGTGAGATCGCAGCCGGCGCCGATAGCGGGACCGTTGACCGCGGCGATCACCGGCACTTCCAGTGCAGCGAAGGCGAGCGGCAGGCGCTGGATGCCGCGCTTGTATTTTCCCCGGGTGCGCACCGCCAGCTCGTCCTTCAACCCGCCGCCGGTACGCATGGCATGCATGTTGCCGCCGGTGGAGAACGCCTTGCCCGCTCCGGTCAGGATGGCGACCCGCACGCTTGGGTCTGCGTCGAGCCGGGCGATGGCCGCCAGTATCGCCTCGATCATGTCAGCATCGGTCAGCGGATTGCGCACCTCGGGCCGGTTGAGAGTCAGGGTGACAATGCCTTCGGCATCAGCTTCGTAGAGGACTGGATCGGTCACGCTGCTGTCTCCTGTTTGCGCGCCGGCTTCGGTCGCTTGAGCGCCTCTGCCAAAATTGCCGCGATAATGCCACCGGCGATGGCAGCACCGCCGCCCGCCCAATAGCCAAAACCGAGCAGCTGCATACCCTGCAGGATCGGCATCTGCACAGCGAACAGCGGGAAGGACAGCTTACCGAGCATGCCTGCAACGCGCGCGAACCTCGTCAGCCGAAGCGCTCCGGCAATCATCAGCGGACAGATAAATACGACGAAGCCAAGGTCGAACAGCCAGCTGCCAAGCCCAAGCCACCAGCCAAGGGCCAGCACCGCCGGCATGGCGATCAAGGCTGGCGGGGCGGGTACCGGGAGCGGCGGTTTGTCGCGCCACCAGCGGGCGAGACCGATGCCGATGAGATAGGCGAAGGCGATGCGCGGCAGGCCGAAGATAAAGTGTTCCGGCCGGGCGCCGACATCGAACGAGCCCCAGCGCAGGCCGATCCAGACGACA
>JANLQW010000087.1:0-3729 GCA_031368085.1 Novosphingobium sp. | reverse complement strand
GACGAAAACAACCAGGATATCTCCTCGCTGGTCGGCAAGGTCGATATCCGCAAGCTGGAAATGCTCTCGCAGAACGATCCCGATGCTTACAGCTATTCGGGCGGGCTCAACCGCGCCAATCAGGGCATTCTTGAATTCGTCGAGATGTTCAAGGCGCCAATCAAGATGCTCCACCCGCTGCTCACCGCGACGCAGGAGGGCAATTACATCGGCACCGAGAATATCGGCGCGATCCCCTTTACCGGCATTATCATGGCCCATTCGAACGAGTCCGAATGGCAGAATTTCAAGAACAACAAGAACAACGAAGCCTTCATCGACCGCATCTATGTGATCAAGGTGCCCTATTGCCTGCGCGCCAGCGAAGAGCGTCAGGTTTATGAAAAGCTCCTGCGCGAATCGGATCTCTCGGCCGCGTCCTGCGCCCCCGGCACGCTGGAAATGCTGGCGCGGTTTTCGGTCCTGACGCGGCTGCGCGAGCATGAGAATTCCAACCTCTATTCGAAGATGCGCGTCTACGACGGCGAGATGCTGCGCGAGATCGATCCTCGCGCCAAGAGCATGCAGGAATACCGGGATGCGGCAGGGGTCGATGAGGGGATGTACGGCATATCGACCCGCTTCGCTTTCAAGGCGCTCTCAGCGACGTTCAACCATGACACGGTGGAGATCGCCGCCGATCCGGTGCATCTGATGTATGTGCTGGAACGCATGGTCCGCCAGGAACAGTTCCCCAACGAGACCGAGGCGCGCTATCTCGAATTCATCAAGGGCGACCTCGGGCCGCGCTACGCCGAGTTCATCGGCAACGAGGTGCAGAAGGCCTATCTCGAATCCTACAACGACTACGGCCAGAACCTGTTCGACCGCTATGTCGCCTACGCCGACGCCTGGATCGAGGACCTCGACTTCAAGGATCCCGACACCGGCCAGCTGCTCCAGCGCGAGATCATCGACCAGGAATTGTCGAAGACCGAAAAGCCCGCCGGCATCGCCAATCCCAAGGACTTCCGCAACGAAGTGGTGAAATTCGCGCTGCGCATGCGGGCCGCCAACGAAGGCCGCAACCCGTCGTGGACGTCTTATGAGAAGATTCGCGAAGTTATCGAGAAGCGCATGTTCAGTCAGGTTGAAGACCTGCTGCCGGTGATCAGCTTCGGCTCGCAGAAGGACGGCGAGAGTGCGCGCAAGCACGGCGAATTCGTCGAGCGGATGGTGTCGCGCGGTTATACGGAACGTCAGGTCCGCCGGCTTGTTGAATGGTACATCAGGGTAAAGCAGGCAGGCTGACGGAGACAGGCCGGACCGAATGCATATCATCGACCGACGATTGAACCCTGGCGGCAAGAGCCTGGTCAACCGGCAGCGATTTTTGCGGCGGGCCAAAGCAGCCGTGCAGCAGGCGGTGCGCGAAAGCCTCAAGGATCGCAGCATCAAGGATCTTGAGCAGGAGGGCGAAATTGTTATCGCCCGCAGCGGCGTCAAGGAGCCGGTGCTGCGCCGCTCGCCCGCCGGCGGTAACCGCGAGCGGGTGTTCCCGGGCAACAAGGAATATCTCGAAGGCGACGGCATCGAACGCCCGCCGCCCGGTGGCGGCGGCGGCGGATCGCAGGCCGGCACCGGCGAGGCCGAGGACGACTTCCGCTTTGTGCTGTCGCGTGAGGAATTTCTCGATCTGTTTCTTGAGGATCTTGAATTGCCGGATTTGGAGAAGCGCAAGCTGGTCCAGGGCAATGTCGAAGGGATCAGGCGTGCGGGCTATACCACCGCCGGATCGCCGTCCAACCTGTCGATCGGGCGGACCATGCAGAAGGCGCTGTCCCGCCGCCGCGCGCTCCACCGGCCGGGCCGGGCCGAGCTGCAGCGCCTGGCCGACGAGATCGCCGAGATCGAGGCGCGCGAACCACCCCTGTCGGACGATGCCGAACGGCTCGCGGCATTGCGCGAGGAACAAGCTCGGATCGTGCGCCGGCGGGGCATCATCGCCTATATCGATCCGGTCGATCTGCAATACCGCCGCTTCGAACCGATACCCAAACCGGTCGCTCAGGCGGTGATGTTCTGCCTGATGGACGTATCGGGATCGATGAACGAGCATATGAAGGATCTCGCCAAGCGCTTCTTCGCCTTGCTCCATCTGTTTCTCACCCGCTGCTACAAGCACGTCGATGTGATATTCATCCACCACACCGAGCAAGCCGCCGAAGTCGATGAGGAGACCTTTTTCTACAGCACCGTCTCGGGCGGTACCCGCGTATCCAGCGCGTTGGAAAAACTGGTCGAAGTGATGCGCGCGCGCTACCGGCCCGATGACTGGAACATCTATGTCGCACAGGCTTCCGACGGCGACAATTTCGGCAGCGATAATCCCCGCACGGTCGCGCTGATGCAGAATGCGATCCTGCCGGTGGCGCAATATGTCGCATATCTCGAAGTCGGTCGGGAGGAATTTCCTGGAGGGCTGGGCATGGGCCAACCGGAAACCGATCTATGGGCCGCCTATCAGACGATCACCGGTAAACACAGCCATTTCGTCATGCGCAAGGTGCACGATCGCCGCGAAATTTATCCCGTGTTTCGCGAACTCTTCCAGCGCCGCGGCGTCGGCGGAAGGGTAGACGCCTGATGCTCGACTTTGCCTCCTTTCCGCTGTTCGAGGGGAGCGACTGGGACTTCGAGCTGATCCAGCGGATTTACGATACCATTGAGCCGATCGCGCTGGGCGAGATGGGGCTCAACATCTATCCCAACCAGATCGAGATCATCAGCGTCGAGCAAATGCTCGATGCCTATTCGTCGGTTGGCATGCCGCTGTTCTACAAGCACTGGTCGTTCGGCAAGCAGTTCGTCGCCAATGACCTGATGTACCGCAAGGGGCTACGCGGGCTGGCTTATGAGCTGGTGATCAATTCCGATCCTTGCGTGAATTATCTCATGCAGGAAAACAGCGCGACGATGCAGACGCTGGTGATCGCGCATGCCGCTTTCGGGCATAATCACTTCTTCAAGAACAATTACGTGTTCAAGCAGTGGACCGACGCCGAGGGCATTCTCGACTATCTTGCCTTCGCCAAGCGCTACATCGCGCAATGCGAGGAGCGCCACGGCCAGATCGCCGTCGAGCAGGTGCTCGATGCGGCGCATGCGCTGATGAATCAGGGCGTGCATCGCAGCACGCAAATCCGCGCGCGCGACCTCAGGGCGGAAGCGGCGCGCGAGGCCGAACGGCATGCCTACCGCGAAGGGATTTACGACGACCTCTGGCGCACCCTGCCAAAGGGCGGGAAATTGCCGCCGGCAAAGGCGGATGCACGGCGCCAGGCGCTCAACCTGCCGCAGGAGAACATCCTCTATTTCCTCGAAAAATCAGCCCCCAAGCTGCAAGACTGGCAGCGCGAGATTTTGCGCATTGTCCGGCTGATCGCGCAATATTTCTACCCCCAGCGCCAGACGCAGGTCATGAATGAAGGTTGGGCCACGTTCTGGCACCACCACCTTCTCAACACCCTGTACGACGACGGGCACCTGACCGACGGCGTGATGATCGAATGGCTGAAGTCGCACACCAACGTGGTCTACCAGCCGCCAGTGGGGCACCCGGCCTACAGCGGCATCAACCCCTATGCGCTGGGCTTTGCGATGTACACCGACATCAAACGCATCTGCGAGAACCCGACCGATGAAGACCGCCAGTGGTTCCCCGATGTGGCCGGGCGCGACTGGCTGGAA
>JANLQW010000074.1:0-14401 GCA_031368085.1 Novosphingobium sp. | reverse complement strand
CGGCCGAACTGGCCCGAACCACCCGACTGCTTCTTGTGGGTGTAGTCGATATCGACTTCCTTGGCGAGATACTCCCGGTACGCCACCTGCGGCGCACCGACATTGGCCTCGACCTTGAACTCGCGGCGCATGCGATCGACGATGATGTCGAGGTGCAGCTCGCCCATGCCCTTGATGATCGTCTGGCCCGATTCATGGTCGGTCGATACACGGAAGCTGGGATCCTCGGCCGACAGACGGTTGAGCGCGACGCCCATCTTTTCCTGGTCGGCCTTGGTCTTGGGTTCCACCGACAGTTCGATCACCGGCTCCGGGAATTCCATCCGCTCCAGGACGATCGGCTGGCGCTCGGCGCACAGCGTATCACCGGTGGTGGTCTCCTTCATTCCGGCCAGCGCGACGATGTCGCCGGCGAACGCCTCGTCAACGTCCTTGCGGTCGTTGGCGTGCATTTCCAGGATACGGCCGACCTTTTCCTTCTTGTCCTTGACCGAATTGAGATAGGTGCCCTTGGTCAAGGATCCGGAATAAATGCGGATGAAGGTCAGCGTGCCGACGAAAGGATCGTTCATCACCTTGAACGCCAGCGCGCTGAACGGCGCGTCGTCGGTGGGCGGACGGCTGTCCTTCTCGTCGCTGTCCATCTTGAGGCCCTGGACGTCGGGAATGTCGAGCGGCGAGGGCAGATAATCGACCACCGCGTCGAGCAGTGGCTGCACGCCCTTGTTCTTGAACGCCGAGCCGCAAACCACCGGCACGAAGGCATGGGCCAGCGTGCCCTTGCGGATACAGGCTTTCAGCGTCGCGACATCGGGCTCCTTGCCGTCGAGATAGGCTTCCATCGCATCATCATCCTGGTCGATCACCAGTTCGATGAGCTGGGTGCGGTATTCGGCGGCTTCGTCGGCCATATCGGCGGGAATTTCCTCGAAGAAAAACTCGGCGCCCAGCGCTTCGTCCTTCCAGATGATAGCGCGGTTCTGAACCAGGTCGACCAGACCCTTGAGGTCGGCCTCGATACCGATGGGAAGATAGAGCACCGCCGGCTTGGCGCCGAGACGGTCGATGATCGACTGGACGCAATATTTGAAGTTGGCGCCGGTGCGGTCGAGCTTGTTGATGAAGCACATCCGCGGCACGCCGTATTTGTCGGCCTGGCGCCATACGGTTTCGGACTGCGGTTCAACTCCGGCAACCCCGTCGAAACAGGCGACCGCGCCGTCGAGCACGCGCAGGCTGCGCTCGACTTCGATGGTGAAATCGACGTGGCCAGGAGTATCGATGATATTGATCCGGTGGTCGTTCCAGAAACAGGTGGTCGCCGCTGACGTGATGGTGATGCCGCGCTCCTGCTCCTGCTCCATCCAGTCCATCGTCGCCGCGCCGTCATGCACTTCGCCGATCTTGTACGACTTGCCGGTGTAATAGAGGATGCGCTCGGTGGTCGTGGTTTTGCCGGCGTCGATATGCGCCATGATACCGATATTGCGGTACATCGAGAGCGGATGGCTGCGGGCCATGGGGTTTTCCTTAGGTGTGGAGGAGAGACCTGAATGGGATCCCCGCCCCTATATGCAAGAGTGTGACAGCCGGATGAATCGGCGGTGCCGACACTACCAGCGGTAATGCGAGAAGGCGCGGTTGGCGTCGGCCATGCGGTGGGTGTCTTCGCGCTTCTTGACTGCGTTGCCGCGGTTGTTGGCAGCGTCGAGAAGTTCGGCGGACAGCCGTGCGGCCATCGTCGTTTCGCTGCGGTTGCGTGCGGCGGTGATCAGCCAGCGGATAGCCAGCGCCTGGGCGCGTTCGGGGCGGACTTCGACCGGCACCTGATAGGTGGCACCGCCGACGCGCCGCGAGCGCACTTCGATCTGCGGCTTCACATTGTCCAGCGCATCATGGAACAGCTGGATCGGATTGGCCTTGGACTTGGTCTCCATGGTCACCATCGCGCCATAGACGATACCTTCCGCGACCGACTTCTTGCCGTCAAGCATGAGGTTGTTCATGAACTTGGACAGGATTTGGTCACCAAATTTGGGATCGGGCAGGATGACCCGCTTCTCGGGACGACGACGACGTGACATCGATAGAATTCCTTATTCTCGGGTCTCGGCGCATGTGGGCGCGGACCGGTAAACCAGCGTGATGCTGCGGGGCCGGACCATAGGGCCGACCCGTTCGATCACTTAGGCCGCTTGGCCCCGTACTTGGAACGCGACTGCTTGCGGTCCTTGACGCCCTGCGTATCGAGCACACCGCGCAGGACGTGGTAGCGCACGCCAGGCAGGTCGCGCACGCGGCCGCCGCGGATCAGCACCACCGAGTGCTCCTGCAGATTGTGCCCCTCGCCCGGGATGTAGGAGATGACCTCGCGCTGGTTGGTCAGGCGGATTTTGGCCACCTTGCGCAGCGCCGAATTCGGCTTCTTGGGCGTCGTCGTATAGACGCGGGTGCAGACGCCACGCTTTTGCGGGTTCTGCTCCATCGCGGGAACTTTCGACTTGGTCTTCTGGGGCACGCGCCCCTTGCGGACCAGCTGGTTGATTGTCGGCATGAAATTCCTTCACCTGCAGTCTTGGCGCAAAGCGGGCCAACGGGCGAAGGTCTACCGGGTAATCCCACACAGCGCCGAAACCGGCAGGGTCCAGCCCGCCACGCACCGTATGAGCCGAAAACACTCCACCCGTGCCGCAGCGCCGGGTTACTTTGACGGACTATTCGGGAAACCCCGCACGCACCGGCAATGTTCAGCTCCATTGTCCCAGAGCAGCCGGAACCGCCTTCGAACATCGCGCCCCTAAGCAGGTTTGACGGTAAGGTCAACCGCTCAGAGTTTCTACAGCCCGGCCATCGCCAGCATCGCGCTCGCGCCCAGCTCCGCGCTGTCGGCATGAGCGCGCATCATGGCGAAGAGTTCGCGGCCCATGCCCTCGCCGGCCGGCGGTGGCGGTGCGGAGGTGCGGGCGCTGAGGTCGGCGCTGGTATCCAGCAGGCCCTGGTTAGCGCAGAGGCGGATCAAGTCGCCGTCGCGCAGCAGAGCCAGCGCGCCGCATTCTCCAATGCTGGTGGCCAGCGCTTCCGGGGTGACGTGGATCGCAGCCGGAACCTTGCCGCTCGCGCCCGACATCCGGCCATCGGTGACCAGCGCCACCTTATAGCCTCGGTCCTGCAACACGCCGAGCGCCGGGGTGAGCTTGTGCAGTTCGGGCATGCCATTGGCGCGCGGCCCCTGGAAGCGGACGACGACCACCACATCGCGGTCGAGCTCGCCGGCGGCGAAGGCGGCGTTGACCGCCTCCTGGGTGTTGAATACCCGGGCCGGAGCTTCGATGGTCCAGCGCGAAGGATCGACTGCGCTGGTCTTGAAGGTGGCACGGCCGAGGTTGCCCTGGACCAGCCGCATGCCGCCATCTGCGAGGAAGGGCGCGGCCGGAGAGCGCAGCATGGCCTCGTCGCCGCTTGCCTCGGGCACGGGACGCCAGACGAGGGCCTCTCCCACCAGAAATGGCTCGTCCGCATAGGCGGCGAGGCCGCCCTCCGCGATGGTCAGGATGTCGGCGTGGACGAGGCCCGCCGCAATCAGTTCGCGGATGACGAAACCCATGCCGCCCGCTGCGTGAAAGGCGTTCACGTCGCCCTCGCCGTTAGGGTAGACGCGGGCGATCATCGGCACCGCGGCGGAGAGTTCGTCAAGATCCTGCCAATCGATCAGGATTCCCGCGGCGCGCGCCATCGCGGGCAGATGGATGGCATGGTTGGTTGAGCCGCCGGTCGCCAGCAGGCCGACGCAGGCGTTGACGATTGCCTTCTCGTCCACCACCCGCGCCAGCGGACGCGGGTCGTCGCCACTCTTGCCGATGGCCGCCAGCCGATGGACCGCAGCGCGGGTCAGCGCTTGCCGAAGCGGCGTATTCGGCGGCACGAAAGCGGCACCCGGGATGTGCAGCCCCATCAGCTCCATCATCATCTGGTTGGTGTTTGCGGTGCCGTAGAAGGTGCAGGTGCCGGGCGCATGGTAGCTGGCGCTCTCGCTGGCGAGCAGTTCGCTGCGGCCGACTTTGCCTTCCGCATAAAGCTGGCGGACTTTCTGCTTTTCCCGGTTGCCGATCCCCGACGGCATCGGGCCGGACGGAACGAACACCGCCGGCAGATGACCGAAGCGCAGCGCGCCGATCAGCAGGCTCGGCACGATCTTGTCGCAGATCCCAAGGCACGCCATGCCGTCGAACATCGCGTGGCTCAGGGCGACAGCGGTCGACAGCGCTATGGTATCGCGGCTGAACAACGACAATTCCATGCCGTCCTGTCCCTGTGTGACCCCGTCGCACATCGCCGGAACCCCGCCCGCCACTTGCGCGGTTGCACCCACCTCGCGGGCATAGAGCTTCATCTGCTCCGGATAGCGGCCATAGGGCTGATGCGCTGAAAGCATGTCATTGTAGGCGGTGACGATGGCAAGGTTGGCGCTGCGCCCGGAGGCAATGCTTGCCTTGTCCTCCTGCGCGGCAGCAAAGCCGTGCGCCAGATTGGAGCAACCGAGTGCATCGCGCCCGCCATGCCGCTCGCCCTCGTGGTCCATGAGATCGAGGTAGCGGCGGCGGGGCGCGCGGGATTTCTCGATTATGCGTTCGGTGACGCGGGCGATTGCGGGGTTGAGATCACTCATGCCAGGTAACCCCGCCCCGCTCGGCCAGCGCGATCGCCGCGCTAGGTCCCGAGCTGCCGGCGGTATAAGACTTTGGCACCGTCCCGTGCTCAGCCCAACTGGCGCGGACCGCATCGATCCAGTCCCACTGCGCTTCCACCTCGTCGCGGCGGACGAACAGCGTCTGGTCGCCCTCGATCAGGTCGAGCAGCAGCCGTTCATAGGCGATACGCTTGGTCGGCCCGGCAAAGGCATCGTCCATGGCGATGTCGAGCGGAACGCTGCGCAGCCGCAACCCGTCGCGGTCGAGGCCCGGCACCTTGGCCATCAGCGACAGGGTGATATTCTCGCGCGGCTGGATGCCGATGACCAGCCGGTTGGGCTCGCTGCGCGCGCCCTTGCCGGCGAAGATCAAATGCGGCACGCAGCGGAAAGCGACGACGATCTCGGTGGTCCGCGCGGTCATGCGTTTGCCGGTGCGCAGGTAGAAGGGCACGCCCTTCCAGCGCCAGTTGTCGATATGCGCCTTGATCGCGACGAACGTTTCGGTGCCAGAGGGCTTGCCCAGTTCGTCGGTATAGGCGGGCACGGCATGGCCATCGATGGCGCCCGCCTGATACTGGCCAGTAACGGTCTCCTCCGGGCCGACAAGGCGCAAGCTGCGCAGAACTTTCACCTTCTCGTCGCGCACCGCCGTCGCTTCGTAACTCGCCGGCGGCTCCATGGCTACGAGGGCGAGCAGCTGAAGCATGTGGTTCTGCACCATGTCGCGCAGCGCGCCCGCGCCGTCATAGAAACCGACCCGACCTTCAAGACCGACCGTCTCGGCGACGGTGATCTGGACATGGTCGATATGCGCCGCATTCCACAGCGGCTCGAACAGGATGTTGGCAAAGCGCAAGGCGAGGAGGTTCTGGACGGTTTCCTTGCCGAGGTAATGGTCGATGCGGAAAATTCGGTTTTCGGAAAAGGCGCGGGCGACCGCATCGTTGATGTGACGGCTGCTTTCGAGATCGGTGCCGAGCGGCTTCTCCAGCCCGATACGCACCCTGTCGCCCGCAAGGCCGCTGGCGGCGAGCCCGGCGATAGTCGGTTCGAACAGCGAGGGCGCGGTTGACAGGAAAATAGCCAGCCCGTTCGCCTCCGGACCAACCTTCTCCGCCAGCGCGCCAAAGCTGTGCATTTGCGAGGCATCGAGCGGCTGGTAAACGAGCCGTTCGAGAAACCCCTCGATTGCCGGCTTGCGGTGCTCGGGCAGATGTTTCTCCAGCGCCTCGCGGGCAAAGGCGCGGTAGCTGGCATCGTCGTGCGGCGAGCGCGCGGTGCCAACAATTTTGAGGCCTTCCGCCACCAGCCGGTCGGCATGAAGCGCGCAGAGCGAGGGCAGCAGCATCCGCTGCGCCAGATCTCCGGTCGCGCCGAAGATCAGCAGCCGGTCGGCAACGAAATTCATGGGGCCTTGCTCATGCTGGTCTCCAGCGCAGCGGTCTGCTCCGCCAGGCGTTCGGCAACGGCCGCCACGATTGGCGTCAGGGCCGCGCGGTCGGAAGCGAGGAACTGCGCCTTCATTCGCGGATCCCAGTAAAGCCCGATATGCTCGGCGGTGGCGGCGACAGCCTCATCGTCGCCCTGCACGGCGAAATTGCGGGCGATCTGGTCGGCCATGTAGACGAGGCGCTCCAGCTCCATTACTCCGGCGCCTCCGCCGCGATCCGGCGAGACCGGGCGGTCAACTCGGCGTAATCCTCCTGCCACTCGCTCGGCCCGTTGGACGGCGCGACCTGAACCGCCGTCACCTTGTACTCCGGACAGTTGGTTGCCCAGTCGGAATATTCGGTGGTGACCACATTCGCTTGCGTCTCGGGATGGTGGAAGGTGGTGTAGACCACGCCCGGCGCTACCCGGTCGGTGACATCGGCGCGCAGTGTGGTGGCGCCGGTGCGGCTGGCGAGACGGACCCAATCGCCAGACTGAATGCCGCGGTTCTCCGCGTCCGAGGGGTGGATTTCGAGCAAATCCTCACCGTGCCAGACGGTATTGCCGGTGCGCCGCGTCTGCGCGCCGACATTATACTGGCTAAGGATGCGCCCGGTGGTCAGCAGCAGCGGGAAGCGCGGCCCGGTCTTCTCGTCGGTCGGCACATAATCGGTGACGACGAACTTGCCGCGCCCGCGCACAAACCCGTCTATGTGCATGATCGGCGAGCCATCGGGCGCCGCCTCATTCACCGGCCACTGCAGCGATCCTGCTTCTTCCAGCCGGGCGAACGACACCCCGGCGAAGGTCGGGGTCAGCCGGGCGATCTCGTCCATGATCTGCGACGGATGCGTATAAGTCCAGTCGAGCCCCATGGCATTGGCCAGTGCCTGCGTCACCTCCCAGTCCTCAAGCCCGTTCACCGGCTCCATCACCTTGCGGACCAGCTGGATGCGGCGCTCGGCATTGGTGAAGGTGCCGTTCTTCTCGAGGAAGCTGGAGCCGGGCAAGAAGACATGCGCATAGTTGGCCGTCTCATTGAGGAACAGGTCGTGGACGATGACGCAGTCCATCGCCGCCAGCCCGGCGGCGACGTGGTGGGTGTTGGGATCGGACTGGAGGATATCCTCGCCCTGGATGTAGATCGCCTTGAAGCTGCCATCGAGCGCGGCGTCGAGCATGTTGGGGATCCGCAAGCCCGGCTCGGGATCGAGGCTCACGCCCCAGTCCGCCTCGAACAGCGCGCGCGTATTTGCGTCGGAGATGTGGCGATAGCCGGACAGCTCGTGCGGGAACGACCCCATGTCGCAGGCGCCCTGGACGTTGTTCTGGCCCCGCAGCGGATTCACCCCGACGCCCGGACGGCCGATATTGCCAGTCGCCATGGCGAGATTGGCGATGGCCATGACGGTTGAGCTGCCCTGGCTGTGTTCGGTGACGCCGAGCCCGTAATAGATCGCGCCGTTACCCCCGGTGGCGAACAGGCGCGCGGCCTCGCGCAAGATCTCGGCGGGGACGCGGGTGACGGCTTCGAGCACCTCGGAGCTGTGCCGCTCGTCGGCGACAAAGCGCGCCCAGTCCTGATACTCGTCCCAGTCACAGCGTTCGCGGATGAAGGCTTCGTCGGCCAGCCCTTCGGTAACGATGACATGCGCCATCGCCGTCAGCACCGCGACATTGGTGCCGGGCTGCAGCGCGAGATGATGCGCCGCCTCGACATGCGGCATGCGCACCAGATCGATCCGGCGCGGGTCGATGACGATCAGCTTCGCGCCCTGCCTGAGCCGCTGCTTCATCATGCTGGCGAACACCGGATGGGCATCGGTCGGATTGGCGCCGATCACCAGAATCACGTCCGACTGCATCACGCTATCGAAATCCTGCGTCCCGGCGGACGTGCCGAACGTGGTTCTGAGGCCATAACCGGTCGGCGAATGGCAAACCCGCGCGCAGGTATCGACATTGTTGGTGCCAAAGCCGGCGCGCACGAGCTTCTGGACGAGGAAGGTCTCCTCATTGGTGCAGCGGCTGGAAGTAATACCGCCAAGCGCGCGCGCGCCGTATTGCGCCTTGATCGCCGTCAGCCGGGCGGCGGTGAAAGCCAGCGCCTCGTCCCAGTCGACCTCGCGCCAGGGCTGGTCGATAGCATCGCGGATCATCGGCGAGGTGATCCGGTCCTGATGCTGGGCATAGCCCCAGGCGAACCGGCCCTTGACGCAGGAGTGCCCGTGATTGGCCTTGCCATCCTTCCACGGGACCATGCGCACCAGCTGTTCGCCCCGCATCTCGGCCCGGAAGGTGCAGCCGACGCCGCAATAGGCGCAAGTGGTGACGACCGCCCGCTCTGGCATGCCGATCTCCTTCACCGCCTTTTCCTGCAAGGTCGCGGTCGGGCAAGCCTGCACGCAGGCCCCGCAGGAGACGCATTCGCTGGACAGGAAATCGTCGCCCGCTTGGCCCGCGCTGACTTTCGAGGCGAAGCCGCGCCCCTCAATCGTTAGCGCGAATGTTCCCTGAACTTCGTCGCAGGCGCGCACGCAGCGCGAACAGGCGATGCATTTGCTGGGGTCGAAATCGAAATAGGGGTTAGAGCTGTCGGCGGGGAGGCCGAGATGATTTTCTCCCGCATAGCCATAACGCACATCGCGCAGGCCGACGGCAGCGGCCTGGTCCTGCAACTCGCAATCGTTGTTGGCCGAGCAGGTCAGGCAATCGAGCGGGTGGTCGGAAATATAGAGCTCCATCACCCCCCGGCGCAGCTTGGCGAGGCGAGGCGTCTGGGTGCGGACAGCCATGCTGTCTGTAACGGGCGTGGTGCAGCTGGCCGGCGAACCTTTCATCCCGTCGATCTCGACCAGGCACAGCCGGCAAGAGCCGAACGCGGCGATATTGTCGCTGGCGCAAAGTTTCGGGATCGCGGAACCCGCCAGCGCCGCGGCTCGCATTACCGAAGTACCGGCGGGCACTGTTACCGCGCGACCGTCAATCGTCAGCGTGACTGCCGTGGCTGACAGGACTGCGGGGGTTCCGAAATCCGCCTGCGGCTCATAGCCCATGGCGCTTCTCCAGTTCGGCCAGATCGGCCGGCGTGTTGATATTAGCAGCTTCCGCCGAAGTTTTCACGGCTCTTGCGCCAAGCGCCTCGGCGAACTGGAGCATCGAATGCCGACCACTGCCGGTAAGGATGGTCTCGATCGCCTCCAGCGCGGTGGCCGGCCACAGCCCGATCACCGGCTGCTCGGCGAGGTAGGCCGGTGCGGGCGCGAGTAGCTCAGGCAGGCCATCGGGGAGCAGTGCGGAGTCGACGCCGCAGGTCAGCACCGCGTCATAGCCTTCGTCGCGGGCAAGATGCAGCGCTGCGGCAATCCCGGCGAGCGGGCCCATGCCGGGGCGCGGCCAGTCGGGCAAGGTCGGCGCGGGCGCGGTCTCACGGCCCACCACGACGACATATTCGCACCACCCCGACAGCGCATCGACCGCGCGGGCGATCAGCGTGCGGCCTTCAAACTCGGCCAGCGCCTTGTCGCTGCCGAAGCGAGTGGACAGGCCCCCGGCGAGAACTGCGCCGAGGATCATGCGGCGCTCGCGAAGCGTCGAAGCACAGGCGCTAACCTCACGAAAAATCCTCCGGCCAGTATTTCAGTGCACTCAGCACTGGATAGGGCGTGAACCCGCCCAGCGCGCAAAGTGAGCCATATTTCAGCGTTTCGCAAAGGTCTTCGAGCAGGGCGATATTTTCTTCCCGGCTGCGCGCGGTCCTGGGCACATTATGCATTTGGGGCAGTGCACCGACCGGGTCGGGCAGCTCCACCGGCCGGCGGATGCGGTCAATCAACTCCACCCCGCGGACCGAGCCGATCCGGCACGGCGTGCACTTGCCGCAGCTTTCGGCCGCGCAGAACTTCATGGCAAAACGCGCCATGTGACCCATGTCCGCCGTATCGTCGAATACCACCACCCCGCCATGGCCGATCAGCGCGTCGGCAGCGGCATAGGCTTCATAGTCGAACGGTAGGTCGAACTGGTCGGGGTGGATATAGGCCCCAAGCGGCCCGCCGACCTGCACCGCCTTCACCGGGCGACCGGAACCACTGCCGCCGCCGATATCGTAGACCAGTTCGCGCAAGGTGATTCCGAAGCCGGTCTCGAACAGCCCGCCGTGCTTGATGTTCCCGGCCAGCTGGATCGGCATCGTGCCCTTCGAACGGTCCACGCCAAGGCCCTCGTAATGCGCCGCACCGCCCTCCGAGAGGATATGGGGCACGGCCGCAAGCGTCAGCACATTGCTGACCAGCGTGGGGCAGCCGAACAGGCCGGAAATCGCCGGCAGCGGCGGCTTGGCCCGGACCTCGCCGCGCCTGCCTTCGAGCGAATTAAGCAGCGAAGTTTCCTCGCCGCAAACATAGGCCCCGGCACCGACGCGGACCTCGATCCGGAAGGGGGAAATGCGGCACTTGGACAAAGCTAAAGCCGAGTTTAGCTTTGCAATAGCGTGCGGATATTCGCTACGGATGTAGATGTAGCCCTGCCCCGCCCCCACCGCATGGGCGGCAATCGCCATGCCTTCGATCAGGGCGAACGGATCGCCTTCCATAGCCATGCGGTCGGCAAAGGTGCCGCTGTCGCCCTCGTCGGCGTTGCAGACGATATACTTGCGGGGGCCGGGCGCGTTGGCGACGGTTTGCCACTTGATCCCGGCGGGAAAGCCAGCCCCGCCCCGCCCGCGCAGGCCCGACCGGGCTACTTCGGCGATGATCTGATCGGGGGTGAGCGAACGTGCACGGTCTAGCCCGGCCCAGCCTCCGGTTGCGGCGTAGTCTTCAAGGCTGAGCGGACGGGTGCGGCCGGCGCGCGCGAAAGTCAGCCGCTGCTGACGGGCGATGAAGGGGTGATCGGCGATGCTGCCAATGCACTTCTCCCCCTCCTTAAGAATTCCAAGGACATCGGCCACCGTCACCGGCCCAAACCCGATCCCGCCAATCTCAACCAGCGGTTCCAGCCAGTGCATCCCCCAGCTCGAAACCCGCTCGACCTCGCAGCCCGCCGCCGCGAACGCCGCCGCTACAGCATCGGCGCCGCAGGCCAGCGCCAGGGCATCGTCCGAAATGCGCACGACGGTCATGCTGCCTCGATCAATCGTACAAGAGCCGCTGCATCGAGCCGCGCATAGACCCGATCGCCCACCCGCGCCGCCGGGCCGGCGCTGCACAGGCCGAGGCAATAGACGCTCGTCAGCCGCACCCGCTCGACACCGTTGACTCTGGCCGCCTGCTCGCCTGCCCTCACCAGCGCCTCGACCCCGCGCGCCTGGCAAGCCTCTGCGCGGCAAAGCTGCACGACTGGCCTGGGATCGGGCTCAGCGCTGAAATCGTGGTAGAAGCTCACCACGCCGTGCACTTCGGCCCGGCTGAGGTTGAGCGCTAGGGCAATCTGCGCCTCGGCTGCGGCGTCGATACAGCCGAAGGCGGCCTGGACGGCGTGCAGGATCGGCAGCAGCGGGCCTTCGCGGTGCCTATGCTGCGCGATAATCGGGGCGAGGCGTTCCGCGTGGCTCAATAGACCACCACGCTGCGGATGCTCGTCCCGGCATGCATCAGCGCAAACGCCTGGTTGATCTCCTCCAGCTTCAACACATGGGTGATCATCGGGTCGATCTCGATCTTGCCGTTCATGTACCAGTCGACGATCCTGGGCACGTCGGTGCGTCCTTTCGCGCCGCCGAACGCGGTGCCCTTCCACACCCGGCCGGTGACCAGCTGGAACGGCCGCGTCGCGATCTCCTTGCCGGATTCCGCCACCCCGATGATCACGCTGGTGCCCCAGCCGCGATGGCAGCATTCCAGCGCCTGCCGCATGACCTCGGTGTTGCCGGTGCAATCAAACGAATAATCCGCCCCGCCATCCAGCAAGTTCACCAGCGTCTCGACGACATTGCCGACGTCCTTCGGGTTCACAAAATCGGTCATGCCGAACCTGCGGCCCCACTCCTCCTTGCCGGGGTTGAGGTCGACGCCGACAATCCGGTCTGCCCCCGCCAGCCTTGCCCCCTGGATGACATTCAGCCCAATCCCGCCGAGTCCGAACACCACGACGCTGTCGCCGGGGCGCACCTTGGCCGTATTGAGCACCGCGCCGACTCCAGTCGTCACCCCGCAGCCGATATAGCAGCTGGTGTGAAACGGCGCGTCTTGCCGGATTTTGGCCACCGCGATTTCGGGCAGCACAGTGAAGTTCGAGAAGGTCGAGCAGCCCATGTAGTGGAAGATCGTCTGCCCCCTGTAGCTGAACCGGCTGGTGCCATCGGGCATCAGCCCCTGCCCCTGCGTCGCCCGGATCGCGGTGCACAGGTTGGTCTTGCCCGAAAGGCAGGCTTTGCACTGTCGGCATTCAGGCGTGTAGAGCGGGATGACGTGGTCGCCCGGCTGGACCGAGGTGACACCTGCCCCCACTTCGCGGACGATCCCGGCACCCTCATGGCCAAGAATGCTCGGAAACAGCCCCTCGGAGTCCAGCCCACCCAGCGTATAGGCATCGGTGTGGCATATGCCCGTCGCCATTATCTCGACCAGCACTTCGCCCGCCCGGGGGCCATCGAGGTCCAGCTCGACGGTCTCAAGCAGCTGCTTGGGAGCAAAGGCGACGGCGGCGCGGGTCTTCATCAAGCAAATCCTCTCGAATACTCGTCCTGCGGTATAGCGCTTGGCATTACCGGCAAGGCAAGCCAGAATGTGACGATGTCCGCACCTCATCTGCCCTTTTTTCCCTGATGAAGGCACTGCTGGACCCCCAACAGCTGCTCAGCGGCGGACTTGCCGCGATCCGCGCGCAGTTTTCTGTGCCGGAAAGCTTCCCGCCAGACGTCCTGGCCGCTGCTGAACTGGCAGCGCGCCGGGTGCCCGCCGATCATGCCGACCGCACGGGCCGGGCCTTCATCACGCTCGATCCCGCAGCCTCCACCGATCTTGACCAGGCCTTCGCGATCGAGCCGTCCGGCGCCGACCTGCTGCTCCACTACGCCATTGCCGACGTCGCCTGGTTCGTCGCGGACGGCGATCCGCTCGACCGGGAGGCCTGGCGGCGCGGCACCACCACCTATCTGCCAGATGGCAAGGCCGGGCTCTACCCGCCGGTGCTGGCCGAAGGCGCAGCAAGCCTGCTGCCCGGTGGACCACGTCCGGCGGTGGTCTTCACCGTCCGCGTCGCGCCGGACGGGGCGGTCAAGCTCGACGGCGCCGAACGTGCGCTGATCCGCAGCCGCGCCAAACTCGCCTATGACACGCTGCGCGCCGATCAGCTGCCAGCCGGGTTCGACGAACTGGCCAGCCGCATCGCGGCGGCGGAAGACCAGCGCGGCGCGGCCCGCGTCGATCCGCCCGAGCAGGAAGTGGAGCGGGGCCCTGACGGGCGTTATGTCCTGCAACTGCGCCCGCAGCTGGCCTCCGAGCGCCACAACGCCGCCATGTCGCTCGCCACCAACATGGCGATCGCCGATGTTTTGTTCGCCGCCCATACCGGACTGTTCCGCGTTATGGCCTCGCCAGATGCCCGGGCCGTCACGCGCCTGCGCCACACCGCCCGGGCGTTTGGACTCGAATGGCCCGGTGCCATGGCGCTTAGCCAGTTCGAAAGCAGCCTCGATCCCGCCGAACCCCGCCACGCCGCCTTCATGCTGGCGGTCCGGCGCGCGGGTAATGGCGCGGCTTACGAGATGTTCCAGCCGGGCAAACGCCCTTGGCACGCGGCCATGGCGGCAACCTATGCGCATGGCACCGCGCCGCTGCGCCGCCTTGCCGACCGCTATGTCGTGCAGGCCGCGCTGGCGGTAGCAAATGGCCGGCCTGTCCCCGCCGAAGTGTCCGAGGCCTTCGTCCGACTGCCGGCGGCAATGGCGAAAGCGGCCGCGCGCGAAAGCCAGATCGAGCGGGCGGTGATCGATCTGGCCGAAGCGGCGTTCCTCTCAGGCCGCGAGGGCGAAGCGTTCGGCGCAATTGTTACCGACACCGGCGAGAACGGCGCCCGCATCCAGCTGTGCGATCTGCCCGTGGTTGCCCGCACTACCGCCCACAACGTTCAGCCCGGCGCGCGCGTCCGCGTTCGCCTGCTCACCGCCGATCCCGAACGCCGCACCCTCCAGTTTGAGCGCATCGCCTGAACGAGCACCGCCTGAATTGAATTGCGCCGCTGCCCGGCGTCGGTTAGGGGCCGCGACTTCGCAAAGCTGCTGCCCGGATGGCCCGATGGCGGAGTGGTTACGTAGCGGACTGCAAATCCGCGCACGCC
>JANLQW010000054.1:0-3273 GCA_031368085.1 Novosphingobium sp. | reverse complement strand
AGGCCGAATAGCGGGCGGCCGGCGCTGATCAGCGCCGCCGATACAGTCCAGCCCGCCCGGCCGCGGACAAAATCGCGAGTGCCGTCGATGGGATCGACCAGCCAGATCAACCCGCCGGCCAACCGCTCAGGCGCATCCGTTGATTCCTCTGACAGCCAGCCGGCCGCAGGCAGCAGCGCAGTGAGTTCGAGCCGAAGAAACGCATCGACCGCCAGATCGGCCTCGCTCACCGGATCGCCGGGCGTCTTTTCCCACACCTGCGGCGTGTGTCCCTCGCCCGGCCAATGCGTCATCGCCATGCGCCCGGCTTCGCGCACAATCGCCTGGAGCCGGGCACGGTCGAGCATAGCGGGCTGGAATCCTTGTGAGTTCGGGGGCGACGAGTCGCCATTGGCCGGGATCGCCCACTTTTCAAGCCGCCAGCGATATGCTTAAGCGGCGGCGCGCACCAGGCCCCCCTTTTTTCTCCCCCGGCATGCCGACAGCAGCGGAAAGCGATTCCCCGATGAACATCCACGAATATCAGGCCAAGGAACTGCTGGCGAAATTCGGCATCGGCATCCCCGCCGGGTTTGCTGCGCTGACGGCTGACGAAGCGGTGGCGGCGGCGAAGCGGCTGCCCGGACCGCTGTATGTGGTGAAGGCCCAGATTCATGCCGGCGGGCGCGGCAAGGGCAAGTTCCGCGAGCTTGGGCCCGATGCCAAGGGCGGCGTGCGCCTCGCGCATTCGGTCGCCGATGTCGAGGCCAACGCGAAGGACATGCTCGGCAATACGCTGGTGACCATCCAGACTGGCGAAGCGGGCAAACAGGTGAACCGGCTCTACATCACCGACGGCGTCGATATCGAGAAGGAGTTCTACCTCTCGATGCTGGTCGACCGGGCGTCCGGCCGCATCGCCATCATCGCCTCGACCGAAGGCGGCATGAATATCGAGGATGTGGCGCATGACACGCCCGAAAAGATCGCCACCATCACGGTCGATCCGGCGCAGGGTTTCCAGCCGCATCACGGCCGTGCGGTCGCCTTTGCCCTCAAACTGAGCGGCGAGCTCAACAAGGCGGCGCAGGTTGTAGCGCGCCAGCTCTATGACGCTTTCACGGTGCTCGATTGCGCGATGCTGGAAATCAATCCCCTGGTCGTGACCAAGGACAGCCAGCTGCTGGTGCTCGATACCAAGATGAGCTTCGATGCCAATGCCCTCTACCGCCATCCCGATGTCGAAGCGCTGCGCGACGAGACCGAGGAAGACCCGGCCGAAGTCGAGGCCAGCAAGCACGATCTCGCCTATATCAAGCTCGACGGCGATATCGGCTGCATGGTCAACGGCGCCGGCCTCGCCATGGCGACAATGGATATCATCAAGTTGAACGGCATGTTCCCGGCTAACTTCCTTGATGTCGGCGGCGGCGCGTCAAAGGAGAAGGTGACGGCGGCGTTCAAGATCATCCTCGCCGATCCAGCGGTAAAAGGCATTCTCGTCAATATCTTCGGCGGCATCATGAAATGCGACACGATCGCCGAAGGGATTGTCGCGGCGGCCAAAGAAGTGAACCTGTCGGTGCCGCTGGTGGTGCGACTTGAGGGCACTAACGTGGAACAGGGCAAGGCGATCCTGGCAGGCTCCGGGCTGGCGATTGTCGCGGCGGACGATCTCGGCGATGCGGCCAAGAAGATTGTGGCGGAAGTGAAGAGAGCGGCGTGAGCTGCGGAGTTGTGCGCAAGCTCCTTGCTCAAACACGATTGACAACTATATTCTGACTTGACTAGAACATCGTGTTCTATATATGTTCCCAGAAAGGATGGCGGCGATGAGTAGCAGCAGCGCCCACGACCCGAGGGCCATAGCCAACAAGATTTTAGATATCCGAGCTGAGAGTGGTGCAACCCTCTCGATCATGCAGCTCATCAAATTGATCTACATTTCAGACGGTTGGGCGCTTACGCTTTTGGGCAATCCACTATCCAGCGAATTGCCGGAAGCTTGGCAGTATGGGCCAGTTTATAAGTCCGTGTACAACTGCTTCAGCGGCAGCGGTTCAAGTCCGGTTACTTCGCGTGCAACTGTTCGTGGCACGTCGCTTCCTCTTGCATCGGAATTTTCCGAAGATGAGGAAAAGGTGATCCGCATGGTTGTAAATTCCTATGGCAAGCTCTCTGCGTTCGCGTTGTCGAACCTCACGCACCAACCCGGAACGCCTTGGAGTAAGGCGCGGGAACGCGGCCTTTACGCTGAACTGAGTCACGACGAGATACGTAGCCATTTTGAGAGCCTGAAAGAGAAGGGCCTTGTCAAAGCAAGTGCCTGACCTTGATGCAATAACCGCATCAGCCGATGCTGCTGCTGCTAGCCAAAATCAGGAGAGCGATAAGCATCGAATCCAAGCACTTGAGACGAGACTGGCAGAAATCGAACCACTTTTGGAGCAGTTGCAAGCGAATTCGGCAATTGGTCCTAAGGTATCTGAATATGTAGGCGACCTTCGTAGCGAGCAGGTGTTCTTCAATCGCGCTCGATACGGTGTGGGTTGCTTGGCGCTACTGACCGTACTGGGCGTGATCGGGCTTCTTGGCCTAGCCATTTTTCATTCTGAAAGCCCATTGTTGGAAGCTCCTGCAGGCGTGGTTGCAGCAGTGGTCGTTGGCATGCTCTCAAGCATCGTCCTTTTGATCTCAGTGTTCGTAAAAGGCGTATTCCGTTCCACGGTTGAACGTCATGCCGATGGTTTTCTCCCGCCAGCATTGGAAAAAGCAGTCGATTTAGTTGGCAAATTTTCCGGTCGCCGCGAATGACTTCGGGCTTTGAGTGGTGGCTATGAAAGACATTGAACAGCGACTTGAACCGACGAACTGATCCACGCGCGGGGCTTGACCTTGTTCGCCCATCCGGCAATGGCGTTTCGCGATTCATTAATTTAATCGTCCGGCTAAAAAGGACCGCTAACGATGAAGATTATCGTGCCCGTCAAGCGGGTGATCGACTATAATGTGAAGCCGCGGGTCAAGTCCGACGGCACCGGCGTCGATCTCGCCAACGTCAAGATGAGCATGAACCCGTTCGACGAAATTGCCGTCGAAGAGGCGCTCCGCCTGCGCGAAAAGGGCGTGGCGACCGAGATTATTGCGGTCTCTATAGGCCCGGCCAAGGCGCAGGAAACGCTGCGCACCGCCCTCGCCATGGGCGCAGACCGCGCAATTCTGGTTATGACCGATGATGCTGTTGAGCCGCTTGCCGTCGCCAAGATCCTCAAAGCCATTGCCGATGAAGAGGCC
>JANLQW010000047.1:0-4029 GCA_031368085.1 Novosphingobium sp. | reverse complement strand
TGATCGCCTATGGCGGCACCAAATGGGCGTCGCGCGGGCTGACCCAATGTGCCGCGCGGGAACTGGCGTCCAGCCGGATCCGCGTCAATTCGGTCCACCCCGGTCTGGTCGATACGCCAATGCTCGACGATCACGATCCCGACGCGCTCGTCGCATTCACGGCGGCTGTGCCGTTCGGCCGGATGGGCACAGTCGATGACGTGGCCGAAGTGGTGATTTACCTCGCCTCCGACCTCTCCGGCTATATGACCGGTGCCGAGATCGTCATAGACGGAGGCCTCGCGCTGTGAGCCAGGCACCCGGCCGCCGCATCTTCGCGCTGATCCTGTTGCTCATCGGTGCGATCGTCGCGATTGGCGGTGCGCAACTCGTGCTTCTCGGCGGTTCTAGCTACTATCTGATCGGCGGGATTGCCGTGCTGGCGGCTGCCGTCCTTACCTGGCGGGGCAACGCCAAGGGCGCGTGGATCTATGCCGCCTTCATGACGGTAACGCTCGGCTGGGCGTTTTGGGAAGCCGGCATCGACGGCTGGGCGCTCGCACCACGGCTGATCGCGCCGGCAGTGATCGGATTGTTGTTTGCGGTGCCGTGGTTCCGGCGCGGGATCGCCGGGAAGGCCCCGCTGGCCGCAGCGGCAGCCGGCGCACTATCGCTGCTCCTGGTTCTGGGTGTCGCGCTGACCCCGGCGCGCTATGGGGAGAGCGTCCTGCGCGCCACTTCCTCGGTTACCCTGAAGGGTGAGGCGGGCGAATGGCCGGAATGGGGCCACTCGCTGGCGGGGGATCGGTTCTCTCCGCTTGCCGAGATCACCCCCGCCAATGTCTCCCAGCTGAAACCGGCATGGACCTATCATGCGGGTACCGCCCTGAAGTGGCAGAAGAGCTCGTTCCAGGCCACGCCGCTGATGGTCGGCGACACGCTGTATTTTTGCGCACCCACCAATCTCGTCATCGCACTCGACCCGGAAACCGGCAAGGAACGGTGGCGCTTCGATCCTCAAGTCGACAAGACCGGCGCATCGCAGGTCACGGCCTGTCGCGGTGTCGCCTTTTATCGCGCGCCCGACGCTGCCGATTGCCAGGAACGCATCATCACCGCGACCTTCAATGCAAAGCTGATCGCGCTCGATGCACGCACCGGCAAGCTGTGCGCATCGTTCGGCACCAACGGCATCGTCGATCTCAACACCGGCATGGGCCGGGTCGATCCGGGCCTCTATTACATCAGCTCGGCCCCGACGATCGTGCGCGGGCGGATCGTCCTGGGCGGTTGGGTCGCCGACAATGTCAGCGCCGACGAACCATCCGGTGTGATCCGCGGCTATGACGCGGTCACTGGAAAATTCGCCTGGGCGTGGGACGCGGGCCGGCCCGGCATCACCGCCGAGCCCAAGTCTGGCGACGCCTATACCCGCTCCACGCCGAACAGCTGGGCGCCGATGAGCGGCGACGAGCAGCTCGGTCTTGTCTATGTCCCGACGGGCAATGCCACGCCCGATCACTGGGGCGGACTGCGATCGCCCGAATCGGAGAAATACGGCACCTCGCTGGTCGCGCTGGACGTGACGACCGGCCAGCCGCGCTGGTCGTTTCAGACGGTGCATCACGATTTGTGGGACTACGATGTACCGGCCCAGCCGACCTTGCTCGATTTTCCCGTCGGCGGGCAGATGATTCCTGCGGTCGCACAGGCGACCAAGCGCGGCGAATTGTTCATCCTCGATCGGCGCACCGGCGCGCCTTTGACACCGGTCGAAGAGCGCGCGGCACCGCAACGCGGCACGGTCGAACCGGGGCGGCTGGCCAGAACCCAGCCTTTTTCGGTTGGCATGCCGTCTTTTGCCGGGCCGCCGCTAACCGAACGCGACATGTGGGGCATCACCCCGCTCGATCAATTGTGGTGCCGTATTCGCTTTCGCAAGCTGCGCTATGACGGGCCGATGACGCCGCCGGGGACCGACGAATCGCTGATTTATCCCAGCATCGGCGGCGGCATGAACTGGGGCGGCGTCTCGATTGATCCCAGCCGGGGCATCATGATCGTCAACGCGATGTATTACGGCAGCGTCATCCAGCTGGTCCCGCGAGCCGAAACCGACCGTATTCTGGCCAACCGCCATGCTTATGCGCATGATTTTGCGGTGCCGCAGCCACAGGCCGGAACGCCCTTCGGCGCGCTGCTGACCGGGCTTGTCTCACCGCTGGAGGTGCCGTGCAACAAGCCGCCCTACGGCACCCTGCACGCCATCGACCTGACCACGCGCAAATTGCTGTGGTCGCGGCCGTTCGGCATGGCGCGCGATACCGGCCCGTGGAATATCGCGACGGGATTGCCGCTTCCGATGGGAATGCCCAATTTCGGAGGATCGATGACGACCGCGAGCGGCCTGACCTTCATCGGCGCGACGCAGGACGCCACCTTCCGCGCGTTTGATACGAACACTGGCAAACTCTTGTGGCAAACCCGGCTCCCGGCCGGCGGTCAGGCAAATCCGATGTCCTATATTTCGCCCAGGAGCGGCCGCCAGTTCGTGCTGATCGCTGCCGGCGGACATGCGCTGTCACGCTCGCCGCTCGGCGACTCGGTGGTGGCATATGCGCTTCCGGCAAAACAGTGACCACCTTCGAGGCGTGGCGCAGCATTGCGAGCGCAATGCTGGAAGCCATTGACCGCGCGCTCTCGTAAGAGCCAACGAAGCGTTGACGCAGCTGCGCCACACAACGATGATCAGCCGGATCGCGCTGACGGGCCAGTGGGGGGAAAAGGGCGCAAGGCGACAATAAGCAATGATGTACAATCTCAAGGCCATACAGATATTCGTCGTCGTCGCCGAGACTTGCAGCTTCCGCAAGGCGGCCGAAGTGCTGCATCGCTCGCAGTCGGCGGTCAGCACGCATATCAAGTTGCTCGAAGAGCAGATCGGCGTCTCGCTGTTCCATCGCACCACGCGGCGCGTGCAGTTGACGACAGAAGGGCAGCAGCTGCTCGGCCATGCGCAGCGCGCGGTCGCATCGCTTGACCAGGGCATGCGCCAGATCCGCGAGGCGGCAAACATTCAAGTGGGCCACATTGCGATGGGGTGTGTGCCGAGCATTGCCGCAACGGTGCTTCCGGGCGTGCTCGCCGAATTCCAGCGCAAGCGCAGCGGCATCCGGCTAGAACTGCGTGAACTCGCTTCTGAGCAGTTGCTTGAAACAGTCGCTCGCCAGGAGATTTCGTTCGGCATCGGGCCCGAGGTCGATCACGCGGCCGATTTCGATTTCGCGCCGATATGCAGCGAGCCGATCTACGCGTTGCTTCCGCAGGCCTATTGGAGACCCGATCAGGCGACGATCACTCTGGCGGAGCTGGTGACGCTGCCCGTCGTGCTGGCCTCGGGGTCCGCCGCCCTGCGCAATACAATCAACCGCGAACTGGCGGCGCGCGGCCTGGAGATCACGAACTCATTCGAGGTAGCCCAGGTCCAGACGATGCTGGCATTCGCTCACGCAGGTCTAGGGGTTGCGATTCTGCCGCGGATCATAATTCCGAGGCCGCTGGACAAAACGCTTCAAGCGCTGCCGATCGTCGATCCGGTTCTGGAGCGCAAGCTTTGCCTGATCACCCTGAAGGGCAATTCATTGTCGCCGGCAGCGCTCGAACTCACCGGCCTTATCGTAAATCGATTTCGCGATGCGTTGAGCAACGAATTGGCTTGATCAGGGCGTAGCGCCTGCGGCTTCGCTGGAAGCTGCCAAAGGTTTCGGGGCGGCCTCAAAGTGAAATCCCCGATAGCCCTCTTGAGCGATTGATTCAGCGGCATCGCGATAGACATCCAGCCCGCCGACATAGGGCATGAAGACCCGCGGCTTGCCCGGCACGTTGGCGCCCAGAAACCAGGAGTTAGCCTTCATCATCAGTGTCGGTGCGGCTAGTTCATAGACGTGGCGAACCCAGGCTTGCTCCGCGTCGGCGTCGGCCTCTACAGTTTGCAAACCTTGCCGGTCCATATGATCCAGCAGGTCCGCGAGCCATTCCACATGCTGCTCG
>JANLQW010000044.1:0-9015 GCA_031368085.1 Novosphingobium sp. | reverse complement strand
GGCTCTCGCCGTCGAAGCCGCCCGCGCCCGCGCCTCACTGGGCGAAATCTCCGACGCGATGGAGGCGGTATTTGGACGCTACGGCACCCAGCCGGTGCCGGTAACCGGCATCTACGGCAAGGCCTATGGCGAGGATGCGCGCTATCGCCAGGTGATCGAGGGCGTCCAGGCCGTCGCCCGCCGCCTTCACCGCGATCCGCGCCTGCTCGTCGCCAAGATGGGCCAGGACGGCCACGATCGCGGCGCCAACGTCATCGCCTCGGCCTTCACCGACATGGGCTTCGATGTCACCAGCGGGCCGTTGTTCCAGACCCCCGAGGAGGCTTGCAAGCTGGCGCTGGAGAAGGACGTCGACGCCATCGGGGCTTCGTCACTGGCGGCTGGCCATAAGACGCTGATCCCCGAACTGATCCGGCATTTGAAGGAAGCTGGCCGTCCCGACATCAAGGTTGTGGCAGGCGGAGTGATCCCGCCGCAGGATTACGACTATCTGCGCGACGCCGGGGTGCAGGGAATCTATGGGCCGGGCAGCAACGTGGTCGAATGCGCGGCGGACGTGCTGCGCCTGCTGGGGCACAATATGCCGCCGGTTGGGGAGTGAGCGCGAGGGTTGCTCATTCCACGATTTTATGGCATTCTACCATATGGAACTAGAAAGGTAGAACTATGGGTGCGCAAATGAACATCAAGAGCGAGGAGGCCTATGCGCTGGCCTCCGAGTTGGCCAAGGCCGAAGGGCTGAGCCTAACGCAAGTCGTGCTGGATGCTCTGCGGGCCCGTAAACGGGAGATATCCAAGGACGAAAAGCTGAAGCGTGTGATGGCGATCAGTCGCGCTGCCGCTGCTCGCATGAGCCCTGAGACGCTGGCGCTCGACATCGACGAGTATCTTTACGATGAATATGGACTGCCGAAATGATTGTCGACAGTTCGATAATCGTAGCCATTCTTAGGGGGGAGCCAGATGCTGAGCAGTTTGGTGCGTTGATTGCTGCCAAACCCGATCCAGTTATCTCTGCCGGGAATTACCTAGAAACTTCGATTGTCATCGACAAGGACCGTGATGCCGTTCTGAGCGCCAAGCTGGACGCGCTTCTCAACGAGCTTGAAATCGAGATTGTCCCGGTAACCGCCGAACAGGCAAAACTGGCCCGGCAGGCCTATCGCGATTTCGGCAAAGGCAGCGGCCATCCGGCCAGGCTCAACTTCGGCGATTGCTTCGCCTATGCGCTGGCGACAGAGCGCGGCGAGGCGCTGCTCTATAAGGGCGACGATTTTGGCCATGCGGGTTTGGTGAAGGTGGTTTGATGGGCCAAGTGGTCGAAAGCGCGGCGGATGTGTTGCGGCTGCTGGGGCATAATATGCCGCGGGTGGAGATGATGGGGTGAGCTTTGGAGATTACCCGCCGTTACCCTTGGGTCGTAGACTGGGATGTGTGGCAATTGCGTTCGTCCTGATCGGGCTGAATTTTTTTGTAATGATGCTGATCAGTGTGCCAGCAGACTGCCCGGATGAATGGGCTGAATGCGCCGATGTAAGGATTTGGCGAAAGCTCATTTTCCCTGGGATTCCGTTAGTTTCCCTCATCATTGCTTCGATTTCGGCATGGTGGCTGACCAAAACGAAAGACTAAAATGTTCAAAAAAATCCTCATCGCCAACCGTGGTGAAATCGCCTGCCGGATCATCAAGACCGCGCGCCGGATGGGTATCGCCACCGTCGCGGTCTATTCGGACGCCGATGCCCGCGCACCGTTCGTGCAGATGGCCGACGAGGCCGTCCACATCGGCCCGTCGCCCGCCGCGCAGTCCTATCTGATCGCCGACAAGATCATCGCCGCGGCCAAGCAGACCGGGGCGGAGGCGGTCCATCCGGGCTATGGCTTCCTTTCCGAACGCACCAGCTTTGCCGAGGCGCTGGCCGCCGAGGGCATCGTCTTTATCGGCCCGCCGGTGAACGCCATCGCCGCGATGGGCGACAAGATCGAGTCGAAGAAGCTTGCGCTGAAGGCCGGGGTCAATGTCGTCCCCGGCTTCGTCGGCGAGATCGAGGATACCGAACATGCGGTGCGCATCTCGGCCGAGATTGGTTATCCGGTGATGATGAAGGCCTCAGCCGGCGGCGGCGGCAAGGGCATGCGGCTGGCCCATGATGAAAAGGACGTGCGCGAGGGCTTTGAGGCGACCAAGCGCGAGGGGCTGAACTCCTTCGGCGACGACCGCGTGTTCATCGAGAAATTCATTCTCAACCCGCGCCACATCGAGATCCAGATCCTCGGCGACCAGCACGGCAACATTCTCTACCTCAACGAGCGCGAATGCTCGATACAGCGCCGCCACCAGAAGGTCGTGGAAGAAGCGCCGTCACCGTTCGTTACCCCCAAGATGCGCAAAGCGATGGGCGAGCAATGCGTCGCGCTGTCCCGCGCGGTGGGCTATTACAGCGCCGGCACGGTGGAGCTGATCGTCTCGGGCGCGGATCCCACGGGCGAAAGCTTCTACTTCCTTGAAATGAACACCCGGCTCCAGGTCGAGCACCCGGTTACCGAGGCTATCACCGGCATCGATCTGGTCGAGCAGATGATCCGCGTCGCCGCTGGCGAAAGGCTTGCGATGACGCAGGCCGATATCGGCATCGACGGCTGGGCGATCGAAAACCGGGTCTATGCCGAAGACCCCTATCGCGGCTTCCTGCCCTCGACCGGGCGGCTGGTGCGCTACGATCCGCCGGTCGAAGGGTGGACCGACGACGGCACCGCCAACGGCCGGCGCGGCGTCGATGGAGTGCGCGTCGACGACGGGGTCTACGAAGGCGGCGAAGTCTCGATGTTCTATGACCCGATGATTGCCAAGCTGGTAACCTGGGGCGAGACGCGCGATGAGGCGGCGGATTTGCAGGTTGCCGCGCTGGACGCCTTCGAGATCGAAGGGCTGGGCCATAACATCGATTTCCTTTCGGCTATCATGCAGCATCCGCGCTTTCGCTCGGGCGAACTCACCACCGGTTTCATTGCTGAGGAATATCCCGACGGCTTTCATGGCGCGACTGCCTCACCCGAGCTCAAGCGCAATCTTGCCGCCATCGCCGGCTTTGTCGCCACGGCTCGGGCCGACCGGGCGCGGCAGGTCGATGGTCAGCTTGCCGACAATCTCGATCCGCCTTATCAATGGAGCATTCGGATCGGCGACAGCGTCCACGTCGTCAGTCTCGACGAGGGCGACATCACTGTCGATGGCGCGGCTATAGCGTTGTCGATGGAATACACCCCCGGAGACCGGCTGGTGCAGGCCGAGTTGAGTAATATGGAGATTCTGGGCGTCAAGCTGGAGCCGACCCGTACCGGCCTCAAGATGACCGCGCGCGGCGCGATCCATCAGGCCGAAATTCTGCCTGCGCGCATCGCGCATCTTACCCGGCACATGCTTGAAAAACTGCCGCCCGACCTTTCCCGATTCCTCATCTGCCCGATGCCCGGCCTGCTGATTTCGCTGAACGTCAAAGAAGGCGACAGGGTCGAGGCTGGTCAGCCGCTGGCGGTGGTGGAAGCGATGAAGATGGAGAACATCCTGCGCGCGGAAAAATCCGCCACGGTCAAAACGGTCAATGCCAAGGCGGGCGAGAGCCTGGCGGTGGATGCGGTCATTCTTGAGCTGGAGTGATGTTTGACATTGTGACCACTGGTTTTTGCCATTTGGCGGGAATACAACTGGTGGCACTGCTGGGCTGACCTTGCACTTCTGGTCGTGGAACCCCACCCTCGGGCGATGCGAAAGATCTGGACGATCGGTTATGAGCAGGCACGGCTGGACGATGTCATTGCCGCATTACGAGGTGCCGGGGTCGAACTGCTCGCCGATGTCCGCGCCTTGCCCCTGTCGCGGCGGCCCGGTTTTTCGAAGACGGCACTGGCAGGTGCGGTAAACGAGGCGGGCATCGCCTATCGCCATATGAAACCGCTGGGAACACCAGCGGATGGTCGGGCGGCGGCGCGCCGGGGAGATCATGAAGAGCTCGCACGCATCTATGCCGGGCAGCTCGAATTGCCCGAGGCTATGGCGGCGATGGCCGAATTGCGCGCACTGGCCGGCGAAAAGCGCGTGGGTCTGCTGTGCTATGAGCGCGATGCCGCCGCCTGCCATCGCAGCCTGTTGATCGCGGCGGCGTTACCGGAATTTACGGTCGTCGATCTGCTGCCTGATTAGGTCAGCTGCGGCGAGCGACGTAGAGCCGGCGCGGGTTCCGCCGGGGGTCACCGCGCAAGCTGCTCGCCAAGAAAAACGGCAACATCGGACAAGACGATATCCTTCGCCAGAAACGCCTCGCCGATGCCTTTTATCAGCACGAAGGGCAGCGAGCCCGCGTCCATCTTCTTATCGTGAAGCATGTGGCGCGTGAGCGCCTCGCCGCTGCAGGTGAACGCGAGCGACGCGACTTCGTCCGGCAGGCCGGCGGCGGCGATATGGCGGGCGATGTGCTCGGCCGTAGCTCTGGGTAACAGTCCGAGCCGGGCGGAGTATCTGGCCGCGAGCACCATGCCCAGCGCGACCGCCTCGCCGTGGAGCAGGCGATCGGAAAAGCCCGCCTCAGCCTCTAACGCATGGCCGAAGGTGTGGCCGAGATTGAGCAAGGCGCGCGCGCCGGTGGTTTCGCGCTCGTCGTCCGCGACAATCCGCGCCTTGGCCGCGACGCTGTGGGCGACGGCGTATTCACGATGCCCGGCGTCGCCTGCGAGCATGTCCGTGCCGTGCAGGTCGCACCAGGCGAAGAAATCGGCATCGCCGATCAATCCGTATTTCACCACCTCGGCATAGCCTGCGCGCAGTTCGCGGGCCGGCAGCGTGTCGAGCACGGCCAGGTCGGCCAGCACCAGCGCCGGCTGATGGAAAGCGCCGACGAGGTTCTTGCCCGCGCCGGTGTTGATCGCGGTCTTGCCGCCAACGCTCGAATCGACCTGCGCCAGCAATGTCGTCGGCAGCTGGATGAACTGGCAGCCGCGTTTGAGAATCGCGGCGGCGAAACCGGTGAGATCGCCGATCACCCCGCCGCCAAGCGCCAATATGTGGTCGCCGCGCTCAACTTCCTCGGCCAGCAGCCAGTCGACTGTCGCGGCGAGTTTCGCCCAGCTCTTGGAAGCCTCGCCCGCTGGCAGGATGCGCCAGCGCGGCTCGTGCCCCGATTGCGTCAGCGCCGCCTCCACGACACCGCCCCAGGCGGCATGGACATTGGCATCGGTCACGATCGGCACTTGCCGCTTGCGCAGCCGCCCGCGGCAGTTGGGCACCAGCTCCGCCAGCAGCCCGGCGCCGATCCGCACCTCATAGGGCCGGCCGGCAATCGCAACGGGGACTACAGCCATTCGGCAATCCCATTCAGCACCCGGGTGACGGTCTTGCCGTGCGGACTGTCGTTGCTCATCACCTGGATCGGCGCCTGAGCATAGGCCGGGCGGCGCTCATCCCGCAACCGGGCAAGTATTTCGCGCGGGTCGCCGGTCTGCAACAGCGGCCGGTTGTCCTTGCGGGTGGTGCGCTGCACCAGCGTGTCGAGGTCACTGTCGAGCCAAATGGCGATGGCTTTTTCCAGGATCAGGGCGCGGGTAGCCGGGTTGCAGAAAGCGCCGCCGCCCGTGGCGATCACGACCCGGTTTGCGCCCGCCTCGTCGATCAGCCGAGCAATCACCCGCCGTTCGCCGTCGCGGAAGGAATCCTCGCCGAAATTTGCGAATATTTCGGGGATAGTCATGTGCGCCGCCTTTTCTATTTCTTCGTCGGCATCGGCGAAGGGGTAGTGCAGCGCCGCCGCGAGGCGTTTGCCGACGCTGGTCTTGCCCACGCCCATCATCCCGACCAGTGCTAACGGTCGGTCGATGCGCCGCGCCAGCGCTTCGATGTCGCCCGGTAAAAGCGGTTCGTCGTGGTTGTCCATTGCAGGGCTGCCTATAGATGCGTTAAGCGGCTGCGCAAGCATCGGGGAAGGTCGCGGGTGACGCTGGGAATGCGCAGGAGCTGGCTGGTTTGGGTGATGATCGCGATAATCCTGACGGTGCTCGCCTACGCCTGGATCGACGGCGGGCGCGAGCCGGTGCGGATCATATCCGAGCCGATAGCTGTGCCGGCGCTACCCCGATGAGGCGGATTGCCCTGCGCACGGGGATCATGGCGCTAGGCACTGTGCTGGCGCTGACGTCGGCCTGGGTACTGGCGCAGGACGATCCCGAGTCCTTGCTGCCCCCTGGCTTCGACCGCCCGGCGCCCAAGGCCGCCCCGAACCGCAATCCGGCCACAGGGCCCGTTCCCGCCCCATCCGCCGGTATTCGCGACGCGACCAGCTCCGCTGCTGCGCCAGTAGTGCAGCAGTCGCCCGGCGCGGGCGCAGCTGCGATGGCTCCCGGTGCCGGCGCTATCGCTCCGCCGATCAAGCTGCCACCGGTCGCCGTGCTCGAGAAAATGTCGCCGGAGGAAATCGACGCTCTGTTGGGGCTCAAGCCCAAATTCGATATTCCCCTGGCTGCACGCCGGTCCATGCAGCAAGTCGGAATTCTCGCCGAGGGGGAAGGCGGGCTTCCCGGGGGCTCGCTGGCCGGACAGGACGCCGGACTGGTGCGCGCCGCCATTACCGGGAACAAGGGGGCGATGGTATCGCGCTGGGGCCATATACTGGTCCGACGCGCGCTGGCGTCCCGGCTCGATACGCCCGCCACGATGAACCCCGCCGATTTCGCCGCTCTGCGCGCCGCATTGTTGCTGCGGATGGGCGAGGGGGTGGCGGCCAGGGCGCTGGTGCAGGATGTCGATACCGGCAATTACACGCCCGCTCTCACCCAGGCCGCGCTTGATGCCTACATCTTCACCGCCGATTTCACCGGCATCTGCCCGGCCGTGACGCTACAGGGCGGCGCGCGCAAGGACCCGCAGTGGCAGGTGGTCAGCTCGATCTGCACCGCGTTCCGGGGTGACGGCAATGTCGCCATGGCGCAGCTTGATCGCCAGCGTTACTACGGGGTGATGCCCCGCATCGACATGCTCCTGGCCCAGAAATACGCTGGTGCGGCCGGCAAGGCGCGGCGGGCGGTGAAGATCGAATGGGACAATGTCGAGGACATGACACCGTGGCGCTACGGCCTGACCATCGGCGTCGGCCTGCAACCACCGGCTTCGCTCATGGCGAAAGCCGGCCCGCGCTACGACTACATGACGGCTACCGCACCGATGCTGGGGCTGGAGGCGCGGGCTGCGGCGGCTGACCACGCGGCGGGTGCGGGAATATTGTCGAGCGCGGCGATGATCGACCTGTACAGCCAGATTTACGCCGATCAGGATAATGTCGAAGACGAATGGTCCGCGCGCGGCTCGCTTTTGCGCGATGCTTATGTTGCCAGCGATTCCAGCGGGCGGCTGGCCGCCATGCGGCAATTGTGGGACGGCGCCGCCGGCCCGCAGAAACGCTATGCGCTTCAAGTTCTTACTGCCTATGCCGCAGCGCGCCTTCAGCCCGAAGCAAAACTCGCCAACGATGCGGCCGACGTCATTGCCTCGATGCTCACCGCCGGCCTTGATGGTAATGCCTTGCGCTGGTCGAGCCTGGCCGAGGCCGGTTCGCACGGGTGGGGGTTGCTTGCAGTCTCCTCGCCAGGCATTTCCGGGTCCATCGGAACCGCAGCGCTGGAAAAATATCACGCGGGTGACACCAGCGAGCAAACGCGCAAATCGGCGTTCCTGCTCGCCGGGCTGGCAGGACTGGACCGGGTGACGCCCCAAACCGCCGCGGATTTTGCCGCCACGCTGGGCATCGATCTCAACCGGAAAACGCGGTGGAGCCGGCTGATAGACCAGTCGGCGCAAGTCAATAACCGCGGTCTGGTGGCGCTGCTCGCCGGGATCGGCATGCAGGGCGACAGCTGGGACAAGATGACGCCGCTTCACCTTTACCACATCGTCGCGTCGCTGCGGCGGGTTGGGCTGGACGCGGAAGCCCGGATGATTGCCGCCGAGGCGGTGGCGCGGGGTTAGGCCGATTTCGGGCGAGATCGATTCTTTTCTTGCCATGCTCGCTGCCGAGCGGGGGGCCGCTGTCAACACGCTCTCGGCCTACCGCCGCGACCTTGATGGGGCCGAGGGCGCGATTGGTGTCCTGGCTGCGGCGGACCGGGCCGCGCTGTCCTCGCTGGGCAAGACATGGGCCGATCTTGCGCCTTCCAGTCTGGCGCGAAAATGCTCGGCTCTGCGCCAGTTCTACGGGTTCCTGCTGGACGAACGGCTGCGCGGCGACGATCCGTCATCCGCCCTCCCGCGCCCGCGGCCGCGCCGCCCTCTGCCGCGGCTGCTCAACCATGCCGAAATCGGCGCGCTGTTCGCCTTGGCCGAAGCCGAAGCGGCTGCGGACCGGGCGGACCGGGTGCGCATGCTGGCGCTGCTCGAACTGCTTTACGGCTCGGGATTGCGGGCGAGCGAGCTGGTCTCGCTCCCGCGCGAAGCCGTACCGCGTGACGCGCCGCTGCTTACTGTCACGGGCAAGGGCGGGCAGCAGCGCATGGTGCCGGTCAGCACCCGCGCGCGTCACGCACTGTCGCGCTGGCTGGCTTTGCGGCCGGAAGGCACCCGGCATCTGTTCCCATCGCGCGGGGCGCTGGGGCATCTCACCCGCATTCGCCTGTTCCAGTTGCTGCGCGAACTCGCCGCGCGCGCGGACATTGCCCCGGAGAAGGTCAGCCCGCATGTTCTGCGCCACGCTTTCGCCACGCATTTGCTCGAAGGCGGCGCCGATTTGCGGGTGTTGCAGACGCTGCTCGGCCATGCCGACATCGCCACTACGCAGATTTACACGCATGTCGACAGCGCCCGGCTTGTCGCCCTGGTCAATGCACGCCATCCGTTGGCTTTGGTTCAGGGAAAAGGGTCCACAACGTGAGAATTGACCACAGGTAAAGGAATTTAATGTTATGAAAACCAGTCGATTCCGCCGGTTCCGCGCGTTCGCGGCCAGCACCGTTGCTGCTCTCGCGCTGACGCTCCCCGGC
>JANLQW010000026.1:0-10270 GCA_031368085.1 Novosphingobium sp. | reverse complement strand
CAGATGTCCGCCATCCCGTCGACCGGCAGCATCTGCGCGATCAGGGGATGATCCCGCCCGAGGGCAGCGTCACTGCGCTGCTTGAGGAGTTCCGCATCGTCAAGCGCCATATCCTGCATCGGGCAGCCGAATTGCGGCATTTCCACAAGGCTGACGGGCAGAACGCTCTGGCCGGCGCGGCGCAGCGGATACTGGTCTGTTCCCCCCTGCCGGGCGACGGCAAAACCTATTGTGCGGTCAATTTGGCGCTGTCGATGGCGGCGGAAAAACAGGGCGAAGTCCTGCTGGTCGATGCCGATTTCGCCAAACCATCGGTGCTGACTATGCTCGGACTGCCGGGCGGCCCCGGGCTGATGGACGCTCTGGCTGATGCGTCCGTGGATGTCGCGGACTTTGTCCTCGGCACCGATATCCCCGGCCTGTGGGTGCTGCCAGCGGGCAACGCGACCAATTCGGACAGCGAATTTCTCAGTTCCTCGCGCACCGCCGCGGTGCTTGACCGGCTGACGCAGGGTGCGCCGCAGCGCATCGTGATCTTCGATTCGCCGCCGGTACTCGTCGCCTCGCCCGCCGCGGAACTCGCTAAATACATGGGCCAGGCGCTGATGATTGCCCGCGCCGATCGCACCGGTCGGCGTGCTCTCGAAGACGCGATCTCGCTGCTGTCTGCCTGTCCCAATATAGAACTACTGCTCAATGCCGCCAGTTTCAGCCCTAGCGGCCGCCGCTTCGGTTCCTACTATGGCTACGGGGGGTGACGATGCATGAGCGCCATTTCCGAGCCGCGGCTGCGATTGCCGCCGGACTGATCTTTGCCTTGTCGCTTCCCGCTGCCGCTCAGACCCATGCGGAGTCTCCCCAAGCGTCGTCCAAGGGAAATGGCAGCGATCATGCCAAAGCTCGCGGCGCCAACCGCCACGGCATGCGTATCGAGCCCTATATCGAGGCGGCGCAGATCGCCACTGCCGAACTGTCGCCTGGTGATGAGACCCTGACCTATTCACGCCTGGCGGTCGGTGTCGATGCGAATATAGCAGGGCGCAACAATCAGGCTTCGGTTTCGCTGCGCTACGAACGCCGGATCGGCTGGGGCGGCCGCGCTTCTGACGGCGACACGATCAGTGGCATTGCGCGGGTTTCCGCCGCAGTCGTGCCGCATGTCCTGCGGATCGAGGCCGGCGCGCTCGCTGCCCGCACCAAGCTGGACGGCAATGGCGCCGCGGTGCTGGGCCCGTTCGGCGGCGAACAGGGGGAGGGCCGGATATATTCGGTTTACGCCGGTCCGTCGCTCAGCACCCATGCCGGAAACGTCAAACTGGATGCCGGCTACCGTGTCGGCTATTCGAAGGTCGAAGCGCCGGGTCCGGGCGGAAGCGGTACCGGCAACCCGGGGCTGGACGTGTTCGACGAAAGCACGGTGCATGACGCCCGGCTACATGCGGGCATTCGCCCCGGCGACGGCCTGCCGATCGGCGTCGGCGCCGGTGCAGGCTATAGCCGCGAGGAAATCTCCAATCTCGATCAACGGGTCGAGGATTTCCACGCGCGCGCCGACATCACCGTGCCGCTTTCCTATGACTTCGCACTGGTCGGCGGGGTCGGGTACGAGGACGTTGAGATTTCGAGCCGCGATGCGCTGCGCGATGCGCAAGGCGATCCCGTTGTCGGACCTAGCGGCCACTTGATCACCGATCACAGCTCGCCGCGTATTTTGGCCTATGATGTCAGCGGCTTGATATGGGATGCCGGTGTCATCTGGCGGCCCAGCCGCCGCACCCAATTGGAAGCGCATGTCGGGCGCCGTTACGGCGGGACCACCTACTATGGCAGCTTCGCCTATGCACCCAATGATCGCAGCGCGCTCAATATCGCGGTGTACGACAATGTCGCGGGTTTCGGCGGCCAATTGAACCGTGCTCTGGCCGGGCTTCCGGCCGAGTTCGAGGTGGTGCGCAATCCGCTGTCGGGCAACATATCCGGCTGCGTCGCCACGCTCGAAAAGGGCAACTGCCTGTCGGGCGCGCTGGGTTCGCTGCGGTCCGCAACCTTTCGCGCCCGCGGCGTGATGGCCAGCTATACGATTGATCTTGGCCGCATCCAGGCCGGCATCGGCGGCGGTTACGACCGGCGCAAATTCATCGCCGCGCCGGGACCGGTGCTCGCTCTTGCCAATGGGGTAATCGACGAAAACATCTGGCTGACGGGCAATCTTCGTGCCCGCCTCAACCGGCAGTCGACCATCGGTGCCGAGGTTTTCGCCAATTGGCTCCAAAGCGGATCGGCCTTGGATGGCACAGCGACGGCGTTCGGCGCAGCAGTTTCTTATGACCGCCACCTCACCGAGCATATTCTTGCGACAGCGGCGCTGGGGATCGAGAGCGTCAGTCGTGAGGATCCATTCGACGATATTTGGGCCGCGTCCGCCCTGGTTGGCGTTCGCTATAGTTTCTGAGCCTTGCGGAGGCATATGATGTTCGACGATTTTTACGGCCTGAAGGGACGTCCCTTTCAGCTCACGCCAGACCCGGCGTTCTATTTTGAAAGTCTGACGCACCGCAAGGCGTTGTCCTACCTCGGCTATGGCCTGGCTCAGGGCGAGGGTTTCATTGTCATCACCGGCGAGGTGGGGGCGGGAAAGTCGACCTTGGTTGCGCATCTGATGGCGACGATCGATTTGTCCCAGCAAACGGTTGCGCAAGTGGTCACCAGCAAGCTTGACGGCGAGGAGCTGGTACATATCGCGGCGCAGGCATTCGGTTTGCCGGTTCATGGTCATGACAAGGCGGCGGCGCTTGGGGCAATCGAATCCTTCCTTCACGAGGAAGCGCGCGCTGGGCGGCGTTGCCTGCTGATCGTCGATGAATCGCAAAACTTGTCGATCGGCGCGCTCGAGGAGCTGCGCATGCTGTCAAACTTCCAGCTCGGCGCGCATCCGCTGTTACAGACATTGCTGCTCGGGCAGCCTGAATTTCGCCAGACCTTGCTCGAACACCCCGAGCTCGAGCAGCTACGCCAGCGAGTGATCGCCACCCACCATCTCGAGGCGATGGAAGCCGAGGAGGTGCAGCCCTATATCGAACATCGCCTGAATTGCGTCGGTTGGACGGGCAATCCGGCGTTCGCGCCAGCCACCTTCACCCAGCTCCACAAGGCATCGGGCGGGGTGCCGCGACGGATCAACCAGATCGTCAGCCGGCTGCTGCTGCTCGGCGCGGTCGATCGCGCTCATCGGCTGGATGGCGCAATGCTGTCGCAGGTCCTCGCCGAACTGACTGGTGATGGCACGCTGCCGTCGCGGCAGCAGAAGTCCGCGGAGGAGCTGGCAGCACCCACCAATCCCGCCGATACCGTCCATCTCGCGCAAATCGCAAATGCGCTGGCCGAGCGCGACGCACAGATTGCCGAACTTCAGCAGGCCGTCGCCAAGCTGGCGAGTGCCGCAGAGACGTACATCGCGCCAAAAGTCATGCACGAAGCGCAAAGTGAGGCCCAACTGCACGAGCGCATCGATCTGCTGGAGGGGCGGCTGATCGAGCAGGACCGCACGATCCGGCATACGCTGACGATGCTGATCGAATGGATCGAGGCCGATGCGGGGCCCCGCGCAGTCGCCTGAATGCCACTGCGAAGGATCGCATTGTGAATCTTGTCCAGCCAATCAACGGGCTCTCTGTCGACGTCGAGGATTGGTTCCAGGTTGGCGCGTTCGAGAATGTGATCGAGCGCGGCGATTGGGACGGTCTGGCTGACCGGGTCGAGAGCAATTGCGCGGCAATACTCGACATGTTTGCCGCTGCCGATGTGCAGGCGACCTTCTTCACCCTCGGCTGGGTCGCGCAGCGTCACCCGGCCCTGCTGCGTCGCATCTCCGCAGCCGGGCACGAAGTGGCGAGCCATGGCTGGGACCACGCCCGGGTGTTCCGGATGGATCGCAAGATATTCTCTGAAGACGTTGAAAAGAGCCGTAAAGCAATCGAAGATGCGACCGGCGTTGCCGTGACCGGCTACCGCGCACCAAGCTTCTCTATCGATCATCGCACGCCCTGGGCCTATATGGTGCTGGCCGAGCAGGGTTTCGCTTACAGCTCGAGCGTCGCGCCGGTCGCGCATGACCACTATGGCTGGCCCGAGGCCCCGCGGTTCGCTTTCAGGCCGCTGGCCAGGTCGCAGCTGCTCGAAATTCCAGTGACCACGGCGATATTCGCCGGCCGCCGGCTGGCGGCCGGGGGAGGCGGTTTTTTTCGGGTGCTGCCCTATGCCTTTTCGCGCTGGGCGATCCGCCAGGTCAATCGCCGCGAGGGCCGTCCGGCAATTTTCTATTTCCATCCCTGGGAGATCGATCCCGATCAGCCGCGCGTGGCCGCCGCGTCGATCAAGTCCAGATTGCGGCATTACAGCAATCTTGCCGGGATGGCTGACAAGCTGCGCCGGCTGGTGTTCGATTTCTCCTGGGGCCGCATGGATGCGCTGGCCGCGCGCGAAGCGGCAAGAGCCGTAGCGCTCGCAGCATGAACGCGCCGTTCTTTCCGCCGCGCGAGTCGCCAAGCTTTGCCGATCTGGCTGACCCGGGCGAGTGCGCGCGGATTGAGGCCTTCGTCTCGGGGCATCCTGATGCCACGCCGTTCCACCGGCCCGCCTGGTTGCAGGCCGTCGCCGAGAGCACCGGCAACCGGGCTCTGGCGCTGCTCAGCGAGCGGGATGGCAAGATTGCGGGGTTTTTGCCGCTGACCGAAGTGCATTCGCCGATCTTTGGCAGATTACTCGCCTCCAGCGGATTTGCCGTCGGGGGCGGCGTGCTGGCTGGTGAGGGTTCCGATACCTCCGTGCTGTTTGCCGGAGCGGAGGAAATGGCGCAGCGCCAGTCTTGTCCGACGATCGAGTTGCGCGGCGGGGCGCTGCCGGACGGACGGCTCGGCTGGTCAATCCGCAACCAGTCGCATTGCAGTTTCATCGCGCGGCTGGCCGGTGACGACGAGGTCCAGCTTTTAGCCATCCCTCGCAAACAGCGCGCCGAAGTGCGCAAGGGGCTCGATCAGGCGTTCGATATCGAGATCGGCAGGTCAGAGGGCGACCGCGAGGCCCATTATGCGGTCTATGCCGAAAGCGTCCGCAATCTCGGCACGCCGGTGTTTCCCCGCGCATTGTTCGCTGCGGTGCTGAACCACTTCGGCGAGGATGCTGACATTCTGACTGTCCGTCATCGCGGCCAGCCGGTCGCCAGCGTGCTGTCGCTCTACCACCGCGGCGCGGTGATGCCCTATTGGGGCGGCGGCGCCAGCGCGGCGCGGCGGCTCCGCGCCAATGACGCGATGTATTTCGAGCTGATGCGCCATGCCCGCCGTCGCGGCTGCACGAATTTCGATTTTGGCCGTTCGAAAACCGGCAGCGGCGCTTACGCCTTCAAGCGTAACTGGGGCTTTGTTCCCGTGCCGCTGAACTACGCTAGCTGGACCGCACCGGGCGCCGCGCCCCGCGATGCCGATCCCACCAGCGCCGGCCACGCCCTGCAGATCGCAGTTTGGCGGCGCCTGCCGCTGGCGCTGACCAATCTGCTCGGGCCTGCAATTGCGCGGGGGCTGGGGTGATGCGCGAGATCCTGTTCCTGTCGCACCGCATCCCGTTTCCGCCCAATCGCGGCGACAAGATCAGGTCGCACCACATTCTGAAGCGACTTGCCCGGATCGCGCCGGTGCATGTCGGCACCTTCGCCGATGACGAATCCGATATGGCCGAGGAAGTCGAGCTGGCAACGCTTGCGCGTAGCTACCGGTTGGTCCGCCGAACCAAGCCACTGGTTCTTGCAGGAGTGCAGGCGCTCGTTTCGCGTGAGCCGGTGTGTCTGCCGGCGTTCCAGGACGCGGCACTGGCAGCCTATGTCGAAGAGGTTCTGGCGAAACATCCGATTTCGACCATCTACATATTTTCGGGCCAGATGGGCCAATATATCCCGGACGACTTCGCCGGCCGCGTCGTCGCCGATTTCGTCGATGTCGATTCGGCCAAGTTCCAAGCTTATGCAGCCAAGCTGCGCGGGGTAAAGCGCTGGGTTTATGCGCGGGAGGCAGCACTGCTGCGGGCCGAAGAGGCGCGACTAGCGGGCAGGGCCGAAATCAGCCTGTTGATTTCGCAGGCCGAGGCCGAGCTTTTTGCCGCACGGCTCACGCCCGAGGAGCGCCAGAAGGCGGATATCCGGGTGCTGGGCAATGGCATCGATAGCGCTTTGTTCGACCCGGTGATGGTCGATGCTGAACCGCAGCTACTCGATTTCGAACCCGGCCGGCTGATTTTCACCGGCCAGATGGACTATCTGCCCAATATCGAAGCGGCGATCCGTGTCGCCGACCGCATCCTGCCGCTGATTCGGGACCGCATTCCTGCTGCGAGCTTCCACATTGTCGGCCGCCGGCCCGCTGACGCGCTGGTGGAACGGCATGGCGTCAATGGTTGTCACGTTTGGGGCAGGGTCGAAGACATCCGGCCGTGGTTGAAGGCGGCCGACCTGGCGATGGTTCCACTGGATGTCGCGCGCGGAGTGCAGAACAAGGTGCTCGAGGCGATGTCGATGGGCAAGCCAGTCGTCCTCACGAGTGGCGCCGCTACCGGCATCGGCGGGGTTAACGGCCAGCATTTCGCTATTGCCGACAGCGATGAGGCGCTGGCCCAAGCGGCTATCGATTTGCTTACCGACGGCCGCCGGGCGCGGATCAAGGGTCTGGCAGCGCGGCGCTTTGTGGTCGAAAATTCCAGCTGGCAACAGGCTCTCGCCCCGCTGTTGGAGATCGTTGGCTGGACCGGCCACGCCGCGCTCGATGCCGCATGACGTGACCGCAGCTTTACCGCAGCGCTTGAACCTTGGATGGCATTTGCCTTGGCAGTGGCGAGCGCCGCTGCTGCATCTGGCGATTGCCGGATTGCTGCTGGCTGTCCTGTTCCGCGCCGACTGGGCGGCCATGGCGCGGCAGTGGTGGAACAGCTCGACCTATAATCATATCCTGTTGATCCCGGCGATTGTCGTCTGGCTCGTCCTGCAACGGGCTGACGCTCTGGCGAAATTAACCGCCGCGGGCTGGTGGCCGGGCGTGGTGCTGTTCGGCGCGGCCTTGCTGACCTGGCTGCTGGGCGCCATGTCGGACGTGGCTCTGGTCCGGCAACTGGGGGCGGTCGCGCTGGTGATCGCTGCGGTTCTGGTGCTCGTGGGGCCGCGCGTTGGCGCCGCGCTGACCTTTCCGCTGGGCTATCTGCTGTTCCTCGTGCCGTTCGGTGACGAGATTGTGCCGCAACTGCAGATGGTGACGGCGGGGCTGACGATTGCGCTGGTCCACCTGTCCGCAATCCCGGCGGTGATCGACGGGGTATTCATCGCGACGCCCGCCGGGCTGTTCGAAGTCGCCGAGGCTTGTTCCGGGGTCAAATTCCTCGTCGCCATGATCGCCCTGGGGGTGCTGGTCGCCAATGTCGGCTTCGTCAGCTGGCGCCGTCGTTGCGCCTTTCTCGTGCTGTGTGTCGCGATGCCGGTGCTGGCCAACGGCGTTCGCGCCTGGGGGACGATCTATCTTGCGCAATATGTCGGGGCGGCGAAGGCCAGCGGCTTTGACCACATCGTCTACGGCTGGCTGTTTTTCGCCTTGGTTGTGGCCGCAACACTGGGGATCGCCTGGCGTTTTTTCGACCGTCCGGTGGGCGCTGCGATGATCGATGCGGACGCGATCTCCGCATCGCGCTTGATCGACAAGCTGGCGGCTCTGCGCATCGGCGCCGCGCCCGCCTTGTTGCTGCTGCTGGCGCTGGGTGTCGGCGCGAAAAGCTGGGTCGCGGCCGCCGATGGCATCGCCGCACCGCTGCCGCAACAGCTCTTCCTGCCCGAGGTTCCAGGCTGGCACCGCGCCGATTACCAGCCCCGCGAGTGGTGGCAGCCCCGCGCCAGCGGTGCCGGGCACCGTCTCCTGGGGCGGTATGCTGACGCCAACGGGCGGCCAATCGATGTCTTTTTCGCGCTCTACGCCTCGCAGGGACCGGGCCGCGAGGCGGGCGGCTTTGGCGAGGGCGCGCTGCGGCCGGATAGCGGCTGGGCGTGGCAATCGCCGGGACCGGCAAGCGTCCATGCAACTTCCGATCGGTTGCTAGGTTCGGGCGGCACCGCGCGCCTGACCCAGACGACTTACCGGACCGGGCCGCTGCTGACCGGCAGCATCGCCCGCCTTCGCCTTGCCAGCCTGCAGGACCGCCTGCTGCTGCGCGCCCGGCCGACCATGGTCCTGATCCTCTCCGCCGAGGAGAAACCGGGCCAGTCATCCGCTGAGTCAGCCGCCCAGTCAGTCTCCGCCTTCCAACGGGCGGCAGGCCCTCTGGGGCCATGGATGGACCGCACCGCAGGCCTCCGCTAGAGCCACGCCTAATGTGCGGGTTTGCGGGAATTTTCCACTTGTCGACGCCAAAGCCGGTCGATCCTGTGCGGGTTGAGCGGATGTGCGACGCGATTGCCCACCGCGGCCCCGATGGCTCCGGAGTGTGGACCGCACCCGGTGTCGGCCTCGGCCATCGCCGCTTGTCGATCATCGATCTGGCCGGCTCGCCGCAGCCGATGGCATCGGCGGACGGGCGCGCGATGCTGGTGTTCAACGGGGAAATCTACAATTTCCGCGAACTGCGCGAGGAATTGCGCGGGCTGGGCATGCAGTTCCGCACCGATGGCGATAGCGAGGTGATCCTGGCCGCCTGGCAGTGCTGGGGGGCGGACTGCCTCCCGCGGCTCCACGGCATGTTCGCCTTTGCGATTTATGACATGGCGCAGCGCAGCCTGTTCCTCGCCCGCGACCGGCTCGGCGTGAAGCCGCTGTTCATGGCGCAGCTCAGCGATGGCAGCCTGATCTTCGGCTCGGAGCTGAAGGCGCTGACCGCCCATCCTCTGCTGCGCCGCGAGGCCGATCCTCTGGCGGTCGAGGATTACCTCGCCTGGGGCTATGTCCCCGATACCCGCTCGATTCTGAAGGGCGTTACCAAGCTGGCTGCTGGTCACTCGCTGCTGCTCAGCCACGGTGCGCCGGTGCCCGCGGCGCGGCAATGGTGGGACGTGAGCTTTGCCGGGCGGCGCCGGGAAAAGCCCGCCGATCTGGAGGCTGAACTGCTGCACCTGCTGCGCCAGGCGGTCTCATCACGCATGGTTGCCGACGTCCCGCTCGGCGCGTTCCTGTCGGGCGGGGTCGACAGTTCGAGCGTCGTCGCCCTGATGGCCGAGGCGAGCGGCAGCCCGGTCAAGACCTGCAGCATCGGCTTCGATATCGCCGCGCTGGACGAGAGCGATTATGCCCGGCAGGTCGCCGAACGCTTCGGCGCCGATCACCACAGCCGGATCGTCTCGCCCGACGACTTCGAAATGGTCGACCATCTCGCCTGGATGTTCGACGAGCCCTTCGCCGACGCCTCCGCCTTGCCGACCTGGCGGGTCAGCCAGCTGGCGCGCGAGACCGTCACCGTGGCGCTGTCGGGCGACGGCGCCGATGAAGCCTTGGCCGGTTACCGCCGCCATGCCTTCCAGCGCGGCGAGGACCGTATTCGCGGGCTGTTGCCCCAGAGCCTGCGCGGGCCGGTGTTCGGCGGGTTGGGCGCGATCTACCCCAAGGCGGACTGGGCACCGCGTCCGCTGCGGGCCAGGGCGACCCTGTTGTCGCTCGCCGGGTCCAGCGAGCACGGCTACGCAAGCGCCTTGTCGGTGACCGGGCCGGAGGCGCGCAACGCGCTTTACACACCCGAATTCGCGCGATTGCGCGGGGATTACCGCGCGGAGGACTCGCTGATCCGGCTGATGCAGGGGGCGCCGGCCCGCTCCGGGCTTGACCGGGCGCAATATGCCGACCTCAAATTCTGGCTACCGGGCGATATCCTGACCAAGGTTGACCGGGCGAGCATGGCGGTCGGTCTGGAGGCGCGCGAGCCGCTGCTTGACCACCGGCTCATCGAATTCGCCGCCAGCCTGCCCGAAGCGCTGCGGGTGCGGCGGGGGCAGGGCAAATGGCTGCTCAAGCACACCATGCGGCGCTATCTCCCGGACGAAATCCTGTACCGGCCCAAGCAGGGCTTCGTCACGCCGATCGCGCAGTGGTTTCGCGGGCCGCTGGCCGGCGCGGCCCGGGCGATCGGCGAGAGCGCCGCGCTTGCCCGGACCGGCTGGTTCGACACGGCGCGGCTGCGCGCGATCGCCGAGGCGCATATTTCCGGCCGGTCGGACGCCTCGCGGCTGCTGTGGCAATTGCTGATGCTCGACCGGTCGCTG
>JANLQW010000280.1:0-5770 GCA_031368085.1 Novosphingobium sp. | reverse complement strand
CTCAACCACTCAGGCAATTTACCCCCACCCCGCTCATGCTGAGCTTGTCGAAGCATCCACACCAACGCTAGACCCAAGGAATGTCCTTCTCCGCCTACCTTCTTCGCTGCAGCGACGGCAGCTATTACGCTGGCCACACCGACGACATCGACGTGCGCTTTGCCCAGCACCAAACCGGCGCGCTTGGCGGTTACACCGCAAGGCGCAGGCCGGTCGTGCTGGTCTGGTCGGACAGCTTCATGACCCGCGACGAGGCCTTTGCCGCCGAGCGAAAGCTCAAGGGCTGGAACCGCGCCAAGAAGGAAGCGCTGATGGCTGGTGACTGGGAACTGATCTCGCAACTGGCGCGCGGCCGCACGGGTAGAAAGGCCATAGGCGAGGATGGCGCGTGGCCTTCGACAAGCTCAGGCTGAGCGGGTGTAGGTGATTGGCGATCTGGGGTGGAAAGCTGAGGTTAGCAGTTATGACTTACCCAACGAATCTAGCTTGCGGGAGAAGCCAGATGCAATGCCAGTTGTTTTTCAGGTCGGGAGCGGTTGGAGCACTCCTCATTGCTTCCCCAGCGTTCGCTGAAGTCGCTGATAAGGAGCCCTCTCTTTGCACTGTATGGGCTTGGGCATTGGCGTTGAACGTCACCGCTTTCGTGCTGGAGTTGGTTCGCCCACGCCTGGGATTGCTCGTTTTGCCCTTCGCGGCTTTCATTGCCTGGGGAGCACACGATGAATTGTCAGACCCTTACGTTGGCCCTGCCATTCTGACTGAACTCGGGCGCGATTACATGTGGAGCTGGTACGCAAGTGTGACAGTCGGTCTGGTCGGGCCGCTGGTTCTTGTGGTCCTATGGAACGTTCTACGACGAAGGCGAAATCACTGAAGTCCGCTATTGGATTCGAGAGCTACCGTTGCCACCTCACACCAACCCCTAGCAATCCCCGCCCCATCCCCCTATGCGCGCGCCACCACCTCGCGGAGCATGGTATGGGTTTCAAATGCGGTATCGTCGGCCTGCCCAATGTCGGCAAGTCGACGCTGTTTAATGCGCTGACCGAGACGCAGGCGGCGCAGGCGGCGAATTATCCGTTTTGCACGATCGAGCCCAATGTCGGCAATGTTGGCGTGCCCGATGCGCGCCTCGATACGCTGGCGAAGATCGCCGCCAGCGCCAAGATCATCCCGACCCAGCTCGGCTTCGTCGATATTGCCGGTCTGGTGCGCGGCGCCTCGAAGGGCGAAGGGCTGGGCAACCAGTTCCTCGGCAATATCCGCGAGGTCGATGCAATCATCCATGTGCTGCGCTGCTTCGAGAATGTCGACATCCAGCATGTCGAAAACAAGATCGATCCGGTGTCGGACGCCGAGACCGTCGAGACCGAGCTGATGTTGTCCGACCTTGAAAGCCTGGAAAAGCGCGTTCCCGCCGCGCAGAAGAAGGCGGCGCAGGGCGACAAGGAGGCGAAGATCGCCGCCTCGGTGCTCGGCCAGGCGCTGGACCTGCTGCGCGAGGGCAAGCCTGCAAGGCTGACCAAACCGAAGGACGAGGAAGAGGCGCGCATCTTCGCGAGCGCGCAGCTGCTCACCGCCAAGCCAGTGCTCTATGTCTGCAATGTCGAGGAAGAGGCGGCGGCGGCGGGCAATAGCTTCTCCGCCGGGGTGTTCGACAAGGCCAGGGCCGAGGGCGCCAATGCGGTGATCGTCTCGGCCGCGATCGAGAGCGAACTCAGCGGCATGGCAGGCGACGAGCGCATGGCCTTCCTTGAAGAGCTAGGCCTCCACGAAACCGGCCTCGCCCGAATCATCCGGTCTGGCTACGATCTGCTCCATCTCATCACCTTTTTCACCGTCGGCCCCAAAGAGGCACGGGCGTGGACGGTGCATACCGGGGCCAAGGCCCCCGATGCCGCCGGCGAAATCCACTCCGACATGCAGCGCGGCTTCATCCGGGCGGAAACCATCGCCTACGACGACTATGTCGCGCTGGGCGGCGAAAGCGGCGCGAAGGAGGCGGGCAAGTTGCGGCAGGAAGGCAAGGAATATGTCGTGCAGGACGGGGACGTGCTGCACTTCAAGTTCAACGTCTGAGGAACCCAGCCATGCGATATTTCGAGGACGTGAAGGTGGGCGCGGTGGACCGTTTCGGCAGCTATGCCGTTACCCGCGAGGAAGTGCTGGAATTCGCCCGCCGCTACGATCCGCAGCCCTTCCACCTGTCCGACGAAGCCGCCGCGCAGACCCATTTCGGTCGGCTCTCCGCCAGCGGCTGGCACAGTTGCTCGATGGCGATGAGCATGATTGTCGAGTACTTCAAGGTGGCGCAACACGCCGGTCTCGGCTCCCCCGGCATCGACGAGCTGCGCTTCCACAAGCCAGTCTATCCGGGCGACACTCTGTGCGTAGAGAGCGAAGTGCTGGAAAAGACCCCCAGCCGCTCACGCCCGGAAATGGGCAGTTACCGGAGCAGGCTGAAACTGCGCAACCAGCACGACGAGGTCGTGGTGAGCTTCATCGCGATCAATCTGATCCGGGTGCGCGGCGATCTATGATTCGCAGTTCATCGTGCCCACTCCGAAATAAACCGCGCGTTCGTACTTGTCGCGAATGGTGAGCTTGGCCGGCCAGCGCGTGCCTCGCGCAACATTCGTCGTATCATTGGCGTCGCGCGCGACCTCCAGCGAAATCTGCTTTCCATCGTATTGCTGGCGCAGGCCGGGCGTCACTTCCAGACTGCCGCTGTCGGCTGACAAGCCCACCAGCGCACCCTCGATCTTGACCTGGCCGCGCGTCGGACCGGCACGGAAGATCGGATCCTTGGGATTCTCACCGAGGCTGAAGGCGCAGCCAGCACCCGGAGTGCCTGGCACGTGGCTCATTTCGGAAGGCAGAGGCTGGGGCTGCAATGTGCGGCGGGGCGGGAGTTGCGTCTGCGCCGCCTCGACCATCGCCACCGCGCGCTCATCGTTCATTTTGCGCGACGTTGGCTGGTCGTCGTACCAGCATCCGGCCACCAGCAGGCCAAACCCCAGCGCCAGTTTGAAACCCGCGCTATCGCCTGCCGAACAGTTTTTCGATGTCATCATGCCTGAGCATAACCCACGTAGGGCGCCCATGGTTGCATTGGCCCGATCGCGGCGTGCGTTCCATCTCGCGCAACAGCGCATTCATTTCGGCGACTGAGAGCGTCCGGCCGGCCCGTACCGAGCCGTGGCAGGCCATCGTCGCCAGCACATGATCAAGCCGCTCGCCGAGCAGCAATGCGTCACCGTTCTGGGCGAGATCGTCGGCAATATCGCGCACCAGCGCCTGGACATCGCCCCGCGCCAGCGCCGAAGGCACTGCGCGGACCAGCATTGCGGCGGGGCCGAAGCGTTCGATCGCGAGGCCGTAGTCGGCCAGCTGTGCGGCGCGTTCCTCCAGCCGGTCGCAGCCGGGCTCGTCAAGTTCGACGACTTCGGGTAGCAGCAGTGCTTGCGCCGCGGCGGCGCTGTCTCCGGCCCCGGCGGCGCGCAATCTCTCCAGCACCAGCCGTTCATGCGCGGCATGCTGGTCGACCAGCACGAGGCCGTCCGCCGTTTCCGCGACGATATAGGTTTGCGCCACCTGCCCGCGCGCGATGCCGAGGGGATAGTGTCCGGCCTCGGCGGGAGCACCCTGCACGGCTTCGGCCCGGCCCGAGGGCAGCGCCCGGATCGCCGCTTCATAGCTCCGCCCGAAACCGGCAAACGCCTGCCCTGCCTCTCTGACCCGGGCCTGCGGCGCCGAATATTCGCGGGCGAACAGCGATTGCAACGTGGGTTCGCGTGCGGGCGCAAACGGTTCCGCCTGCCAGTGCGCCATGGCCGAGGCGGACGGTGACTGTGCGCTGCGCTGACCCGCGCTGTCGAGGGCGTGGCGCAGGCCCCCGACGATCAGCCCGCGCACGAAGGCCGGATCGCGGAACCGCACCTCGGTCTTGGCCGGGTGGACGTTGACGTCGACCTCCTCCGGCGGCAGATCGATGAACAGCGCCAGCACGGCATGCCGGTCGCGCGCCAGCATCCCGGCATAGGCGCCGCGCACCGCGCCGATCAGCAGGCGATCCTTCACCGGCCGGCCGTTGACGAACAGAAACTGGTGATCGGCCACGCCCCGGTTGAACGTCGGCAGGCCGGCGACTCCAGTCAGTCGCGCTGCACCGCGATCGACATCGATAGCTACCCCGTCCTCCGCCAGTTCGCGCGCGACTATGCGCGACACGCGCTGGGCGAGCGCCTCGCCGGGCTGCACCGCAAGTACGCGCCGGCCGTCGTGCTCCAGGGTGAAGCCGATCTCCGGCCGGGCCATGGCGAGGCGGCGCACGACATCGAGACAGGCGGCATATTCGGAGCGGACCCCGCGCAGAAACTTGCGGCGTGCCGGAATGCGCTCGAACAGCTGCTCGATGCGGATGCGGGTGCCCGGCGGCAGCGCGGCGGGCCCCTCGCTCACCCATGCGCCGTGATCGACCACGCGGCGCCAGCCTTCGTCTTGCCCCCTCACCCGGCTCTCGATCGTCAGCCTCGCGACACTGGCGATCGACGGCAGCGCCTCTCCGCGGAAACCAAGCGTCGCAACCTGCTCGATATGCTCATCGGGCAGCTTCGAGGTGGCATGGCGTTCAAGCGCCAAGGCAATTTCCGGCGGCACCATGCCGAAGCCGTCGTCGGTCACTTCGACCAGATCGAGCCCGCCATTTGCGAGCCTCACGGCAATATTTGCGGCACCAGCGTCTATCGAATTTTCGACCAGTTCCTTCAGCGCAGAGGCCGGCCGTTCCACCACTTCCCCGGCCGCGATGCGGTTAATCAAATTTTCAGGGAGTCGGCGAATAGTGGCCATGTCTATCCCTTAGCGGTGAAGTGCCATTAATTCGAGACAAGAGCCGGGGATAACCCGCTTAAGTGCTACAAATTTTTGGCCTTTCCCCGGGGCTTGGGTTAAGCAGCCGCGTTCTTCGCCAACTCCGCCGGTTTTCCGCTGCCGCGAACATGCGCGGCAAGTGTCCGGCCAGCTTACGGAATTTTTCAATGGCAAACCGATGGGCGCGATTCTTCCGGTTCGGTACGCAGAATATGGCGATTGACCTCGGCACGGCGAACACCCTGGTCTATGTCCAGGGGCGCGGGATCGTGCTGAACGAGCCGTCGGTCGTGGCGATCGAGACGATCAACGGCGTCAAGCGGGTCAAGGCGGTAGGCGACGACGCCAAGATGATGATGGGCAAGACGCCGGACAATATCGAAGCGATCCGGCCCTTACGCGACGGCGTCATCGCCGACATCGAAATCGCCGAGGAAATGATCAAGCACTTCATCCGCAAGGTCCACGGCAAGAGGAGCATGTTCCGGTACCCGGAAATCGTCATCTGCGTGCCTTCGGGCTCAACCTCGGTCGAACGCCGGGCGATCCGCGATGCCGCCTCCAACGCCGGTGCCAGCCAGGTCCATCTGATCCTCGAGCCGATGGCCGCCGCGATCGGCGCCGATTTGCCGGTCACCGAACAGGTGGGCTCGATGGTGGTGGATATCGGCGGCGGCACCACTGAAGTCGCCGTGCTGTCGTTGCGCGGCCTGGCCTACACCACCTCGGTGCGGGTCGGCGGCGACAAGATGGACGAGGCCATTGTCAGCTATGTCCGCCGCCACCACAATCTGCTGATCGGCGAAGCCACGGCGGAGCGGATCAAGAAGGAATACGGCATCGCCACCGTTCCCGCCGACGGCATCGGCGAGACCATTCACATCAAGGGCCGCGATCT
>JANLQW010000053.1:0-6466 GCA_031368085.1 Novosphingobium sp. | reverse complement strand
GGGCGGAGGCAACGGCCAGGATCAGCTTGGCACCGCCACCAAGACCCGAACCAAATCCAAGAAGCCGAGCCAGTTCAAGGTGCTGCTGCTGAACGACGATTACACTCCGATGGAATTCGTCGTCATGGTACTCAAACGCTTCTTCAACATGAACCTCGAACAGGCGACCCGGGTGATGCTCCACGTCCATCAGAAGGGCATCGGCATCTGCGGGGTATTTCCCTATGAAATTGCCGAAACCAAGGTCAATCAGGTAATGGACTTCGCCCATCGCAACCAGCATCCGCTGCAATGCACGCTGGAGAAGGCCTGAGCGTCCTGCCTCGCACCCGCGATTGGGGCTTTCCCTTGTAAAGCGCGAACGATAAGGCTTGCCTGACCGCCGCTTTCGGCGCGCATCAAGCCGGGCTGCCCTTTGCCATTCCTCACCGCCACTGATCGATACGTCTTCCGGCTCGTCGTCGGGCCGATGCTGGCGGTATTTGTCATCGCCGCTTCGCTGCTGGTGCTCGACAAGATGCTCAAGCTGTTCGATTTTGTCGCCACCCAGGGCGGTCCGGTCAGCGTGGTGTTCCGCATGCTGGCCGACCTGCTGCCAGAATACGCCGGGTTCGCCATTCCGCTGGGGTTGATGCTCGGCATCCTGTTCGCCTTCCGCAAACTCGCCATCAGCAGCGAGCTCGATGTGCTTCGCGCCGTTGGCCTGAGCTACAACCGGTTGCTACGGGTGCCCTATCTGATCACCGCCGCGCTGATGGCGGTCAATCTGGTGATCGTCGGCTATCTCCAGCCGTTGTCGCGCTATTACTACGAGCAACTGCAATATGAATTGCGGTCCGGCGCGCTGGGCGCGGCGATCAAGGTCGGCGAATTCACCACGCTGCAGGACCGGATGGCGCTGCGCATCGAGCAAAGCCGGGACGAGGGCCGGCAGCTGATCGGAATATTCGCCCGGGTCGCCAATTCGCGGGGCCAGGTGCTGTCGATCTCCGCACGCGAAGGCCGGTTTCTGGCGCTCAAGAACAATCCCGACACCATCATCCTGCGGCTCAGCCAGGGACAGATCCTGCAGGACGCGCCAGGCGCTGCCCCGCGGGTGCTCAGCTTCACGCGCCACGATCTGCCAATCGAGCTGCCCGCGCTCGAGCGGTTCCGCCAGCGCGGCAAGGACCGAGAATCCATCCTGCCCGAACTGCTGCGCATCGGCTGGGGCGATGAGGCGCCACCCGATGCCCGCCTGGTCAGCCGGGCCAGCTTCAACTACCGGATAGCCGAAGTGGCGATGATGATCTTCCTGCCGCTGCTGGCGGTGGCCCTGGCCATCCCGCCCAAGCGGTCGACCTCCTCGCTCGGCGTATTCGTTTCGATCGTCATGGTCGTGGTTTATCACAAGGTCTGCCAATACGGGGAGGACGCCGCCGCAATCGGCCGCGCCGATCCGGTGCTGGTGCAGTGGGGGCCGTTCGTGATCTTCGCTGCGCTGATTGGCTGGATGTACTGGCGCATCGCCTATGTTCCGGGCGGCCAGCCGATCGGCGCGCTGGAACGCGTTGTCCAGAATATAGGCAAGCGGCTGCGCGCGCTGAGCCGGCGGGGCAATCCCGGTCTCGCCTGATGCAGCTGGAATTTTTCCCTTCGCGCACGCTGACCCTTTACCTCGCGCGGCTGTTCGCCCTGCGCATCGTCGCGGTGCTGATCATGCTGGTGCTGGTTCTGCAGATGCTTGACCTGCTGAGCGAGAGCGGCAAGATCCTCGCCCATCCCGGCAATGACGAAGCGCAGCTGTGGACCTATGTGTCGCTGCGCGCGCCGCAGCTGATCGCCCGCTTCCTGCCCTATTCGGTGCTGCTGGCGACAATCTTCACTCTGGCCGCGCTCAACCAGAACAGCGAAGTGGTCGCGATGAAGGCCGCCGGGCTCTCCGCGCATCAGGTGCTCGCGCCGCTGATGCTAACTGCGGCGGCGGTCTCGCTGCTGAGCTTTGGTTTCAATGAGCGGGTCGTCACCCGGGCGAATGCGACCCTGTCAGCGTGGCAGGCGGTTGATTTCGGACCGGTGCCGCAAGACTCCGGTGTCCGCAACAATGTCTTTGTGCGCGACGGCAACGACATCCTCGCGGTCGGTGAACTGACCGGCGAGGGTGCGCGCATGGGGATGCGGCGGGTCACCTGGTACCGGCGCGACGCGGCCGGAATGGTCACCGAACAGCTGCGCAGCCCGCGCGCCACCTATGCCGCGCCCGGCTGGCGCCTGGAGGCACCGGTGCGCTTCGATGTTGCGAGCGCCGCCAGCGCATCCATGGCGCCGCTGGTCGTGGCGCGCAGTGTCACGCCCGCGCAACTGGCGATCAGCGCGGTCAATGCTGATAGCCAGGACATTTTCCGCCTGTCACAATCGATCCGCGAATTGCAGGCGGCGGGGCGGCGGACCAGCGAGCTTGAGGGCAAATGGTGGCACAAGCTGTCCGGCCCGCTATCGACGATGCTGATGCCGCTGTTGGGGGCGATCGCCGCCTTCGGCCTGGCGCGTTCGGGCCAGCTGCTGATCCGCTCGATCATCGGGATGTCGCTGGGGTTCGCCTATTTTGTGGTCGACAATGCCGCGCTGGCCATGGGCAATTTCGGCGGCTATCCGCCGCTAATTGCGGCCTGGGCACCGTTTCTGCTGTTTGCATTGGTCGGCGAAACCGTGCTGGTGCGCACCGAGGAATAGGGCGACCGGCGTGACGTGAATCGATCGGCGGTGCCGGTCGGTCCTTTGGCGAATATCCGCCAAAAGTCATATTCAGTTCAATAACCCAAGCTAATATCCGCCTAATTCCCGCCGCAAAGATGCGCTTATGGCGGTGCGCGCGCCCGCCTGCTATGGGAGGGGCCCGAACACAGGACCGCAAAATTGTCGCAGACCACTATCGATGACAGCCATCTGCCGTTCTGGAAACGGTCACATTATCTCGACCGGATGACGCTGCAGCAGCTGGTTGCCGCCTATTTCCAGCACTACACGATTGTCGTCTATCTGGTGGTCGCGGCGCTGTGCCTCCTCGCCTACGCTGTCTTCCCGGCGAGCCCGCTCCGCACGCTGGGCGCTGTCGGTGCGGCGCTGGTGATCTATCCGCTGGTGTGGCACCTGCTCCACCAATACGTCCTGCACGGGCGGTGGATGTGGCGCCGCAAATGGCTGGCTTCAACCTGGAAGCGCATCCATTACGACCATCATCAGGATCCCAACCATCTCGAAGTGCTGTTCGGAGCGCTGCACACCACCTTGCCGACGATCGCCATTGCCACGTTACCCGTCGGCTGGCTGATCGGCGGAACCGGCGGGGCGGCGGCATCGCTCGCCACCGGCATCCTAACCACCTGCTATTATGAGTTCATGCACTGCATCCAGCATCTCTCGTTCAAGCCGAAATGGAAATGGGTGCAGTTTCAAAAGCAGCGCCACAACGAGCATCATTTTTTCGATGAAGATGGCAATTACGGCATTACCAACTACGCTTGGGATCGCTTGCTCGGCACATATTACGAGAAGAAGGACCGGCCCGCCCGATCGCCAACCGTGTTCAACCTCGGCTATACCGAGGAGGTGGCTGAATTACACCCCTGGGTGAAACAGCTTTCGGGCGGCATCGCCAGCGGCCATCCGCGCCGCCGTGCGATGACGAAGGACGGCGCGCCAAACTGAGCTGGCGGCGCGGGGGAGATTGCCGGAATGAGCGAAATGACAGTCACTCCGGTGAGGACAAAGTCCGAGCGCGATGAATTCATCGACTTTGCCTATCGCATCAACGCCGCCGACCCCAACTGGGTGCCGCAGCTGCGTTCCGACGAGGTCGAGAAATACACCCCCGGCGGCAATCCGTTCCACGAACACGCCCGCTGCCAGTATTTCCTCGCCACGCGCGGCGGCAAGACAGTCGGCCGCATCTCCGCGCATATCGACGAGCTGGCGCTGACCGCGCCGGCGGCCCAGGGGATGGGGCCGGGGACGGGCAACTGGGGCGCCTTTGAGGCCGAGGACGAAGCCACCGCCCAGTTGCTGATCGCCGCCGCCGAGGGCTGGCTGCAGGCGCAGGGCATGACCCGGGTGCTCGCGCCGATCAGCCTGTCGATCTGGGAGGAACCGGGCCTGCTGGTCAGGGGTCACGACCATCCGCCGACGGTGATGATGGGCCATAATTCACCGCGCTACCAGGGCTGGATCGAGCCGCTGGGTTATACGGTCGCCAAGGTTCTTAAAACCTATGACCTCGATATTCTCAAGCCGTTCCCACCGTTGATTCAGCGCATCGTCGCCTCGGGCGACAAGAACCCCCGGATCAATGTGCGCAAGATCGACATGAAGCGCTATGCCGAGGAAGCCCGCCTGCTGCTCGACATCCTCAACGATGCCTGGTCGGACAATTGGGGCTTCGTGCCGATCACCGACAGCGAAATCGCCTTTACTGCCAGGAAACTCAAGCCGCTGGTGCATGAGGATCTGATCATGGTTGCCGAGCTGGACGGCGAACCGGTCGCCTTCATGATGACGCTGCCCGAGGCCAACAAGGAGCTGAAGCGGCTGAACCGCAAGAACGGCAAGCCGAGCCTGCTGAACTGGCTGAAGCTCGGTCTGTGGCTGTGGAAGCCCTCCAACGCCGATGTGCGGGTGCCGCTGATGGGCGTGCGCAAAAAATTGCAGGCGTCGCGTGTCGCCAGCCAGATCGCCTTCATGATGATCGAGCAGATCCGCCGCGCAGCTGTAAGCCGCTATGGCGGCAAGCGCAGCGAGATCGGCTGGGTGCTCGACGACAACCAGGGGATGAACGCCATCGCCGACGCCATCGGCAGCAAGGTCAACCGCGAATATAACATCTACGAGAAGGCGCTCTGACCTCGGGCGCGCCGGTCCACCACCGCCGTCACGGCCACATCCATCGTCACATTGCCCAGCGTGCGCATGATGTCGGGCAGCACCTCGACCGCGACCAGCAGCGCCAGCGGGCCAAGCGGCACGCCCATCGCCAGCGCGATGGGGCCGATCGCGGTAACGAAGCTGATCGAGCCGGGGAGCGAGGGTGAGCCCAGCGTCGTCAGCATGGCCACCGCGACGCCCGCCGCCAGCGCCGCCGGGGTCAGCGCCACACCGGAAAGCTTCGCCACATAGATCGCGACGGCAAGGTTCATCGCCGGGCCAGTCGCGCGGAACAGGGCGACGGCAAGCGGCAGGACGAATTCGGCGCTGGTTTCGCTCAAGCCCAGGCGGCGGCAGCTAACCAGCATCGCCGGCAGGCTGGCGAGCGAGGATTGCGTGGAGATCGCCACGGCCTGCGCCGGCGCCACGGCGCGGGCGAAGCTGCCGGGGCTCTGGCGCGCGATGCCGATGGCAACGCCGTAGGCGGCGACCAGCACCACCGCGCCGATTGAACTCACCACCGCAATATAATGCGCCAGCGCCGCAACGGCCGAAGTCCCGCTGCTCGCCGCCACCCCCAGCGCCAGCGCGAAGACGCCGAGCGGCGCCAGCGCCAGCACCCAGCCGATGATCACCATCATCGCCCCGGCAACGGCCTCGGCAAGACCGGTCAGCACGCGGCGCGGCGCTTGCGTCAGGCGGGTTGCGGCGAGAGCGAACACCGCGGTGAACAGGATGACCGGCAGCATCGCGTCCTGCGCCGCCGCTGCGAGGACATTGGCGGGCACCAGCGACGCCATGAAATCGCCGATGCCGGGCACGGGGCCACCAGTGGACGTGCCCGCACCGGCGAGCGCCAATGCCGCCTCGGCGGGGATCGGCATGGCCCGCAGGAGCAAGGGCGTCAGCAGCACGGCCACGCCCGCGCCGGCGAGCAGCAGCACGGCGAACAGCGTGAGCGTGCGCCTTGCCGTGGTGCCCGCCGCTGCCGCCGCGACGCTGCGCACCACGCCCAGGAACAGCAGCGCCGTCACCAACGGCAGGATCGTCATCTGCAGCGCTTTCAACCATAGCGCGCCGACCGGTGCCGCAATGCTCATCGCCGGAGCCAGCAGCGCAGTGTTCCGCAGCACCAGCCCGGCGGCGAGACCTGCCGCCAGCCCGGCAAAGGTCCAGACCGCCGGCACGCGCACATCCGGCAGCAGCAGCGCCTGCGTCTCCTCGGCCATGCGGTCCCTGCCCCTTTTCGCGCCCAACAGGCGTGACATTAGCGCCGCGCCGCGACATAGCAACGCGGCGGTTTTCAACCAGACGGGGCGCGCATGAGCAGGCAATATTTCGGCACCGACGGAATTCGCGGGCTCACCAATAGGGGGGTGATGACCGCTGCGGTGGCCATGAAGGTCGGCCAGGCGGCGGGCACGCGTTTTTTGCGCGGCAGCCATCGTCACCGCGTCGTTATCGGCAAGGACACCCGGCTATCGGGCTATATGCTCGAAAGCGCGATGGTTGCCGGCTTCACCAGCGTCGGCATGGATGTCGTGCTGCTCGGACCAATGCCGACGCCGGC
>JANLQW010000189.1:0-3559 GCA_031368085.1 Novosphingobium sp. | reverse complement strand
ATGCCTCGGAAGTCTGGCAGAATATTCCCAATCCCGAACTTATCATGGTCGCAGGAGGCCTGCAGACGAGCCGGATCAAGTTTGCGCCGATGGCGCATATCCTGCCGCATCATCACCCCTCCAAGCTCGCGGTAATGGTGGGCTGGCTGTCGCAGATTCTGGAAGGCCGCTATTTTCTGGGCATCGGCGCGGGCGCCTACCCGCGATCGGCCTATCTGCATGGCATCAAGGATGCGTCGGATACCGAATTCATGAACGAAATGGTTCGGGAATCCCTCTTTATCATGGAGAAAGTCTGGAAGCGCGAGCCCTTTTTTTTTGAGGGCAAGTTCTGGAACGCCGGTTTCCCCGATGAGCCGCTGTCAGTGCAGGAGGGCGACGAGCAGCACCGGATGGCGAACTTCGCGCCCTGGGGCGGGCTGCCGGAAATCGCCGTGGCCGGGTTCAGCCCGAATTCCCCGTCCATGAAGCTGGCCGGTGAACGCAATTTCAAGCCGATCTCGATCTATTCGGGCCTCGACGCTCTGAAGAAGCATTGGGACACCTATTCTGAAGCGAACATCAAGGCAGGCTTCACCCCGGATCGATCGCGTCACGCGGTTACGCAGACCATCTTTGTTGCGGACACTGACGCCGAGGCCAAGAAGCAGGTGATGGAGGGGCCGATCGGTTATTGCTTCAACCGTTATCTGATCCCGACCTTCCGTCGCTTCGGCATGATGGACAGTTTCGCCCGCGACGCCGGCGTCGATCCCGAAAAGGCCGATCTGGAATTTCTCGTCGATCATGTCTTCCTTGTCGGTTCTCCCGACACCGTGATCGACAAGCTGAATACGTTGTTCGAAAAATGCGGCGGATGGGGTACCATGCAGGTGGAAGCCCACGATTACTCCGATGACCCGTCGCCCTGGTTCTACTCGCTGGAACTGATAGCCCAGGAAGTGGCGCCGCGCATCAGCTTGCCCGGCGGCGCCAAGGTCGGCCTCGAAAGCACTATAGCGGACTGAAGATTGGACGGTCCGAAAATTGACGAATCAAGGAGAGATATGATGGCAACTGTGCAAGCTCCTACCACTTTGGATGGCATTACCATTCCGCCCAATGTCCCCCGAGACCGGGTCGTCGATGTGGACATGTATGCCCTCAAAGGGATTGAGGAAGGCTATCACGAAGCATGGGTGCGCACGAAAACGCCCAACATGCCCGATCTGGTCTGGACACCGCATAATGGCGGACACTGGATTGCCACCAACTTCCGGACCATCAACGAGATCTATACCGATCCATCCCGCTTCTCGAGCGAAGTCATCTTCATGCCGAAGGAGGCCGGCGAGAAATACGAGATGGTCCCCACCCGCATGGATCCGCCCGAGCATACGCCTTACCGCAAGGGGCTGGCAGGGGCCCTTGGCACCTCGATGGTCCGCCGGTTCGACGAGAAGGCGCGCATCTTCTCGACACAGTTGATCGACAGCTTCATCGACAAGGGCAGCTGCGACTTTGCCAAGGATTATGCCGAGCAGTTCCCGGTCCTGATCTTCATGGCGCTGGCCGACCTTCCGCTGTCGGATGTGCCAAAGCTGACCCGTTTCGCCCATCTGATGACCAGGCCGGACGGCGATACCCCCGCCGAACGCGCGGCGGTTCTCGAACAAGGCAACAAGGGCTTCTTCGAATATGTCGATCCCATCATCAGGGCGCGGAGGGGAAGCAAGAACGACGATCTGGTCTCGCTGATGGTCAATCTCGACATCAACGGCGAACCCATCACGCATGAGCATGCCCTGGGCCTGGTCGGCCTGCTGCTGCTGGCAGGCCTCGATACCGTGGTGGCGTTCCTCAACTTCACCATGATCTATCTGGCGCGCAATCCCGACAAGGTCGCGGAACTGCGCTCGGATCCGAAGAAGATCGCGCAGGGTGCGGAGGAACTGTTCCGCCGCTTCCCGGTGATCTCGGAAGGCCGCATGATCGCCAAGGATCAGGAATATGACGGCGTGCAGCTCAAGCACGGCGAAATGGTCCTGCTGCCGACCGCGCTCGCCGGACTCGACGAGACTGTTTACCCCGATCCCTGGGTCGTAGACTTCGCCCGCAGGGGCGCACCCCACCTCACATTCGGTAGCGGTGCCCATCGCTGTGCCGGGGCGCTGTTCGCGCGTCTGGAACTGGTGACCACGCTCGAGGAATGGCTCAAGCGTATACCCGAGTTCAGCCTCGAGCCGGGCGCGCCGATCGGCTACAGCACCGGCATGGTCGCCAATGTCGCGAGTGTACCGCTCGTCTGGCCGGTCAATAGCGCCAGATAGTCGCGAAAGGATCGAAATGGGAAACCGGTTGGACGGCAAAGTCTGCGTCATCACGGGCGCAGGCAGCGGGATGGGGCGGGCCAGCGCCGTCGAGATGGCCCGCCAGGGTGGGCGCGTCACCGTGTCCGACATCAACGCCGAACGCGCCGACGAAACGGCGGCACTCATAGCCGGAGAAGGCAATGAGGCCATTGTCGTTCAGTGTGACGTGCGCAACAGCGAGGCGATCAAGGCGATGATGGACAAGACGGCTGCCCATTTCGGGGGCATCGACGTTCTGCATAACAATGCCGCCGTTCATGAGACTGACCTTACCACCGAAACGTCGATTGACGAGATGTCGGAAGAGATTTGGAACACCGTATATGAGGTGAACCTGCGCGCGCTCTGGCTCGGCACCAAGCACGCCACGCCCTATCTCAGGAACAGCACGCGCGGCGCATCCATCATCAATGTCGCCTCGACAGGCGGGCTTGTCGCGTTCCCGAAATCTGGCGCCTATTGCACGGCCAAGGGCGGCGTTATCATGCTCACCAAGGCCACGGCGGTCGATCTCTCCAAATATAATATCCGTTGCAACTGCTATTGTCCCGGCTCGATCGACACGCCGATGATGCAGAAATATCTCGAAGTCGCCGAAGACAAGAAGGCGACCATGGATCTGCTTTGCGGCAGCCACCTTATCCCGCGCCTGGGCAAGTCAGAGGAAGTGGCAAAACTTGCCTGCTTCCTGGCCTCGGAGGATTCTTCTTTCATCACCGGTTCGGTCTACGCCGTCGATGGCGGTGCGCTGGCATGGCGCGGATTGAACAATAGCTGAGGCGCAAATGACCAATCCTGATTCAGAATATGATTTTGTCGTTGTCGGCTCGAGGGCGAAGCGGCGCCGTCGTCGCCGCTCGGCTAAGTGAAGACCCGGCCAATCGGGTCCTGCTGCTTGAAGCAGGGCCGGTGGACGACAGCTGTCCACTGTATCAGAGGCGACGAGAAGTTGCGCCTCGCCGCGCGTGCCGGAATCGCGCTTTCGGCGGGTGCACTGGGTACGCCCCCGATTTTCGAACGATTGGGTATCGGCTCAGCCGGAGTGCTCCAGCAGGCTGGTGTACCTGTAATACCAACCTGCATTGATCAGGACCCACGTGCCCATTGGCGTCGTCCAATGGTCATGATGCGCCACGGCTGATCGATGAGCTTGTTCCATGCCTCGCAGCAATGGTCGATGATGTTGTCGTGGGAAGTGAAGACCCGGT
>JANLQW010000177.1:0-7324 GCA_031368085.1 Novosphingobium sp. | reverse complement strand
CCCGACCGCAATGCGGCGCAGCGGGCGGACAGCGGACAGAGCATGCAGCGCGGATTGCGCGTGGTGCAGATGGTCGCGCCAAGGTCCATCATCGCCTGGGCGAAATCGCCGGCGCGCGCCGCCGGCGTGATCGTCTCGGCGGCGGCGCGGATCGCGGCTTTGCCGCCCGGCAGCGGCGCATCGATGGCGAACAGCCGCGCAACAACCCGCTCGACATTGGCATCGACCACCACCGCGCGGACACCGAAGGCAATCGCCGCCACCGCCGCCGCAGTATAGGCGCCAAGGCCCGGCAATTCCCGCAAGCCCGCTTCGGTCCCCGGAAACATTCCGCCCCGCCCCGCGACCTCGCGCGCACAGGCCAGCAAATTGCGCGCGCGGGCGTAGTAACCAAGCCCCGCCCAGGCGGCCATCACCTCGGCATCTTTAGCAGAGGCGAGCGCCCCGACTGTCGGCCAACGGGCGGTGAAGCGCTCGAAATAGGGGATAACCGCCGCCACGGTCGTCTGCTGTAACATCACTTCGGACAGCCAGACGCGGTAGGCGTCCGGCAGCGGCGCGCCCGGCGCTGCGCGCCATGGCAAAACCCTGGCGTGGCGGTCGTACCAGGGCAGCAAGGCGGCAGCGACGTTCATTTGGGGGCTATGGCATTGCCCCGGTTCCAGTTAAAGGCTCCCGTATGGCACGGGATGAGACCAGCAAGCCGGGCAAAGCCCAGCCAGCGCAGCCCCGCCGCTTCGAGCGGCCGCGCGGCGGGCCGGCGCGCGCGATTTCCGAACTGATGCCCGAAGTCGGCCGCACCGTCTTCCGCCGCTTCGGCTTCGTCCAGTCGAGCGTGGTCACGCGCTGGCCCGAGATCGTCGGCCCGCGCCACGCCCGGGTCTGCGCGCCTGAGGCGATCCGCTTCCCCCCCGGCGAAAAGACCGAGGGCATCCTGCAACTGGTCGTCGTGCCCGCCCATGCGCCGATTATCCAGCATGTGATTCCGGAAATCATCGAACGGGTGAACCGCTTCTTCGGCTACAAGGCCGTCGCCCGGGTCAAATTGCGGCAAGGCGAGGTTAAGCCGCCGCGTGCAGAGGAAAAGCCGGGCGCGCCGCCGTCGCTGCGGCCGATCCCGATGGAACTGGGCGAAAGCCTGCGCGATATCGGCGACCCCGAGCTGCGCGCCGTGCTCGAATCGCTGGCGCGCAGCCTCGGCTCGCAGGGAAAGGATTAGACCATGCGACTGATCAAACTGGCCGCATTCGCCGCTGGTGCTCTGCTATCGGTTGGGAGCGTCGACGCAGCGCCGTCCAACTGGAATGCAACTGTCCGCATCACCTCCAGTGGCAGCCATGTGCTGGGCAATCCCGCAGCTGCGATCAACCTCACCGAATATATCAGCTACACCTGCTCGCACTGTGCCGAGTTCGACCGCGCGGCCAACGATCCGTTGCGGTTGTATTTCGTCATGCCGGGCAGGGTTTCAGTCGAAGTGCGCCATCTCGTCCGCGATCCGATCGACCTGACGGTGGCGTTGCTGACCAATTGCGGACCATTGGGGAAATTCCACGGCAACCATACCGCCTTCCTGCGCAGCCAGTCGCGCTGGATCACCACCGCCAACGTTGCCAGCCCCGCCCAACAAGCGCGCTGGACCAATGGCGATCAGTCGGCCCGCCGCCGCGCAATCGCCAGCGATTTCGGATTCTACGCGATCATGCAGGGTCGCGGTTATGACCGGCCCGCCGCCGACCGCTGCCTAGCCGACAATGCCATGGCGCAGCGGCTAGCCCAGCAGACCGCCGAGGCCGGGCGACTCGGGATTGATGGTACCCCAAGCTTTCTCCTCAACGGCGAGGTTCTGGCCGGCACGCATGACTGGGAGACGCTGCAAACCCAGCTGAAAGCACGCGTGACCGCCCCTTCCCCGTGAATCTGTGGAGATATCGGGCCGCGTGCCGCCCCTTCGCTTCTAACAGTCCTGCTGCTCAGCTAGATCATGTCATTAAATCCGACCCAAACCCGTCTCTGTTGAGCTTGTCGAAGCACCGTCCTTTCTTCGTGCCTTGCACACAGCCGCTTGAAGAAAAGCAGTCCTTCGACAAGCTCAGGATGGTGGGGAGTGGGTGGGAGCGTCACACTATTCCCAGCTAGATCGGGGTGCGTAAAACCGAAATTGGCCCCAGACCCGCTTACCCTGAGTCTGTCGAAGGGCTGTCCTTTTCTTCGTGCGTCAGGGTGCGCGGCCCGAAGTAAAAAGCAGCCCTTCGACAAGCTCAGGCTAGACGGATTGTTTTGGTTCAGATTTAACGCATGCCGTTCTAGCGCTCACGCGCAGGCGGCTCGGACAACAAAGGAAACCGGTAAATGTCATTTTACTCACTCCGCCGCATTGCGATTGGCGCTGCCGCCCTGCCGCTGGCGCTCGGCCTTGCCGCCTGCGGCCAGGAGAAGTCGGCGGAGACGCCCTCAATGTCCAGCACCCCGATCGCCAAGGTCGCCCCGCCCGCCGGCCAGGGCTGGGCCGATGTCGTCATCAAAACGCCCGAGGGCGGCTACCGCATGGGCAATCCCGCAGCGTCGATCAAGCTGGTCGAATACGGCTCGCTGACCTGCCCCCACTGCGCCGAAGTCGCCGCGAAAGGATCGGCGGAACTGCGCGACAATTTTGTCGCCAGCGGCAGGGTCAGCTTCGAATTCCGCAATTTCGTGCGCGACCCGATCGATGTCACCGCCGCGCTGCTGACCCGTTGCGGCACGCCGGAAGGCTTCTTCGCGCTGACGGACCAGACTTTCGCCAACCAGCCGGCGATGCTTGCGAAGGTGCAGAAGGCCGGCGAGGCGGCCTATACCGCAGCGATGCAGCGGCCCGACAACCAGCGCTTGCTTGGCATGGCTGAGCTGACCGGCCTCACCGAATTCTTTGCCGCGCGCGGGATCGCCAGGGATCAGGCCGCCGCCTGTCTGACCAATACCGCAGAAGCTCAGGCGCTAGCCAAGCGCACCCAGGACCAGACCGCCCAATTCAAGATCGAGGGCACTCCGACTTTCCTGATTAACGGCGAGGTGATTGGATCGATGGGCTGGGAAGAGCTGCGTACCAAGCTTCAGGCCATGGGCGCGCGCTGAGGTGAGCACCAGGCCCCGGATCGGCTGATGCAGATCAAGCGGCTCAAGCTCAGCGGATTCAAAAGCTTCGTCGAGCCGGCCGAGCTGCGCATCGAACCCGGATTGACCGGGGTCGTCGGCCCCAACGGCTGCGGCAAATCCAACCTGCTCGAAGCGATACGCTGGGTGATGGGCGAATCCAGCCCGAAGTCGCTGCGCAGCGGCGGCATGGACGATGTCATCTTCGCCGGCACCGCCCAGCGCCCGGCCCGCGATTTCGCAGAAGTGGTGCTTTTCGCCGAAGCCGGCGACCGGCAGGAGCTGGAAGTCGTCCGCCGCATCGAGCGCGGCGCCGGCAGCGCCTACCGGGTTAACGGACGCGACGTGCGGGCCAAGGACGTCGCGCTGGTGTTCGCCGATGCCGCCACTGGCGCGCATTCACCGGCGCTGGTCAGCCAGGGCAAGATCGCTGCGGTGATCGCCGCCAAGCCGGCTGAGCGGCGGCAAATGCTAGAGGAAGCGGCGGGGATCGCCGGGCTGCATGTGCGCCGCAAGGACGCCGAGCAAAAGCTGCGCGCGACCGAGGCCAACCTGGCCCGGCTGAGCGACATCATGACCGGACTCGACGCGCAGATCGCCGCGCTGCGCCGGCAGGCGCGCGCGGCGGAGCGCTACAAGGCGCTGTCCGACAAGATCCGCATCGCCGAAGCGCGGCTGATCTACGCCCGCTGGCGCGATGCCGCCGCCGCCGCCGATGCCGCAAGGGCCGAGGCGCAGGCGGCCGAGGCGCGCGTGTCCGACGGCCAGGCCGCTGCCCGCGCCGCTCAGGACACCCAGCACGGCGCCGCTGCCGCGCTGGCCCAGACTCGCGACACGCTGGCTGACCGGCGCGACGATGCCAGCGCCCATGGCCACCGCATGTCGGTGCTCACCAGCCAGCTCGAAGCCGCCGAACAGCGCCTCGCCGATCTCGACCGCCAGCGCGCCCGGCTGGAGGCGGACCGCGGCGATGCCGACCGTCTGACCCGCGACGCCGCCGAAGCCTTGGCCCGGCTGCAACGCGAGCTGGCCGAGGGCGAGGCAAAGCTCGCCGACGACGAGGCCCGGCGTGCGGCGCTGGCCGCCGGGCTCGACAACGCGAGCGAGGCTGCACGGACGGCCGAACTGGCACAGGCTCAGGCCACGGCGGCGCAGGCAGGGGTTGAGGCGGAATGGCGGGTCGCCGATGCGGAACTGGCGCAGGCGCAGGCGCGGCTCGACCGGCTGGACAGCGAAGCGTCGCGCCATGCGGCCTCACTCGCGGCTTTGGCGCAGGCAGGCGATGCCGACGCCGCAGTGGCCGAGGCGGAAGCGCGCCGCGACACAGCCGCCGAGGCCGTCGCCGCAGCGCGCCTGGCGCTGCAGGCGGAGCAAACACGCAAGGCGGAGCTACAGGCTGCGCGCGATTCCGCCGCCACCGCCTTCGCGGCGGCAAAAGGCGATCTCGCCGGGGTCGAACGCGAACATGCCGCGCTGCTGCGCGACCGCGAAGCCCGGGCGAAGCAGGCACAGGCCAAACACGGCCTGCCGCTCGCGCTTGATCATGTTCGCGCCGCGCCCGGCTATGAGCGCGCACTTGCCGCCGTGCTCGGCCGCGACGCCAAGGCAGCGCTGGGCGGCGCGCCAGCCGGGGAGGACGGGCGCTTCTGGACCGGAGCCGCCGCACCATCGCCGGTGGCGCTAAGCCTCGCCGCGCAGGTCCGCGATTGCCCGCCACAGCTCGCCGCCCGCCTCGCGCTGGTCCATGTCGCCGAGGAGGACGATGGCCGGGTGCTGGCGCCGGGCGAATGGCTGGTGACCCGCGCCGGTCAACTGCGCCGCTGGGACGGTTTCGTCGCGCGCGGCGAAGGCGGTGCTGAGGCCGCGCGGTTCGAGGCGGAGAACCGTTTCGCCGAACTCGATGCCGAATTGCCCGCCAGACGCGCGCTGGCGGCTGAGGCCGAGCGGCTTCAGGCCGAGGTCCAGACCAAGCTTGCCGCGCTCCAGTCCGGGGCAATTGCTTCGGAACGCGCGCTTGCAGCCGCCGCCGATGCCGAGCGCAGCGCCCTCCGCGTGCTCGATCAGGCCGAGGATGCCCGGGCCCGCCAGGCCGCCCGCCGCACCGAACTGGCGGCGGCTGAGGGCGATCTTGCCGAGCAGCGCAGACAGGCCGAGGCGGACCGCGCCGCCGCCGAAAATCGCCGTACCGCCCTGCCCGATCCCGCTACCAGCCGCGCGACTTTCGCCGCCGCCCAAGCGAAGCACGAGGCGGCCAGGCAGGCGGTGCAGGCCGCCTTTGCCGCCCTGTCGGCGCAGGATCAGGCGCTCGCCGTTGCGCGCGAACGCACCGCAGCGCAGCGCTCCGACATCAAGGGCTGGCAGGCCCGCGCCGGCGACGCCACCAGCCGACTCGCTGAAATGGGGCGGCGGTTTTCGGAGATCGAGGAAGAACGCGCGGTGATCGCCGCCAAACCCGCCGCGCTGATACGGGAGATCGAGGCCGGCGACGGAACGCGCGCGCGGCTGGGCGCTGAACTGGCCGCGGCCGAAACTTCACTGGCATTGGCCAGCGAGACCGCCCGTCAGGCCGAGGCTACGCTGGCCAGCGTGGGCGAGGCGCTCGCGTCCGCCCGCGAATCCCGCGCCGGCGCCGCCGCGCGCGCCGAGAACGAGGAAGGCCGCCGCGCCGAAATGGCGGCAATCTCCGGCGAGCGCTTCCAGTGCCCGCCGCCGCTGCTTCCCGGCCGCTTCGCGTTCGTCGCCGCCGAAGTTGCTGGAGCATCCGACGAATCGGCCGTGCACGACCGTCTGATCGCCGACCGCGAACGGCTCGGCCCGGTCAATCTGGTCGCCGCCGACGAACTCGCCGAGGCCGAGGCGAGGGCCAGCGCAAGCATCGCCGAACAAGCCGAACTCAGCGAAGCGGTCCACCGCCTGCGCGGCTCGATCGGCAATCTCAACCGCGAGGGGCGCGAGCGGCTGCGCGCTGCCTTCGAGGAAGTCGACCGCCATTTCCGCCGTTTGTTCACCCGCCTGTTCGAAGGCGGGAGCGCGCATCTCGCGCTGGTCGATTCGGACGATCCGCTCGAAGCCGGGCTCGAGATTTTCGCGCAGCCGCCGGGCAAGCGCCTGCAATCCCTGACGCTGCTATCCGGCGGCGAGCAGGCGCTGACCGCGATCGCGCTGATCTTCGCGCTGTTCCTGACCAACCCCGCGCCGATCTGCGTACTAGACGAAGTCGACGCCCCGCTCGACGACGCCAATATCGAACGCTTCTGCGACCTGCTTGACGCGATGGTGCTGGAAACCGACACCCGCTACCTGATCGTCACCCACAACGCTGTCACCATGAGCCGCATGCACCGCCTGTTCGGCGTGACCATGGTCGAACAGGGCATCTCGCGGCTGGTCAGCGTGGATCTGGGCGGGGCGGAAGAGCTGCTCGCGGCGGAGTAGGGGTTGACATTTTTTGGAGTTACATTAAATAGGGTCTGTCAAAGCAGTCTGACCTTGAAAACTCGTAACTCTGTAAACTCGTAACTCTGTAAACTCATAACCCTGTAACTCAGCGATGGAGAAAAGCTATGACAAAGTATAATCAGTCGCGCTTGCGCGGCTTCGGCAAGGGTTTAACTAATGGAAATCAGATACGATGAAGCGAAGCGAGCCCGGACGCTCAAGGAGCGCGGGTTGGATTTTGCCGATGCGAGCAAGGTATTCGATGGACCTGCATTCACGCAACAAGACGATCGCTACGACTATCCAGAGCCGAGGTATCAGACCTACGGGCTGTTAAATGATCGATTGATCATGATCGCGTGGACACCCATTCCTGACGGCGTCCACGTCATCTCGATGAGAAAATGCAATGACCGGGAACAACGCAAATTTGCCAGTAAGCTGGGATGACGACGATCTTCCCGAATGGACGGAAGATCAGTTCGCCCGTGCGCAATTTTCAATTGGCGGTAAAATTATTCGTCCAGCCCAAGGCACGCTGACCAAACCAGGCCGTCCGCCCAGCGCCAACCCAAAACGCCAGGTAACCCTTCGCCTTGATCCGGACGTCATCGAAAAATTCCGTGCCACCGGCAAGGGCTGGCAATCGCGGATCAATGCCGAGCTGCGCAAAGCGCTCGGCATCTAGAGCGTGATGAGATTAGGTTTGCGCGTAGCCTGAGTTAGCCAGATATGCGGCGCATTCCTTTGGCGG
>JANLQW010000157.1:0-6276 GCA_031368085.1 Novosphingobium sp. | reverse complement strand
GCCGATCGCCGCGTGATCCGCCATGCGCTGGCGCGCAGCGAGGGCAATATTTCCTCCAGCGCCAAGCTGCTCGGGATCAGCCGGCCGACGCTGTACGATCTGCTCAAGCACTACGACCTGCACGCCTGAGCGCTCGACAAGCCGCTCCGTCTGCGGCAATCGCGCGGAACGGCAGGGACAGGAGGCGCGCGTGGCAGGGGCATTGGACGGGATCACCGTGATTGAGCTGGCCGGCATCGGCGCGGCATTGCCGGTGCGGATGCCCGCGAGTTAGCCGCTTGTTCAAGCGCATCGACCCGATGGTGCGGCTGATCGTCGCGGCAATCCTGCTGGCCAGCCTTCTGCCAGTAAAGGGACCGGCGCGCGAGGCGGCGCAGTTCGTCTCCAGCGCTGCGGTGTTCCTGCTGTTTTTCCTTTATGGCCTGCGCCTCTCGCGGCGCGAGGTGCTGGCGGGATTGGGCAATCACCGCTTGCTGGTGCCGCTGACCCTGTGGGTGTTCGCGGCGATGGCTGCGGCGGGCTGGCTGTTGTGGCAGGCCGGGATCACGTTCCTGCCGCCAGCGTTGGCGCTGGGGTTCCTGTTCCTCGGCGCGCTGCCTTCGACGGTCCAGTCGGCGACGGCCTATAGCTCGCTCGCCGGCGGCAATATCGCGAGTTCGGTGGTGGCGGCCGCGCTCGTCAACATTCTCGGCGTTTTCATCAGTGCGCCGCTATTCTCGCTGCTGGCGGGCGGCGCGGGCGCGGAATTTCACGGCGCGGCGCTGGTCAAGGTGGTGACCATGCTGCTGCTGCCGTTTGTCATGGGCCAGACGTTGCAGGGGCTGACCAGAACCTGGGTTGCGGGTCACCGCCAGCTGATCACCGTGATGGACCGCACGACCATCGGCATTGCCGTCTATGTCGCTTTTTCCGGGGCAGTCGAACAGGGCATCTGGAGCCGCGTCGATCTCGCCGCCTGGGCAGGTTTGCTGCTGGGTTGCGCACTCCTGCTGTTGTTCGGCTATGGCGGATCGTGGCTCTTGGGCAAAGCTCTGAAACTGCCGCGCGGCGACCGGATATCATTACTGTTCGCCGGCGCGCAAAAGAGCGTCGCGATGGGCGCGCCGCTGGCTACCGTGCTGTTCCCGCCGGCGCTGGCGGGGATCGTGCTGCTGCCGCTGCTGGTGTACCATCTGGCGCAGATGCTGGTGGCGGCGCCGATTGCGGGGTGGCTGCGGGCGGATTGACATAGGTGCGCACCTGTCGTATATAGGCGACACATGTACCGCGTGGAAATGACCAACGAGTTCGAGACTTGGCTCGATGGCCTTCGCGACCGTGTGGCGCAAAAGCGGATCGCTATTCGACTGGCACGGATCGAGGCCGGGTTGCTCGGCGATTGGAAAACAGTGAATGACGGAGTTAGCGAGATACGGCTCGATTATGGGCCGGGATACCGGCTCTATTACACGATCCGCGACCGAGTTGTCGTGATTCTGCTTTGCGGTAGCGAGAAGCGCGATCAGGACCGAGGCGATTAAGTTGGCCAAGAGTTTGGCGGAGCGAATGTGATTTTCTGGATGTGAGAGACTGCCTGGCTCTCGGGAAGACAGGGCAATGGAATGAAGCAATGACTGTAGGTCAGACCAAGCCGTTTGATGCGGCAAAATACATTACCGAGCCAGGCGATGTGATCGATCTGCTCAACGATGCATTCGAAAGCAGCCACGCGGGCTACATCGCCAGCGCTTTGGGCATCGTTGCGCGCTCCGAAGGCATGAGCAAGATCGCCGCCAAGACCGGGGTCAACCGGCAGGCACTCTACACGGCGCTCAGCGAAAGCGGCAATCCGACATTGGAGACGCTGCTCAAAGTCATGTCGGCGCTGGGAGTAAGGCTAAGATGTGAGCCGTCGGGTCTAGCGGACGCCGCCTGAAAATCCTACTTCGGCTGATAGGTCTGCTCCAACCCCGGAAACACCCGTGACCGCACCTCCTCGGCATAGCGTGCCGCTGCGCCGGAAATCGTCTCGGCTATCTCCTCGTAGCGTTTCACGAACTTCGGCACGCGCTCAAACATGCCGAGCATGTCCTCCGTCACCAGCACCTGGCCGTCGCATAGCGCCGAGGCGCCGATGCCAATGGTCGGGCAGGCAACCGCTTTGGTGACCTCCACCGCGACCGGCTCGACCACGCCCTCGATGACGATGGCGAATGCCCCCGCAGCGTCCAGCGCTTTTGCGTCGGCGAGGATCTTGGCGGCTTCCGCCGCGCCGCGCCCGCGCGCGTTGTAACCGCCGAGCTGGTTGACCGCCTGCGGGGTGAGGCCGACGTGGCCCATCACCGGAATGCCGCGCTGCGACAGGAAAGCGACGGTCTCCGCCATCGCCTCGCCGCCTTCCAGCTTCACTCCCGCGCAGCCGGTCTCCTTGAGCAGCCGGGCGGCGTTGGCGAAGGCCTGTTGCGGCGAGCCTTCATAAGAACCGAACGGCATGTCGACCAGCACCGCCGCATGATAGCTGCCGCGCACCACCGCCGCGCCATGTGCCGCCATCATCTCCAGGGTCACCGGCAAGCTCGACGGCAGGCCGTAGATTACCTGGCCAAGGCTGTCGCCAACCAGCAGCAGATCGCAATGGGCATCGAGCAGCTGCGCCTGCCGCGCGGTATAGGCGGTGAGCATGACGATCGGCTCGGCGGTCACCCCGTCCACTTTGCGCCCCCGGAGCGCTGGGATGGTGAGGCGGCGCATCGGCGACGGGGTCGGGTGGGCGCGGCTGGTCGATGTGTCGAGCTGGAAGGTTGTGGACATGAAACTCTTTTAGCCGCTCCTTTTAAACTGGGGAAGGGCGGGTGTTGGTGCTTGCCAATCAGGGACATGCCGCTAGCTTCCAGCGCTTCTAAGGCGCAAGGTTTGGGGAGAACCGCATGTTCGGCCGGGTAAAATCGCTCGATGCCATTCTGGCGACAGCGCAAAAGAAATCGCTGCCCCGCACGCTCGGCGCCTTCCAGCTGACCATGCTCGGGGTCGGTGCGATTATCGGCACCGGCATTTTCGTGCTGACGGCAGAGGCCACGCAGAAGGCAGGGCCGGGCATGTTGCTCAGCTTCGTTATTGCCGGTGCGGTCTGCGCGGTGGCGGCATTGTGCTATTCCGAGATGTCCTCGATGATCCCGGTTTCGGGATCGGCTTATACCTACAGCTATGCGGTGATGGGTGAAATGCTGGCCTGGATGGTCGGCTGGGCGCTGGTGCTGGAGTATGCGGTTGCGGCGGGCGCGGTAGCGGTCGGCTGGTCGGGCTATTTTGTCGGCCTCCTGCGGGAATTTCTGGGCATAGACCTGGGCACTGCCTATACGCTGGGACCGATCGACGGAGGCATCTTCAATGTCCCGGCGTTCCTCATCGCCCTGTTGGTCACCTGGCTGCTGGTGATCGGAACGCGCGAAAGCGCTTTCGTCAATGCCATCCTTGTCATGGTGAAGATATCCGCGCTGACGTTGTTCCTGGTCCTTGCCCTGCCGGTGATGAAGGCCGAGAATTTCCAGCCATTCGCCCCGCTTGGTTTCGGCGGTATCGGCGCGGCGGCGGCCTCGATCTTCTTTGCTTATGTCGGCTTTGATGCCGTCTCGACGGCGGCGGAGGAAACCAAGAATCCGCAGCGCAACATGCCGATCGGTCTGATCGGCAGCCTTGGTATCTGTACTGTCTTCTACCTGCTGGTGGCCTCTGGCGTGATCGGCAGTGTCGGCGCGCAGCCGCTGCTTGATTCCGCTGGAAACGGCATTTCGCCGGGCACCAAGGAGCTTACCGCTGCCTGCGCTGCGCAAGCCCGCGAAGTGGTTGTCTGTTCCAAGGAGGCGCTGGCCTGGACGCTGCGCACTATCGGCGAACAGCAAGGATCGGATCTTATCCGTCAGGCAGGCAATCTCGTGGGCCTTGCCGCTGGTCTGGCGTTGCCGTCGGTGGTTCTGATGATGATGTTTGGTCAGACGCGCATTTTTTTCGTCATGAGTCGCGACGGGCTGCTCCCGGAAGTTCTGAGCAAGGTTCACCCGAAATACCAGACGCCCTATGTGGTGACGATCATTACCGGCATTGTCGTGGCGTTTTTCGCCGCGCTGTTTCCAGTGGGCGCGCTCGCGGATATTTCCAATTCAGGCACGCTGTTCGCCTTTGCCATGGTGGCTATCGCCGTCATGGTGCTGCGGCGGACCGATCCCTCGCGCCACCGGCCGTTCCGCACACCGGCCATCGCCGTGGTCGCGCCGCTGGCCATACTCGGCTGTATCTATCTGTTCTTCAGCCTGTCCGCCTACACGCTGGGACTGTTCGTTGCCTGGGCGGTGATCGGGCTGGCGGTGTATTTCCTCTACAGCCGCGGCCACAGCCATGTCGGGCACGGGCTGGTCGAGGTGCATGAGGACGATCCCGGCATCCCGCCCCAGCCGGTGCCGCCGCTGCCGGGCGGCATCAAGCTGGATTGAGCGCAAACCTGCGGCCGGCGGTCCGGGCCGCAGGTTTGCCTCTGATCAGAGGTGGGTGCTGACGTGGGTATCGATCGCCTGTTTGCGGACATCCATGCCCAGCGCCATCTTCGCGGCACCCATCATGCCGAGTTCGGCCTTCGACCAGATAGTGGCATCGCCGAGCTTCATGTGCAGCATCAGCAAGTCAGGATCGTCCTTGCCGCGGGGGAACCACGCCTCGGCCAGTTTTGACCACTCCTTGTCCTTGCGGTCCCGGCTGGTTTCTTCGCTGAGCAGGCCGTGGAAGCGGGCGAAGGTGTCATGGCCTTTGCTGGTGAAGGTGGCGGTTGCCGGGCCCATCGGGGCCAGGTGGCTTTTGCGGGAGACGAAGAACCAGATTTCGTGATTTGCGTCGGGGTCGAGCTGGGCGGTCATCGGCGCGGCGCTGTCAGGATCGGCATCGAGCTGTAGCATGATGAAAGGCGATTCCGCTAGAGCCTTCCAGAATTTATCGCGCATTTCGGCGGGGTCGGCTTGTTGGGTACGCATCGGTGATCTCCTGTGGGGACAAGGAGGAAACACGGGGGCGAGGCGCATGTTCCATGGCGGCTTGCGAATCGATTTCTTTGAGAACATAAGAAGAACATGAATGCGATTCTCCAGCCTGCCTTCAACCGCGCCGTTGACCCTCGCGCCGCCGAATGGCGTCCCGGACTGACCCAGGCTGGCCTCTGCTATGGCGAGGTGTTTGCCTCTTCGCACGAGGCGGCGGGGGCGGCGTTGGCGTTGGCGTTGGCGCTCGACCGGATGCAGGGCAGCGCCCCCGATCCGCTCGGCGCGGCGTCCGCCGAGCTTCCGTGGCTGTGGGTGCAGGACAGTGCCGCGCAGCGCCTGACCGGCCGGCCCTATCGTCCCGGCCTGCCGCTGCCGCTGCGCCACCGCCTGATCCATGTCGCGGCCAAGACGCCCGAGGATGCGTTGTTCGCGCTGGAAGAAGGCCTGCGTTGCCGCGAGCTTGCCTTCGTCATCGGCGAGCTGGCGGGCAAGCCCAAGGCGCTCTCCTTCACCGCCTCGCGCCGGCTCAGCCTTGCAGCGGAGAGGCACGGGGTGCCCTTGTGGCTGGTGCGTCTGGATGCGCAGCGCGATCTCGGCTCGGCATGGCTGCGCTGGGAGGCGCGCTCCGCCCCGTCGCCGCCGCCGCGCTGGAACCCGCAAGCGCCCGGTATTGCGTCATGGCAAGCGGAACTGTTCCGCGCCCGCAGCCACCCTCCCGGAGAATGGATATTGCGCGATGACGCAGGTCACCTCACTGCCGCCGCGCCGCATTCTGGCGATCTGGCTGGCGCGGCTGGCAATCGACCGCTGGCGCCAGGAAACCTTGGCGCGTGAAGGTTGCGCGCCGGGCGAGGGGTCGGACGCCGCTCCGCTCGCCCTGATCGCCGAAACCGCGCATGGCCCGCGCATCGCTGCGGCCAATGCCGCCGGGCTTGAGGCCGGCGCGCGGCCTGGCATGATGCTCGCCGATGCCCGCGCGCTGTGCCCCGGGTTGGCGGTAGCGCCGTTCGATCCGGCGGGCGACCTCGCCTTTCTCGAACGCCTGGCGCTGTGGGCACAGCGCTGGGGCCCGTGGAGCGCGCTCGATCCGCCCGACGGGCTGATCGTCGATATCACCGGTGCGGCGCATCTGTTCGGCGGCGAGGCCGCGCTGCTCGCCGATGCGCGGGCGCGGCTGAGCGTGCGCGGGCTGGCGGCGCGGCTCGCCATCGCGCCAACCGCCGGTGCGGCTTGGGGGCTGGCGCATTGCGGGCCAGCAGGCGCGATTCTGGGG
>JANLQW010000151.1:0-4518 GCA_031368085.1 Novosphingobium sp. | reverse complement strand
GGCTCGCGATCCGAAAACTAACGGTCGAAAAACGGATGGCACATTCGCCCCCGGTAATGCGCTCGGGGGGCGGACGCCCGGATCCCGCCACAAGGTCACGCTTGCCATGGAGGCGCTGCTGGAAGGTCAGCACGCGGCATTGACGCAGAAGGCCATCGACAAGGCGCTGGAGGGCGACACGGTAGCCTTGCGGCTGTGTCTCGACCGTCTCGCCCCGGCCCGCAAGGATTCACCGGTGGCGTTTGCCCTGCCGCCGATAACCACGGCAGCGGATACAGTCGCTGCGTCGGCGGCGTTGCTCGATGCGGTGGCGGGCGGTGAGGTCACGCCCGATGAGGCGGGCCGGGTGATGGCGCTGCTGACGGCGCACAAGACACTGGTCGAGGCTGGCGATCTCGAAGCGCGCATTACGGCACTGGAGGCGAAGAAATGAAGGATCTGGAAACAATGACGGGACGTAGCATGATCGGGCGTGTCGAAGCCCTCGAACATTCCGAAGGCCTCGGTGGGCATCTTTTGCTGGTGCGGGAGCCCGGCGAAACGGAGAGCGATGCGCTTGCCCGATACGAACGGTCGCACGGGCCACTTGGCAGCGATCCTTTCGTCACGTGGATCATTACCGGCGTGCCGCGCGGGGAAGGTTCGCCGTCATGCGCTTGAGCCGCCGCGTTGCCGATCTTGAATGCCGCCTCGATCCGCCAAGGGCGAAAGTCTGGCTGCGCATCGTCCAGGACGAAGGCCAGACGCGGGAATCAGCGCTGGCTGCCTATGAGGCCGAACATGGCCCGGTAGGTGACCGGGGCGTGATCCTCCGTGTCATCGTCTAGAATGATTGGCCGCAATCGCTCGCTCTGAGGCGGAGCCTGGGCCTATCGGCGATGACAGCGCGTTCGTGATCCAGTTTGTGATATGATTAGTAGCCATAGCCACGGCGCAAATCGTCACGACGGGTATGGCCGCGCCAATCTCCGTGACCTGGGAACCATCAACACCGCATAGCGTTTGAAAAAGAGCCCGCTTGACGGCCGCTTCGGAGTGCTTTGCAATGCTACTCACCCTCGCTGGAATTCTGCTGGTCCTGTGGCTACTCGGTTTCTTCGCATTCCATATTGCCGGTGGGCTAATTCACATCTTACTGGTGATCGCCATTATCGTCGGGCTGGTTCACCTGTTCCGTGGTCGAGCGGTCTAGCGGGCCCAATGTCGCCGAATTGCTGAGCAAACGGCGGAAGGTTCGGTGTGTCGGCTATGGGTTCGGGTATCCCGCCAGTGGAAAGGGTACTGGCAGCGCTGAACGGATCGGGGAGTGAGATTTGAACGATGCTCGAAGCACTGTTTTTCTGTCTTGCTCCGATCATCCATGATGGGGACAGCCTGCGCTGCGACGGTGAGCGCATCCGGATCATGAACATTGATGCCCCTGAATTACCCCGCAGCCCCAGTTGCGCGCGCCGTCGCTCTGCCTGGTGCGATTATCAGAAAGGCTACTAGGCTAGGGATGCGCTGACGGCATTCATTGGCAGCCGGCGGGTGATGATCAGACGGGCTGGCGCTGATCGCTATGGCCGGACGCTGGCGCGGGTCTCGGTCAATGGCCGCGATGCGGGTGAGTATCTGGTGAGCCTCGGTCTGGCGCGGCCGTGGCGCTGAGTGCACCGGCGCACCGGTCTCGATCTGCTACACCAATGCCGGGCTAACGGCCCTATCGACCCTAATGGCTTGCACTAGCGACTGCGATCAGCGCCGGCAAAAGGTACGAGCATGATGCTCGTTGTTACTGGCCTCTTGCACCATGCCATTACCTTGCGAGCCGCGAAATTGCGCCGCGTGATTACTAGGTGATTGCTAGGCGGTAAAACGCCGTCCTTCACATGCAGCAAAGAACGGCGGAAAAGCTTGGTGCGCCCGGAACGATTCGAACGTCCGACCCTCAGATTCGTAGTCTGATGCTCTATCCAGCTGAGCTACGGGCGCGGGAAGCGGAGACATAGGTGGGGGGCACACAGTTGGCAAGCCGCTAAATCGCTTGCAGCAGTGCCCTGGCCAGTGGAACATCGAGAGGCGGCATGGCGAGGTTTTCCAGATCTTCGGGCGCAAACCATGCGATTGCCTCGCCATCCAGGCACTGCGGTTCGCCGTGCCATTTGCGGCAAGTGTAAAGCAGCACGACAAAAGGCTCGCGAGGCGCCGGCGGCAAGGCAGGATCGCTGGCAAAGCACAGCGGCACGCAGTCGGCCGGGTCAATCACGATCCCCAACTCTTCGCGAATCTCCCTGACCAGCGCGGATTCCGGCGATTCTGCGGCTTTCACCTTGCCCCCGGGAAATTCCCACAGCCCGCCGTGCATCGCCCCCGCGCGTCGGCGCTGGAGCAGAATCCGTCCATCCGCCGCCACCAGCGCCGCCGCGACCACCGGAATGACTGTCGAAAATTCTGTCAACACATTCCCCCAAATTAACGAAGTATTATTATTCCGCTGCAACAAGCATGGGACGTTGGCAAGAGATGCAGGATAGACATGGCAATACAAACCATCTTGACCCGCCTGTGGGGTGACGTTTCCGGCACAACGTCGATAGAATATGGTCTCATCGCAACATTGATTGGAATGGCGATTTTCGGCGGCGCAGGAGCTCTGCGAAATACCGGCGACCAGATGTACGCTTATATCGTATCTGAGATAGGCAGTGCAGTATCTGGGGCGAGCGGGTAATTTTAAACATTTGTCAATACCTCCACTTTACAACCACCATTGTCCGCGAAGCAAGAGCCGACCGGACCGGGTACTGAAGACTGAAACCAGGAGACTGATCATGAAGTTCATTAACAATCTGTTTCGCGACGAATCTGGCGCCACCGCCATTGAATACGGCCTGATTGCCGCTCTGATTGCGGTCGCCGCGATCACCGCGTTCACCGCCGTGGGCACGAGCCTCGGCACCACCTTCACGGGTGTTTCGACGAAATTGAATGCCGCTACCGCTGGATAAAGTGGTGCATTAGCGACACAATCGGGGCGGCGGGGAAGCTCGCTGCCCCTTTTGTGGTACTGAAACTGCAACCAGGGGACTGATCATGAGGTTAATCACCAAGCTGTTTCGCGACGAAGCCGGCGCGACTGCAATTGAATACGGTCTGATTGCCGCGCTCATTGCAGTTGCCGCGATCACTGCGTTTACCGCCGTAGGCACCAGCCTCGGGACCACTTTCACCGGCGTTTCGACGAAATTGGATTCCGCTACCGCCGCCTAATCCGGCAAACTGGCTACACAACAGGGGCGGCGGGGAGACTCGCCGCCCCTTTGGTTTGTTTCTGCCGCGCATGCTGGCGCGCCTGGCTTAATAAGTGATCAGCTTGACCCGCTGGCCGGGCGCGATCCGGCTCCCCGAACTCAGCCCGTTGAGCACCAGAAAGCGTTCCACGGGTGCGTCGCTATAGGCCATGCGCGCGGCGAGCGATTGTAGCGTGTCGCCAGCCTTTGCCGTCACAATTTGCAACTTGCGCGGCCTGACCGCTGCCGCCTCACTGTCGGTGAGCAGGCGCAGCGAATCGAACATCGGCTGAAACTGACTGGACTTGCCAGCAGTCGATATCGTCAGGAAATGATAAGCCTTGGTCTTGGAGAATTCATAAGCAAAGACGACGACGTCCACCTCGCTGCCGCCGCTTTGCACCCGGGCAATGCCATAGGCTGCCGGGATGCCATTCACAGTCGTGCGCTCAATAGATGACGGCGCGATTTTCGCCTGCCCCTGATTGGTAAGCCCGGCAAATACGCTGGCAATATAGGCCGGCATGTCGCCGCTATAGTCTGCGGTTGAAAACTCGCCCTTGCCCGCCTGGCCGCTGATGGAAACGGCGCGGGTACCGTTGATCAGGAAAAAACCGCTCGGCGCGGTGAAACCCAGCCTGAAGTCGGGATGGATGAATCTGGGTCCATCGACAACGCCCTGACGGGGATCGTCGCCGTACATCATGCCGTCGATGCTGCGAAGAAAGCCGTCCCGATTGGTATTACCGGTCGCATTGGCTCCGGCGCGGGCGAAGGCCGCTCGCACACGAGAGGCAGGATCGGGGTGAGTAGAAGCCCAGGAGGGCGTATTGCCGGTAGTGCCCATCAACCGTGCGTCGAGTGCATTCTGGTTGGCGAGGCTCTGCAAAACAGTCGCCATGGCGCGGGGATCGTAGCCCGCTCGGCCCAGATATTGAACCCCCAGATTGTCTGCTTCAGTTTCCTGCCCGCGCGAATAGCTGAGCGTAAGCATCTGCGATCCCTGAGAGAAAATTTTCTGCCCGATTTGCCCGGCAGTACCATTGCCGAGCAGCACGCCCGACAGGATCGAGCCCACTGCACCAAGAATCGTATTGCGCATCGTCGCGCTTTGCCGCTTGGCCGAATGACGGGCGGCGACATGTCCGACTTCGTGCCCGAGCACGCCCGCGAGCTCCGCCTCATTGTTCATCAGGCCGACCAGCTGGCGGGTGACGTAAACAAAGCCGCCGGGGATGGCGAAGGC
>JANLQW010000110.1:0-9279 GCA_031368085.1 Novosphingobium sp. | reverse complement strand
GTCCATGAGGCCAGCTTTGGCCTCTACGGCACCCGCAAGGTCTGGCATCAACTGCGACGTCAGGGCATCAAGGTGGCCAAGTGCACCGTGGAACGGCTGATGCGGGGCCTGGGGCTGACAGGCATAAGGCGCGGAAAGACTTGCGTTACCACCATCAGCAACCCGAAGGCATCATGCCCGCTCGACAGGGTGAACCGTGAGTTCCAGGTCAGCCGGCCCAACGCGCTGTGGGTGGTCGACTTCACCTACGTGCACACCTGGACCGGGTTCGTCTACGTCGCCTTTGTGATCGATGCCTTCGCCCGCCGGATCGTGGGCTGGAAGGTCAGCGCCTCGGCCACGGCGGGCTTCGTGCTCGATGCCCTGGAACAGGCCATCCATGCCCGCAGGCCAGCCCCGGAGGACGGGCTGATCCACCACAGCGACAGGGGCGTTCAATACCTGGCCATGAGCTACACCCAGCGCCTGGCCGAGGCCGAACTGGCGCCGTCGGTCGGCAGTGTCGGCGACAGCTACGACCATGCCTGGGCCGAGACCATCAACGGCCTCTACCAAGCAGAGGTCATCTGGCGACAGCGCTCATGGCCAAACGCCTCGGCGGTGGAAATGGCGACCCTGCGCTGGGTCGACTGGTTCAACAATCAACGCCTGTTCGGACCCATCGGCCATATCCCGCCCGCCGAGGCCGAAGCCATCTACTATGCAGCCATCGACAACTTCGATATGGTCGCATGACTCAAATGAAACCGCCTCCGGAAAACCCGGGACGCTTCAATGAGCATGACCAGACCGACCATCCAAGCCTCGATATAAATTCCCTGTTCCTCGGGCTGGTCCGTGTTGCGCTCATCCTCTGATCGCCAGTCCCGCATCAGCACCAACCGGCCTTGGCACCAGCTTCTCGCCACCGCTGCAGAAATAACGGCAGTCCTGGACTGGGAGTTGGCGCACCTGGGCGACTATCATGAGGATCTCGCTTGGACCCTGCAGGAAGGGTACGGCTATCGCGACGCGGAGGACCGGTTCATCGTCTGCGGCCTGATCGAACGCGAAGCCTTTCTGGAGCGCTATTCCAAAGCCACCGGCTTTCCCGTCGATCCCAAAAAAATCGCTTACTACAGCGTGATGAACACTTGGAAATCGGTGATCATCGTTCTCGGCACCGGCATCCGGTGCGTAATGGGCGGGAAAATCCATCAGGACATCCTGCTCACATGGCTCGCTGGCTTTGGCCACGTCTGCGTCGATTCGCTGACCCAACTCCTCGAAAGGTCAGAACATGGTTCCTGATACGGTATTGTGCCTTGTTGCCGTGCAAAAGGCTTTGGAGGACATCATTGTCCCGCTCCTGCCCGATGATGCGGACTTTGCCCGGGAACAGCTGGCGTTGATCATCAAGTCGATCGCACTAATGCGCAAGCAAATTCCGCTGGAATACGCCTTCCACGTCCACGATGCGAAAGCATTCGCCACCTTCGCTGACGAACTCGCGGACAAGTTGCCCACCAGTTGCCTCGCCCGCGCCTCGCTGGCAACAGCAGTTGAACGAGTGCGGATTATCGCCCCCCCCAGGTGCCGGATCGGCAGGCGCTGGAAAATGCTGTTCAAGCACTGCGCGCCGAAATAGAACGCGTCATTGACGATGATAGCGCAGATGCGGCGACCTTCGCCGCGATTGGCCCTGTCGTGCTGGCACATACCCGCCGCCAGACGCTGCTGGAACGCGCGTGGGTGGCAGACACCGGCTTCGAGCGCGACGCAGAAAGCCTGCCCACGCCCCGAAACCTGATTTACGGAGCAGTATCTTGAAGGCGCACATCGTACATGCGCATAGCGAAGGGGACTCTTTCGTCACCGCGATGAAAAACATCATCCTCGACCAGCTCATGACCGACGGGCACCAAGTCACCATCTCGGACTTGTATGCGAAGGGCTTCAACCCGGTCGCCACATCTGCCGATTTCGGTGAGCGCCAAGACAATGAACACGTGGTCTATGCGCTAGAGCAGCGCCACGGCTATGAATCCGGGACACTCAAGCCAGATATTCTCGCGGAGCTTGAGCCGGTGCTCGCGGCTGACTTGCTCGTGTTCACCTTCCCCATCTACTGGTTCGGCGCGCCGGCGATCCTGAAGGGCTGGTTCGACCGCGTCATGCTGTCCGGCGTCTGCTACGGCGGCAAGCGGCTATACTGGCGGGGTGGCCTTGCCGGAAAGCGCAGTTTGGCGGCTATAAGCTTGGGGGGCGCGAGCATATGTTCGGAGCGGATGGTCTTCATGGCGAACTTGTCACCGGCATGATGCGGCACTTTTTCCAAAGCACGCTCGGCTATGTCGGTACGAGCGTGCTTGACCCTTTCGTCGCGTATCATGTACCCTATGTCGGTGATCGGGCGCGCAAGGCGCTGCTTGAGGAACTGCGCGTAGCCATCTCGGCAATTGAAGAACGACCCTCACTGCGCATGCCGAACCTCGATGATTTCGACGAGAAACTCGGACCCAAGCGGAGCTTAGCATGACCTACTCCACGATGAAACTGGCCGTCACCGCCGGCATCGCTCGGCTGACCTTGACAGAGGCCGAAAACGGCAACCCAATAAATGGCGCCTTCTGCCGAGACCTGTATGAGGTCGCGATCGAGCTTTCCGAGCGCACCGACGTGCGCGTCATTCTGATCCGCGCAGAGGGCCGCGCCTTCAGCTATGGCGGAGATATCTCCGGATTCCTACCACGCCTCGCCGATCTGCCACGGTTGATGAAGCAATGGACCGGCGACTTCCACACAGCGGTTATACGATTGCAGCGGATGGATGCCCCCATCGTGGTGGCGGTCCACGGCGTGTGTGCCGGTGGTATGGTGGCGGTCGTTGCAGGCGCGGATTTCGTGATCGGTAGCGAGGCGTCCAAGTTCATCGCGGCCTATTCAGGGATCGGCCTTGCTTGCGATGGCGGCGGATCAATCTCACTGGTCCACCGCCTCGGCCGGACAAAGGCGCGACGGTTTCTGCTGCTGAACGAGGCGCTGGACGCAAATAGTGCGCATGCCGCCGGGCTGATCGACGAACTGGTGCCCGCCGATGCCCTAGAGGAGCGCGCCGAAGCCCTCACCGCCCAGCTCGCCGCCGGGCCTACCCGCGCCTATGGCGAAATACGGCGGCTGCTACTCATGTCCGGCGAGGTTCCGGCAGAGGCGCAACTCGAGGCTGAGGCTCAGGCAATGGCGCGCGCCGCCGCGACTGACGACGCCCGCGAAGGGATCAGGGCCTTCGCCGAAAAACGCCGCCCTGCATTTACCGGCCACTGAATCGGAACCTCGCGATGACCGACCTTAAAACCGCCGCTGAGCAAGCCGCCCCGCACGATCGAAATGCGATCGAACCACGATTGCTTCACCTGCTGCAGATTAAGCAGGAACGCCGCCTGCTCGGCCCATATATCCCGCGCAACGCGCAGGAAATTGCCGATGGGCTGTCTGCTTTGCTGGCTCAGGACGGCGTGGCGGCTGCCGTCCGAAACGTGCAACGGATGGGCGGCGGGGCATCCAAGGAACAGTTCGTGTTCGAAATGGACGGCAGCATCGCTTCAGAGTTCGCACGCTGCGTTCTCCGCATGGACCCGCGCGAGGGCATAATCGAAACATGCCGCCGCCGCGAGGCGCAGGTCCTGCGTGCGGCCAAAGGCTTCGTGCCGGTCCCACCTGTGCTGGCTGTCGATGGCGACGGAGAGGTGATGGGGCAACCGGTGATGATTACCGGCTTTGTCGGCGGCGTGACCAAGCCCACAGATAGCGGAGGAGGTCCATCCGGCCTAAAGGCAACAATGGGCGAGCGCATTGGCAATGCATTGACCCCCCAATTCATCGGCCATCTCATCGCGATCCACGCCATCGATTATCGCAATGCCGGGCTGGACGATTTCGCGGTGCCACGGCCCGGCAGCACCGATGCTGCACTGTGGCAGGTCAATTACTGGACCAAGGTGCGCGAGCTGGAGGCAACCGATTCCCTCCCGCTGCTGACACTTGCCGAAACTTGGCTCTACGACAATCTGCCGGTATGCGCTGAGCCAGTACTGCTCCACGGCGATTATCGGCTGGGCAACTTCCTGTTCGATGAGCAATCGCTCCAGATCACCGCGCTGCTCGATTGGGAACTCACCCACGTCGGCGATTTCCACGAAGATCTCGCCTACAGTTTCGAGCCACTTTTTGGTGGCCAAGGTGCCGACGGCACCTTCCTGGTCGGTTCGATGTTCACGACCGATCACTTGATAGAGCAATACGAAGCTTCATCGGGGCGCATCGTCGATGGCCGCACGCTCCACTGGTATCGTATACTCACCAGCTACAAGCTGATCACGATGAACCACACCTCATCGATCATCGCCGCGCGCGATGGAACCAATCACCAAAATGCGCTGCTGGCTTTTCTCGCCTCTTGCACAGCCGGGATGTCAGATACGTTGTGCAACCTGCTCGCGGGAGAAGCGGCATGACACCCAGCCCCATCATCCGGCTGAAAAGCGTAGTGCAGACGCTGGAGCATGTCATCATCCCCGCCGTTGATCCCGGCAATTCACTTGCGATCGAACAATGTGCGCTGGTGCTGGCGCAACTGCACATGCTAGTACGCCATATGCCTTTCATCGGCGAGTATCATGCGTTGTGCCACGCCGATCTGGCCACAACCGTTGCGGCTTTGCCCCCGGCAGTGGGAGGTCCGGCGACCGAGGATGCCGGGCTAAACCTTGCAGTTGCCGATCGAGAGGCCGACGGCATGACGGATGCGTCAGCGGCTTATCACCACCTCGGCCGCTCACTGGAAAACCTGGTCCGGGCCACAGCGGCCGATGGCGAGGCGAAGTATCGTGCCGCGCTTGATGCCGCAGTCTTGGCATTCTCGCGTCGGCAGACCCGGCGTGCCCGCTCCTGGTTCCGCGATGCGGGTTTCGACCATGATCCGAAAGGATTGCCCTCTCTCGAAGATATGGTGGGGGGACGCTGATGATTGCGCCTGAACATGCCGAATTCCAGTTTGGACCGGATTCACCATTCGATTGGTGCGAGACGAACTTCTTCCCGTTCGCCGTGCCAGAGGCGAACATATCGGGCAGCATTTATCTGCTCTCCCGGCCGAAACTCGGAGTCACGATGGTCGACGTACTGGTGCAAGACCGGATCTCTCCGGCGTGGGAATCGCAGGCCTATGTCGATAACCAGCAGCACCTCCCTTGCCCCGCTTCGCTGCTCCATTACGCGCTTCCCAACGGACTCGTGGTCGAAGCCGTTGATCCGCTAAAGCACTACCACATCACGTATGCCGGTATCGACGACACCTCATTCGAGCTCGACTTCCTTGCGCTGATGCCTCCGTTCGACATGAATGATCCGGCGATGGACCCTATGGCCGCGGGAAGGCTTGGTACGGGATGGGGCGGCGCTGCTTTTGCAGGCCACTACGAGATTACCGGGCGCATTACCGGGCATTTGCGCCTGCGCGGGCGTGAATATGCGGTCGATTGCGTCGATACGCTGGATCGCAGTTGGGGGCCGCGCAAGGAACGCGACAACAGCAATGCTACGTGGATTCACGGGTCGTTCGGCGAACGCCTGACAGTCCACGCATTCTTGGGTCTCGATCCGGCGAAGCAATCGGGCTTCGGGGCCCTGATCAGCGGATACGTGCTGGAAGACGGCGTGCTCAGCGGGTTGGTGTCGGCCACGGGGTCGGTTGAACGGCGCGATTTGCTGCCAATGGCAAACCGGCTTCGAGTCGAAGATACAAGGGGGGGCCGGTTTGACCTCAGCTCGGTCGCGATCAACGCCTGCCGGTGGGCACCATTCCCGTCCATGATATACGCGCAAAGTTTCATGCGCTGGGATTGCGATGGGTTGATCGGCTATGGCGTGCAGCAAGACGTGCTCAGTCGATCCTACCTCACACGCAACCGCGACGCGATCGCAATGATCTGATGTTTGGCGGGCGCCCCAACGCTACCTGCGGTTGGGTGCGCCACGCTTCACTGCGTCATAAAAATTCCGCCATCCACAACGATATTCTGGCGGTTGACATAGCCAGCCTCGTCGCTTGCCAGCCACAGCGCAACCCCGGCACTATCTTCCGGACGTTGCGGACGCTCAACCACGCGCGCAGATGCCGCCGAACATTCGAACGCGGCGTGCTGTCCGGAATTGGCAACCGGGTTGGCAAAGTGGGTGTGTCCGGGCGAAATCGAGTTGACCAGGATGTTTCTGCCGGTGGCACCCATCGCCCGGCTCATCGCTCCAACAGCCCCTTTCGATGCAACATAGTGCAGCATAAACGGGATGCCCAGGTTGACCATCAATGATGCGACATTAATGATACGTCCGCCGCCCCGTTCACGCATGGCAGGCAGCACCGCACTGGACCACAGCCATGGCCCCATTACGTTAACGTCCATCAGCCGCGGCCTCGCTCGCCCCTTTAACATCGGCAATCGGGACATAGGCTCCTTCAGCCAGATAAAGCTCCGCAATCGCGCGCCCGATGCCCGTCGCTCCGTCGGTAACGATGGCAACTTTGCCCTTCAATTCATAACCTTCTCCAATTATCTTGTTGCCTCAAACCATTCGCCGGGCACCGCTGCCGCAGCCTGCCGATGCCCTTGGAATCAGCTCGCCCGGAAATGATAAAGCAATTGACGAATACTCTTGTGGAATGTAATCTATTCCACTTGGCTTGGAGGGGGCGTCAAGGTTGCGGTTAAAAGGCGTCACTTCCCCCAGGGATCGCTCCGGGTGTCGGCAGACTATCATAAAAATAGCTTCCTATCTTCGCGCAGGCGTTCACGCCCCCGATGATAGCTGGCGCTTCTCGGTCTGGGGCCGCAGCGTCACAAACAAATATTACTGGACCAGCGCCTTCCAGATGCAGGACGTTTTCGTCCGGTAAACCCGTCACCTACGGCGTCAGCTTCAGCTCGCGTTTATGAGGTATTCCACATGATCACTGATTCCGATATCCGGCTTCACCTGCCCGAACCGAAGCGCGCCGATTGGGCAGAAACGGGGTATTTCAACTTCTACGTCCCCGAAGCCAATATTTTCGGGTTTGTCTATATCGTTCACAGGGCCGGAGTGGGAGCTACCGTGAGCGATGTGGAGATCGTCGATACGGCAGGGTTTACTGCGGACGACGCGCTCTACATTGATCTCATCAATCATAATCCCCTGGTGGAAAAGGCAGAGGATTTCACCCTGGAAACGGGCCTCTCATACAAGGCCAAATCGATCCGGGATTATGTGATCGACTATAATGCGGGCGGGGTGGCGCTTCACCTCGACTGCGTTGCGTTGATGGAGCCTTACGACATCCACGATGCGACGATGGATCCGATGGCCGTCACCGATGCTGTCGATGTGGCCGCCAGTTCGGGCTTCGGCACCGCCTACTCGGCGCATTTTGACATGACGGTCCGAATGACCGGATCGTTGCAGATTGCAGGCAAAACCTACCCGATCGATTGCGTCTCGACCATGGACCACAGCTGGGGTCCACGACCCGAAAACGGCTTCCACCCGATCTTGTGGGCGAACGCGCATTTTGGTGAGAACTACGCCGTTCACGGAATCTTCTCGGTCGATCGTACCGCGCCATTCGGCCAGCAGCATGAGTTTAAGCACGGCTATGCGATGATCGACGGCAAAGTACGAGGTGCCAAAGCCGGCAGCGTCCGCACCCATCGGCCGGGCCTTTTCCCCAGTACGATGGAAATAACGATCGTGGATTGCGACGACCGCGAACATACAGTGTCGGGATCGGTTCTCACGCATCATCCGTGGATGCCTTATGGCAACAACCTCTCACCCATCACGATGACGCGCTGGCACCACCGCGATGGCCGCATCGGTATCGGCACTTATCTCGAAGGTTTTCCGCTCAACCGCGTGCGGACCTGAACGGTGTCATTTACATCGACTAGTCGACTAGGGGATTGAAGTGACACCCAGTGTCGATCTGCGGATCAGCACCATCCTGCGCGCCATGGAGGATGTTGTTGGCCAGCGATTGACCCCGCCAACAGCCTTGCGCTGGAACAGTCGGCGCTCGTCATCGGCCATCTGCGTATGCTCGCAATCCAGTGGAGCAAGGCGGACGGCTATGCCCGGGCTTGCGGCGCCGATGTTGAACGACTGATTGACACGCTGGCTCCTAATGACGGCCCAATGACGCAGGCGGCGGCCACTTCACTAGCTGCCGCCCGCCAAACGGATGGGGGCGCGGAATTGCGCTACAAGGCGATGATGGCCGGCGTGGACGCCCTCGTCCGAGCGGCGGCGGAAGATGGCGCCCCAGCCTTTCGCGAGACCCTGAAACAGGGCGTGCTGGCATTCAGCTCGCGCCAATCGCTACGCGACCAGTCGTGGTTCGCCGCCAGCGGCTTCGATCCGCGCCCGGATGAGCTTCTTGCAGTAGACGATATCATTGCGGAGACGGTGCGTGGAGAGCGAACATCGACGAAATCGAACCCCGCATCTTCGAAATCCTTGAGTAAAAGAAAGAGCACCGCCTGCTTGGGCCCTATGCGCCGCGCACCATCGCAGAAGTGACCGCCGCGCTGGACCGGCTGCTCGGCGATGAGGACGGCACCCTTTCCGGCGTGCGCCGGATGGCCGAAGGCGCCTCCAAGGAACAGTTCGTCTGTGAATATGACGGCCCTCGCGGCGCCGAACGGCTCGTCCTGCGCATGGACCCGCTTGAAGGCTTGATCGAGACCTGCCGCCGACGCGAGGACCAGATTCTACGCGCCATGGATGGCACTGTAGCTGTGCCCAAAGTGCGTTACGCCGATACCGTTGGATCATACCAAGTTTCACTGAGCTCACCCATGCGCCCATTTTCGGAGGCCAATGGACATGATGCGCCAGGGTTGATCGACGAGACGCTTCCAGGCGAAGGAGCAATGATCGAGGATGTCGTCGTAGGATTTGAAGATCCTATTCGACAACCAGTTGTCGCACATGAACTGCCAGATATTCTCAACCGGGTTGAGCTCTGGGCATTTCAACGGCAGCGGCAACAAGGTGTGATGGTCCTCCGATTTCGTGGACACGGGTTTATGAGACCAGTGCGCGGGTAGGTCTGGACGGCGGATTTGTGTCATTTTTGGCTGAGCGTGAGCGGTATGGGCGCGGTGCCGTGTTGGGTTATTGCTTCGCTGGCCAAGCCCTGCAGCTGGGTCAATGTCATCCTGCCTGCTGGATGATTTTGAGTCAGGTGTAAAATTCCATAAAGATTTG
>JANLQW010000073.1:0-3689 GCA_031368085.1 Novosphingobium sp. | reverse complement strand
GCGCTTCTTTGAACGCCACTGGAACGTATTCCACGATTCTGCGGGAGAGTTGCTGATCGTCACCGGGGGGAGTTTCTATCCCAATCTCGACACCGCAGAAGCCTTTGCCATCGTCACCTACAAGGGCGTCCAGACTTCGGTCCGGGCATTCCGGCGGATCGGAGCCAATCGCGGCAATATCCATGTCGGCCCCATCCAGCCGACGATCATCGCGGGGATGCGCGAGTGGCGGCATGTGCTTGCGCCCAACGATCACGGCATTGGTTTCGATCTGCAATGGCATGATACCCACCGCCAGATCTACCGCTCGGCCTACAGCCCGCTTGCTAATGGCCGCCAGCGCCATGTCACGGCGGGGTTCGAAAGCTTTGGCGCGGTGGAAGGATGGGTCGAGATTGATGGCAAGCGGGTTGCACTGACTGCTGGGAGCGGCACCCGTGACCGGCATTGGGGTGTCGGTCGCGGTGTCGGCGGCCCGCGCTTTCAGGAAGACGCCAAGCCGCCCAAAGCCGGCTGGATTGGCGGCAACTGGTTCGCCTTCAAAGATTTCGCGATCTGGGGACCGATTGTTCTCTACCGCCACGGCGATCCCCGCGCGGGGCATGGCAAGGTGAAAAAGGTCGAACGCCGCTTGCGCTTTGAAGAGGACACCAAGGTCTTTCTCGAAGGCGAAATCGACTACACGCTCGGTGGCGGCGAAGTGAAGCGCGTCAGGTTTGAACGCATCGGTAACCAGACCGCCTACATGACCTGCGGTCTCTATGGCGGATCGCCTGACAAGACCATCTGGCAGGGCGACTATGTTGGCGACGATGTCGTCCAGGGAGATCGTTTCGACCTGTCCGATCCCGCTAACCGGCGCTTGTTGCGCGGACTGGACGAGCATCACTGCCGCATCAGATGCGACGGCGAAGAGACGACCGGTATCTTGCAGCCGCTCGAGCCTGACGCCTATGAAGCGTGCGTTCGAGGAGACAAGGGATGGGCCTTGCTGGCATGATACAGCCCATCACCGGCAAGTCAAAAGCCTGAACGCGAAGCCCTGTCGGCAAGATCAAGCGCAGGGCGATGCGCGAACCCTATTGGGCCGATCGCGAAACGCGTGTGGCGGGTAGCTGAGTCACGCCCCCCTATCGGTCTGATCGAGCTGATCCGCGCGATACGCACGTTGCAAATCGACCATCCAACCTGGATATTCGGGCGGGAGCATGCTGCACGCGTCGAGTGTTGCCAGTTCGTCAGCTGTAAGGCTGACTTTGCAGGCCCCGATGTTGTCCACCAGCTGCTCCTCTCGATTGACGCCCACGATGATACTGGTCACGACCGGCTGGTGAAGCAGCCAGGCCAGCGCGATCTGCGCGACCGACACGCCATGGCGCCCGGCAATCGGCCTCATCGCGGCTATCACCGCAGCGCCGCGATCCCGGTCTACCGGCGGGAATTCGAATCCGGAACGCCGGCCGCCAACCCCGGCTCCATCATCGCCAGCGTATTTTCCTGTTAGAAGTCCACCGGCCAACGGGCTCCAGACCATGAGGCCGACCTGTTCGGATCGCATCATCGGAACCAGTTCGCGTTCAAGGTCGCGCCCGGCAATAGTGTAATAGGCCTGCAGGCTGTCAATGCGGGCAAGGTGCTGGTTTTGCGCGATACCCTGCGCCTTTACAATCTGCCACGCGGCCCAGTTCGATACGCCGACGTAGCGGATGAGACCGTCCTGCACCAAACTGTCCATAGCGCGCATGGTTTCGTCAACCGGCGTTACCGGGTCGAAACCGTGGAGCTGATACAAGTCGATATGATCCAGCTTGAGCCGCCGGAGACTGGCCTTGACCGCGTTCATGATGTGATAGCGCGAATTGCCCCGACTGTTCGGGGCGGGGCTGACAGGGCCAAACGCTTTGGTCGCAATCACGAGTTCGTCCCGCTTCAGGCCAAGATTGCGGATTGACTGGCCGGTCATCTCTTCTGACAAACCGTCCGCGTAGATGTCCGCCGTATCGATAAAATTGATACCCGCTTCGTGGGCAATGCGGATCAGGCGATCGGCATCGGCCTGCTGCAGCGAGCCGATCTGTTTCCACATCGCGTCCTGACCGCCGAATGTCATGGTGCCGAAGCAAAGTTCGGAGACAAGCAAGCCAGTGCGGCCAAGTAGATTGTATCGCATTTGAGACCCATCCCTTTTCCTGTGTGGCAGCCATCACGCTCCGCCGCCCGATCTACGCTCTTATGACATTGTATGCGGAGATTACCGTCTATTTTTTTCTCACTATATTCGCGAGAATCCGGGCCGAGGTGGCCATGGTGAGTGAGCACGAACGCCCGTGCAGCCGGCATCAGGATCGGCGGGCGCTGAGGCGCTACAAAATTTACGCCACATAGGCGTGGACAAATTGACATTAGCGTTGCAACGAGCGCTAAAGCTTGGGTTGGACGATAGTGACTCGTAGAAAATTCAAGGTTTGCAATGTTTGCGCCCTTGGTGACACTTCAGAGCAACCACCTCGTCCGTCGCGAAGGGGAGCAAAAAATTGCTCCGGAATTTTGACTGCTATGGCAGACAAGCAGGTTTTAAGCGCAATGCCGTCCTGAAACTGCGGCGAACATGTTGGGTAATCGGGCCGGGTCAGACCCTGCCCGCCACTCCGGGAGAGCGGGCGTGGTAAAGGGCGGCTCCAAATGGATACGCCATCTAGTTGAGGCAATCTGAAAGGGTAATTGCGTTATGGCATTCACATTGATCAATGCTCGCCCCAGTCCCTACGGCCGTAAGGTAGCCGTCGTCCTGCAAGAGAAGGGGATCGATTATAGCGTAACCTATGATGTCCCGTGGGGCGATGATACATGTACGCCCAGCTACAGCCCACTCCAACAGCTGCCGATCCTGATCACGGATGCTGACGAATATATCTATGACTCCGTGTATATCGTCGATTGGCTCGAAGCCCGTTTTCCCACGCCCGCGTTGCTCCCTGCCGATCTGGACGCCCGCTTGCTGGCGCAGAAGCGGAGGATGCTGGGGGAACGGCTGCTGGAAGTCGCACAGGCGCTGATGTTCGAACTGCTCCGGCCAGAGCCCAGCACCGCCTGGACGGACCGTCAGGCCCGAAAAGTGCAGGGTGCCCTCGCGGAACTGGAACGTCTGCAAGAAAACCACGTGCCGCAAACGGCACAGGGCCTCGATCTCGGTGACATTGCCGTTGCATCGACCTTGCTGGGACTCGAATACGTTATGTCGGCGGGCATCGCCCCTAATGTCGATGCCTTGCAGTGGCGCGGTAAATGTGTTTCTTTGACAGCTGCTATCACCCGGCTGGAAGCCCGTCCTTCCTTTGTTGCAACAGTTCCACAAATGATGGATGTCAATTTGCGGGCCACGTTGCAATGACGGACAGGGCACTCTGGGGTGGCCTCGTTCACAACTGACAACTTCGCCGTGTAACGCGAGTTTGGAGAAACTAGATGCCTGGTAAACTTCGCTTCGGTGCTTTTAGTGGCCCGCACCACCCCCTCAATGAGAATCCGACGCTGACCCTGCAACGCGATCTCGAGCTTGCGGAGCATCTCGATTACCTCGGCTTTGACGAACTGTGGTACGGCGAACACCATTCCGCTGGCTGGGAACTTATCGCCAGTCCGGAATTGATGATTGCCGCAGCAGCGCAGCGCACCCACCGGATCAGACT
>JANLQW010000060.1:0-4387 GCA_031368085.1 Novosphingobium sp. | reverse complement strand
CTCGGTGAAAGATTGCAGGCGTTCATCTGGAGCAACGATACAGAACTCGGGGAAGCGGCGTTGCGCCAGCTTTGCGTCGATCGTCTGCCGGACTACAAGATTCCAGAGTTCTTTTCGTTCACCGATACGCCGCTTCCGCGCAATGTGAATGGGAAAATCCTCAAGCGGGTTCTGAGGGAATCATTGGGCGCTTAACAACGAATGTTCGGGTTGCAGCGTTTTAAAGTCGGTTTCGGGGTAATACACAGATGCCAAATCAGTCTAGCACTACTTTGGCAGATTTTTCGGGACTGGGTCGGCGATGAGTTTGTCACAGTGTGGGCATCGGCGGGGTGGCGGCCGTGCGAAGAGGTCGAGGATGGCTTGCCTGATGGCTGGCATGGTCCCACCATCCCGTCGATCGGGTGCGAAGCCGCGGCGTTGCCAGGGGTAATGCTGAGGTATCGGTTCCTGCTCATGACGTATCGGGCCACAATCGAACGTGCGGCGCTCGCCAGCGCGGCAGTGTCGCGGTGATCCGCAGGGCACCCCCGCAGCAGGGGCAGACTGCCGGATCGAAGCGTGGAAGCCGAGCGACGATGGGGGCGTCGTCAGTGGGCTCGCCGAACTCACCCTCGGTCACCGGCAGGAGTTGCCGGATCGTGGCGAGCCGTGCCCGGCGACACCCGTTGGCGAGGAAGCCATAGTGGCGGATGCGGTGGAAGCCGTCGGGGAGGCTGTGAATGAGGAAGCGGCGGATGAACTCATCCGGAGCGAGCGACATCTGCCTGGGCGCGTTGCCATGGCGATAGTCGCGCCAGCGGAAGACCACGCTGCTACACCACCCCCACCGGGCGGGTCGAAACCCTGCTCGGCTTTGGCACCAACGGCACCTGCTTCACGATCAACACCACCACCGGCCCCACTGGCCTGCCGATCACCGGGCAGCTCAAGGAGCACAATGTCTCGTGGCGCGTGGGTGCGGACTACAAGGTCAACAGCGACGTGCTGCTCTATGCGAACGTGTCGCGCGGCTACAAGGCGGGCAGTTTCCCCAGCCTTTCGGTTGCCGCGGACATCGGGCTGGAGCCGGTGACGCAGGAATCCGTGACCGCCTATGAAGCCGGTTTCAAGGCCTCGCTGGCCGATCACAAGGTCCAGTTGAACGCTGCGGCCTTCTACTATGATTACAAGGACAAGCAGATCCGCGGCAAATTGCGCGACAATACCTTCGGCGCCCTCGATGCCCTGATCAATGTGCCCAAGTCGCGAATCTTCGGCGCGGAAGCCGATATCACCATCAAGCCCGTGAGCGGCCTGACGATCAACGGTGCGATCACCTTCCTTGACTCGAAGATCACCGCCGGACCGCCGGCACCCCGCAACTTCAACATCTACGGGTTCATCGACAAGTTTCAAGGCGATCCGCTGCCGTTCACTCCGAAGTTCTCGGGCGTGCTTAGAGTATCCGTGATGATCAAGCGATAGATTGCTGCCAGCAACGGTCTGCCTTGAGCAAGGCGTTTGCGGTGACGACGAGCTTTCGCATGACGGCGGTGATGGCGATTTTAGCGGGCTTTCCAGCGGTAACGAGTTGCTGGTACTTCGCCTTGAGATCGGGGTTGAAGCGAGCAGCGACGAGGGCTGGCATGTAGAGCGCCTGTCGCACGTTGGCGCGGCCGCCGCGGATGAAGCTTTTCCCTTTCCACTGGCCGGACTGGCGCGCGACGGGGGCGAGGCCGGCGAGCGATGCAGCTTGCTTGTTATCAAGATTGCCCAGTTCGGGCATGGTGGCGATGAGCTGGTTAGCGGTCAGTGTTCCCACGCCAGCGATGCTGGTGAGGATCTGGTGCCGCCGGGCGAGCGTGGGATCGGCCGCGATGAGGCTGGCGATCTCGGCATCGAGGGCCTCGACATGACGCTCGATCTGCTCGAGCCGCTGCCTGCACTGGCGCTTGAGGATGGCGATGGTGAGGTTCTTCTCGCGGTTCTTGATCGCTGTGCGATCGCGCACCAAGCCATCACGGGCATTGATGAGTTCGGCCAGTCCGGCCTGCGCAGCGCTTCGGGCGGGCCTGATCGGTGGTTGCAGTGTTGCGGCCATGCGGGCGAGCAGCATGGCGTCGATGCGATCTGTCTTGGCCAGCGTGCCGGTGGCCTGGGCAAAGCGTCGGGCGCGTTCGGGGTTGAGCTTGACGCAGGGCCAATCGGCCAGCGCAGCCTCTCGCGCGCGGTGGTAGGTGGCAGTCGCCTCGAACGCGATTCGCTCGACCGGCCATTGCGCCAGCCAGGCAATCAGCGCCTTGTGACCCTTGGCGGTGTTGGCAAACTGGCACTCGGTGCCGGCGGGATAGGCATGGCAGTCCAGGCTCGCTTTGGAGATGTCGATGCCGATCGTCTGTGGTAGATTGTCGCTCATCTTTTCCGATGTCCCATGCTTGTCGTCCGGGCCGAAATGCCCCGGTATCCGTTCGGGCCTGATGGAAAAGAAAGGGGCGATCCTACTCTAACCCGGTCCCTTAACGACCGGCGTTTTCACGATCCATCCCCTTCCGCCCGGACCGGGGTGGCCACCCCGGTCCGGGCAATCCAGCATGACCCAAACGGACGGAAATGTCATAAGACAAGCGTTTTCCACAGGCTCTGAATCGAGAGGGATTCCTGCTGGCGTGATTTCATGATTCACGATGCTGGCTGGGAATGGAGGCCAGTATGGATGGCGCGAGCATTGTCACAGGATCTGCGGGACCGGGTTGTTTCGGCGATTGATGGTGGCTTGAGCTGCCGGGCGGCAGCGGCGCGCTTCGGCATCGGCGTGGCGACGGCGGTCCGCTGGCGCCAACTGGCGCTTCGCCATGGGCGGGCGGTTGCCGGCAAGCCGGGCGGCGACAGGCGCTCGGCGAAGACGGACGTCCACGCGGACTTTATCCTTGGGCTTGTCGCCGAGCGGGGCGATATCACGCTGGCCGAGATGCAGACCGCAATGGCGGAGCGTGGTTCGCCGGTCGGGATGGGCACGCTATGGCGTTTCTTCGACCGCCGCGGGATCACGCGTAAAAAAAGACCGGCCACGCGATCGAACAGGACCGGCCCGACGTCCTGAGCCGCAGGCAAAGCTGGTTCGAAGAGCAGATCGACCTCGATCCCGAGCGCCTAGTGTTCATCGACGAGACCTGGACCGCGACCAACATGACCCGCAGCCATGGCCGCTGCGCCAGGGGCGAACGCCTGCGCATGGGTTTTCCCCACGGCCACCGCAAGACGACCACCCTGATCGCAGGCCTGCGCATGACCGGGATGATCGCACCGATAGTGCTCGATGGGCCGATCAACGGCGACTGGTTCGAAGCCTATGTCGCGCAGGTGCTGGTGCCGGAACTGCAGCGCGGCGATGTCGTCATCATGGACAATTTGTCGAGCCACAAGCGGGCATCGGTTCGCGAACTGATCGAGCAGGCCGGGGCAACGCTGCGCTTCCTCCCGCCCTACAGCCCCGACTTCAACCCCATCGAGAAGGCCTTCTCCAAACTCAAGGCCATGCTCCGAAAGGCCTCGGAGCGCACCGTCTCGGGCCTCTGGGACCTGATCGGAAGGCTCGTCGATATCTTCCAGCCACACGAATGCGCCAACTACTTCAGCTCATGCGGATATGATCCGGAATGATCGGAAACCGCTCTAATGTCGATTACCGCCACGAAATGGCTTCGGGCGGGTCCGCATTTGTCGGCGTGAGCGTGAATGCCCGTTCGCATTCGGACGCGGCCATCGGCGCGAACCGCATTCCGTTGTCTAATTGATTTTCCCTACGCTTTGTGACCTTGGTCTATGGTTGTCTTCGTGGTCATGGACTGGCCTGGGAGGCTTTGGTTGCCCATGCCGCATGATCGCGGTCAGGCGAGAGGTGGTGGACGTCCCTGATGTCCCCGACGCGGTCAACCGTTTGCGATGGCTGCCGCGACAGTATAAGCGGGATCGTCCGGTATTGGCCTTCGGTCGTCGTGTTCGCGCAGGATCAGGCCCAGCGGAACTCGGTTTCCGATTGCCAAAGGCGGTGGAGCAGGATGGCCAGCTTGCGCGCGAGCGCGACGCGGGCGCGCTTGGGGCCTTTGCTTGTCGCGAGGGCCTTGCCCCATATCTGCAGGGCGCAGGGCCGCTTGACCCTGACCAGCAGGCTGTTGGCCGCTTCGTAGAGCGCATGGCGCAGCATCGGATCGCCGGCTTTGGAGATGCGGCCTTTATAGTCGCGCATGCCCGACTGGGATCGTCGGGGCACCAGCCCGGCGAATGCCCCGGCATCCTCACCCCGCTTGAAGCGCGCCGGGTCCTCGATACTGCTCTTGAAGATCAGCGCGGTGATCGGGCCGACGCCGGGCACGCTCATCAGCCGTGCGGCAACCGGGTCTGCCGC
>JANLQW010000016.1:0-6724 GCA_031368085.1 Novosphingobium sp. | reverse complement strand
GCTGGCTCATGATGCAAAATCCCTCAGCGGTTCAGCATCCTTGAATCGGATTTAGATTGCCTTGGAAAGGGAGCATTTTTCGAGGTGGCCTTAATCCGACTGAGACCAGGACCGTCGCCAAGCCAAGGTGCGAGTTGAGCGTCTGCCTCCTCTAGCGCCCACAGGCGCTGCCGATACTCAACCAGCAAATTTGAGATCGTTGTTCTGCGTTCCACTTGGTCGCGAATCGCTTCCTGTTTGTCCGCGTATACCTTTGCAGCAAATCCGATAAGACCGATTGTCACAATAGCCACAACAAGTGGCCGGTTCAACTCTTCCCAAATGCTTTTGAAGAATGTCAGCTTGGATTTGGTGCGCAATCGCCGGCGAGGCGCAATACCGCCATGCGTGGGTTTTGCTGCCCTTATCCGCCTTCGTCCTATCATGCCGGTATTGCCCCTATTTCGCATAACAATACAGCGCTGGCGTGATCTCCTCAATCGTCGGCGCGACTGGTTCGAGAAGTTGCTCACAGCCCGGAACGACCACCTTTGGCGCGTAAGCAGACCGGCCATCCCTACCCCACCCGCGGCAGCCGCAGCTTCACCAGCAGCCCCCCCATATCCTCGCTCTCGTCCAGCTCCACCGTCCCGCCATATATCTCCGCGACATCGCGCACGATCGCCAGCCCCAAGCCTGTGCCCGGCTTGCCGGTATCGAGCCGGGCGCCGCGGTCGAAGATGCGGGGGCGTTCTTCTTCGGGGATGCCGATGCCGTCGTCCTCGACCCAGATTTCGCACCAGCCGGGCTCTCCCGATTTGGGCTCCACCGTGACAAACACACTGCCGCCGCCGTATTTTGCCGCATTCTCGATCAAATTGCCGAGGATTTCGTCGAGGTCCTGACGCTCGATCGCCACTTCGACAGCATGGTTGCCGTCGAGGTCGAACCTTGTGTCCGGGTACAACCGGGTCACCGCCCGCAGCACCGCCTCGACGCTGTCCCACACTGATGCCCGCGACATCCCCGCTGCCCGCCGCCCGACCGCCCGCGCCCGCGCCAGATGGTGATCGACCTGCCGGCGCATCACCGCCGCCTCGCGGATCACGGTATCCGGCAGGTCGCTGGCACGGGCGGTGGCGGCGTTCATCACCACGGTAAGCGGGGTCTTGAGCGCATGGGCGAGATTGCCGGCATGGGTGCGCGCCTCTTCGGCCTGGCGCTCGGTATGGGCGAGCAGCGCGTTGAGTTCCTCGACCATCGGCTGGACTTCGAGCGGCAGCGGCTCGGTCACCCGATTGGTGCCGGTGGTGCGCATCTGCTTGATCGCCCGGCGGACGCGGCGCAGCGGATGCAGGCCGTACCAGGTCTGTAGCCCGGCCATCACTAGCAGGCCGAAGCCAAGGATCAGGAAACTGTAGAGCAAAATCGCGCGCGTCTGCCGGATCTGGGTATCAAGCTCCTCGCGGCTTATGCCCACGGTAAACCGCCACTGGGTTTCGCTGCCGGGAAGAATGATCGAGCGCTCGGTCACCCGCAGCGGTTCGCCTGGAAACTGGTCGCTGTCATAGACTTGCGGTTCGCTGTCAAACCGGGCGCTGCGCACCCGCAGGCTGCGGTCCCACAGCGAGCGCGAGGCGAAGTCATCGTGGCCGCGCCCGCGTATCTGCCAGTAGAGCCCGCTGTTGGGCTCAAGGAAACGCTGGTCGCCCAACGGACGGTTGAGGAATATCTCGCCGTCCGGTCCGATCTCGGCCGAACCGACCATGCCGGTCAGAATATAGCCGAGCTGGTCGTCGAAACTGCGGGTAATCAGGGCGGTAAGCGTGCGGTCGAGCGTCACGCCGCCGACCAGCAGCAGGATGGTGATCCAGCCCGCCGCGATCAGCATGATCCGGGTCGAAAGCGAGCCGGTGTGTGCCGGCCGGCCCGCAGCGACCGTTACCGGCGCTTCGGACGCTCCCCCGCGATCAGCCCCGCCCAACAGCGGCCGGGTCGTCGAGGCTGTAGCCGAGGCCGCGGATCGTGGTGATGACATCGGCACCCAGCTTTTTCCTGATGCGGGTCACGAAGACTTCGATCGTATTGGAATCGCGGTCGAAATCCTGATCGTAGATATGTTCGATCAGCTCGGTGCGGCTGACCACCTTGCCCTTGTGATGGAGCAGATAGGATAGCAGCTTGTATTCCTGCGCCGTCAGCTTGACCGGTTCGCCATCAAGCGTGACCCGGCCCGAACGGGTGTCCAGCCGCACGTCGCCGGCGATGAGTTCGGACGAGGTATTGCCCGAGGCGCGGCGGATCAGCGCGCGCAGGCGGGCAATCAGCTCCTCGGTCTGGAACGGCTTGGCCAAATAATCGTCCGCGCCGGCATCGAGCCCGGCCACCTTGTCGGACCAGCTGTCACGCGCGGTCAGCACCAGCACGGGAAACTTGCGGCCTTCCTTGCGCCACATGCCGAGCACGGTGAGCCCGTCGATCTCCGGCAGGCCAAGATCGAGCACCACCGCGTCGTAATCCTCGGTCTGACCCAGGAAATGGCCGTCTTCGCCGTCGATTGACAGGTCAACTGCGTAGCCGTTCTGTTCGAGCGTCGATTTGAGCTGCTTGCCGAGAGTGGGTTCATCCTCGACGATCAGGATGCGCATTTCTGTGTTTTCCCTTTGCCGTGCGGATTCAAATGGGGCGAAAGCCCCCCAGCGTCAAGCAAGCCGGGCGAAACAGCGCTTTCGGTCAGCGCTTCTGGCCGATCAACACGCCGGAGCGCGCATCGACATCGACAAACACCACGCGGCCATCGCGGATGAATTTGAGCCGGTAAGCCATGGCGGTCGGATCGTATTCGGGACCGAGATATTGCATGCCCTTCATCACCGGCAGAACCTGCCGCTCGATCTCCCGCAGGCTGCGGACATTGCCGGCGCGCAATTCCTTGCGCACCTGTCCCTGCTCACCAGTTGGCTGGGCAAAGGCACTCTGTGCCGGGAAACCGAGCAACAGGGCAGCGGACAGAACAAGGGCCAAGGGTTTCATGATGCCGCTATGCCTAGGGGCGCAGGCTTGAACATCGAGTGAATGCGAGGAGCCGCCATGGTTCGGCGAGTCATTTCAAATTTCGCGGTGCTGAACAATCAGCAATCGCGCAGTCGGGCTATATAGGCGGAGCGTATCGCGCGGGTCATCGTGCCAGGACGCCCATCCCCAATCCGCCGCCCATCGACCTCGACGACCGGCAGCACCAGGGTGCCTGCGGCCGAGACCAGCGCTTCGCGCGCGGCGAACAGTTCTTCCGGCGTGAACGGCCGCTCCTCGACCTCCAGCCCCAGTTCGCGCGCGATGGCGATAACGCTGATCCGGGTAACCCCTGGCAGCACGCCATGATCGACCGGATGCGAGACCAGATGCCCACGCGAATCGATAATATGCGCGTTCTGGTTAGTCGCCTCGGTGATCACCCCGTTCTCGACCAGCCAGGCATCGTCAACGCCGGCCGCGCGCGCTTCTTCCTTCATCAGCACCGCGTAAAGCAGCTGTGTGGTCTTTGCCGCGCGCAACTGCCAGCGCAGGTCCGGCCGCAGGACAATGCGCAGACCCTTGTCCGCCCGGGCATCGGCCAGCAGTGCGGCGGGCTGGGTGTAGGCGATGCGGCTGGGCTGGCATAGCGGGCTCGGCATCGCGAAATCGCGGTCGCCGGTGCTGCCTGCGGTAATCTGGAGGTAGACCCGGCCCTCTTCCATCCGGTTGCGGCTTATGAGTTCGGCGAGAACGGCGGGCCACTCGGTATCGTCGGCGATCAGCGCGGTCCTGCGCGAATTGGCCAGCCGGGCGGCATGCTGCGGCCAGTTGGCGATGCGCCCACCGATCACTGGCGCCACCTCGTAGACGCTTTGGCCGAACAGCAACCCGCGGTCGAAAATCGAGATGCTCGCTTCGCTTTCGGGAAGAAAATCGCCGTTAAGCCAGATGGTTCGCATGGAACTCCCTCCCTCGGCGATCCGCGCTTGTCAACGCGCCTTGCTGGCCGCTAGGGCGCGGGCCATGGCGGCAGCACCGATACTCGGCTTGGAGGGCCTCGGCCTGATCCAGGGATCGGGCTGGCTGTTCCAGGACCTCGCTCTCAACATCGGCCCCCGCGACCGGCTGGCGCTGATCGGCCGCAATGGCGCGGGCAAGACGACGCTGCTGCGCCTGATTGCTGGCGAGATCGATGCCGACCGGGGGAAACGTTCGGTCCAGCCGGGCGCGAAGATCGTCATTCTCGAGCAGGATCCGTTCTTCACCGGCTATGCCACGTTGCTGGACTTCGCCCTGCACGGCGCCGACGCCCCGCCCCGGCACGAAGTGGAGGCGATTGCCGACCAGCTTGGCATCGACCTCTCGCGCGATGCGACCAGCGCCTCGGGCGGGGAACGCCGACGCGCTGCGCTGGCCCGCGCGCTCGCCTCCCAGCCCGACTTGCTGCTGCTCGACGAGCCGACCAATCACCTTGACCTCGCCGCCATCGACTGGCTGGAAGACTGGCTCTCGCGCTACAAAGGCGCCTTCATCGCGATCAGCCACGACCGCACCTTCCTCACCCGGCTGACCCGGGCGACGCTGTGGCTGGATCGCGGCTCGCTGCGGCGCAAGGAAGTCGGCTTTGGCGGCTATGAGGTGTGGGAAGACCAGGTCTATGCCGAGGAAGCGCGCTCGGCGGAAAAGCTGGACGCCAGGCTCAAGCTTGAGGCGCATTGGCTGGAACGCGGCGTCACCGCGCGGCGCAAGCGCAACCAGGGCCGGCTTGCAAAGCTGTATGAAATGCGCGCCCAGCGCGCGGCGATGCTTAACCCCGCCGGCACCGCCAAGCTCAAGCTCGCCAGCGACGATGTGAAGACCAAGGCGGTGATTGTTGCCGACAAGGTTGCCAAGCGTTTCGCCTTCGCGGGGCAGGATCGCACCATAGTCCGCGACTTCACCCTGCGCATCCAGCGCGGCGACCGCATCGGCGTGGTCGGCGCAAATGGGTCCGGCAAGACGACGCTGCTGAAATTGCTCACCGGCGATCTGGCGCCCGACGAGGGCACGGTAACGCTCGCCAAGACCCTCCACGGTGTAATGATCGACCAGCAGCGCAGCCTGCTTACCCCCGACAAGCGCGTGCGCGATGTGCTGGCTGAGGGCGGCGACTGGATCGATGTGCGCGGGGTTCGCAAGCACATCCAGGGCTATCTCAAGGACTTTCTGTTTGACCCCGGCCTGGTCGACGCCAAAGTCGGCACACTGTCCGGCGGCGAGCGTTCGCGGCTGCTGCTGGCGCGCGAGTTTGCCCGGCGCTCGAACCTGCTGGTGCTCGACGAGCCGACCAACGACCTTGATCTGGAAACGCTCGACCTGCTGCAGGAAGTGATCGCCGATTACGATGGCACTGTGCTCATTGTCAGCCACGACCGCGATTTTCTCGACCGGACGGTGACGGTGACGCTGGGGCTGGATGGTTCGGGACGGGTGGATATCGTCGCGGGGGGGTATGCGGATTGGGAGAAGCAGCGGAAAAGAAACTCGCCAAAGGCTCAAAAAGCCCCCCTCCCACCTGCGGGAGGGGCTGGGGGAGGGCCTGTTTCAGAACAGCTGGACAACAGGCCCGGCCCTGACCCCTTCCGAACGGGGGAGGGGAAAGTCAAGCTCACCTACAAGGACCAGCGCGACTACGACCTCCTCCCCGTGCGGATCGAAGAACTCGAAGCGGCGATTGCGCGGGATGAGGACGCTCTGCACGACGCGGCGCTATACTCCCGCGACCCGGCCAAATTCGCCGCCTTGAACCAGGCGGTTGAGCAGGCACGCACGGAAAAGCATGCGGCAGAGGAGCGTTGGCTGGAGCTGGCGGAACTGGTTGAGGGGTGAGTTGGGAACGCATCCCGAGCATGTCGAAGGATCACCCAAGCCGGTAAAATCCCGCCACCCGGTCCAGCGCCAAACTGAGCACCAGCTTGCCGCTGCGCACCGGCCAGGCCAACGCTTTTTCGGCGTCTGGCAAACCCTCCCCGGCACACACCACTCGCCACAGCACATCCGCCAGCCCCGGCCCCGCCGCCGTAATGGCGCCGTCGAACCGCGCCTTGGCCGCGAACTGGCGCTCGGCGCCGTTGAGCCCGCCATCGCCGGTCGATTTCACCCGCACCGCGTCCCAGCGCATGGTGACGGAGGGCGCGAGTTGGGCGCGTTCCCAGTCGGCCCGCAGCCGCTCGCCCGCGTCAAACTGACGCTCGCTGAGATGGCCGCGGGAGTAGAGCCAGCCGAGCGGCGATTCGGCGAGATTGACGGTGACGCTGCGCCCGCCCCGCCGGGCGGGGCGGTTCGCCGCCCCCTCGCTGGTGAGTTCGCGTTCGGCAAGCTGGCGTTGCATCGAAATTCCCCACAAATCGTCAAATCACTGCTTGCCAAAACGATGCGGCTGTAGGAAAGTTAAAAACCGATTTGGTTATTCGAGAGGCAGCATGATTAACCGCATCCGCGATATCCGCCGTCAGAAGCGCATGACATTGGCCGATGTCGCCGAACGCTGTTCGCCGCCGACGACCGCGCAGACCATCGGTCGGCTGGAGACTGGCATGCGCAATCTCTCGCTCGGCTGGATGAACAAGATCGCCGCCGCGCTCGGGGTCGAGCCAGAATTACTCTTGCGCGGTGAAGACACCGCCCAGCCCCGGCTGGTCGCGCGGATCACCGAGAGCGGTGCCGAGGCGCTAAACGCGCCGCGCGATGC
>JANLQW010000253.1:0-4338 GCA_031368085.1 Novosphingobium sp. | reverse complement strand
TGGCCGGCAAGGGCGGCGCCTGGCTGGCGCCCGCTGCTGCGATATTTGTCATCGGGCGAATCGCGCATGCCATTGGCATGGACGGCAGTTTCAAGGCTGGACGCAGCATCGGCATGCTGACGGCGATAGTATTTCAGCTAGTGCTGGTGGTGGTCGCGGTGCTTGCAGCGCTGCAGGTTTGAAACGGCGTTTGGCAAATGTGGATCACCTCGCCCCTCCCCCGTCTTTCCTGAGCTTGTCGAAGGACTGCTTTTCTTCAGGCGGTTGTGCGTGACGCACGAAGCAAAGGTCAGTGCTTCGACAAGCTCAGCATAGACGGTTTTGGGTCAGGCAGTTGGGATGGCGCTCTAGCGAAATCGCATATCCGCAACGAACGGGTTGGTCTGCCGCTCCTGGCCGAAGGTGCTGGTCGGCCCGTGACCAGGCACGAAGGTTACATCGTCGCCCAGCGGCCACAGCTTCAGCGTGATCGAATCGAGCAGCTGCTGGTGATTGCCCTGCGGCAGATCGGTGCGGCCGATCGAGCCGGCGAACAGGACATCGCCGACAAGCGCGAAATGTGACGGGGCGTGGTGGAACACGACATGGCCCGGCGTGTGGCCGGGACAATGGACAACATCGAGCGTCAGCTCGCCAACCGTCACCGTATCGCCCTCGGTTAGCCAGCGATCAGGCTCGAAGCTTTCGCCCTCCATCCCGAAGCGCATCGCCGAATCGTCGAGACCCTCGATCCAGAAGCGGTCGGCCTCATGCGGCCCCTCGATCGGCACGCCCATCTGTTTGGCCAGCACCCCGGCCTGACCGCAATGGTCCATATGGCCGTGGGTGAGCAGGATTTTCTCGAGCGTTACCCCGGTTTTCTCCAGCGCCAGCTTGAGCTTGTCGAGATCGCCGCCCGGATCGACCAGCGCGCCGCGCATGGTTTTGGTGCACCAGATAAGCGAGCAGTTCTGCTCGAAGGCGGTAACGGGCACGATGCCGACACGCATCGGCGGCTGGGCGGGTTCAGTCATGCAGCGGGAGATGGCGGTGGAACCGCCCAATTGCAACGTGAGACCTCCCCGCCCGCATGCGGGCGGCGGACAATTTCATAATCGTCCGCTCTTCCACACCACCCGGCCAATCAGCTGCACCTCACCCGCCAGCAGTTCCAGCGCCCGGTAGGCGGGATTGTCGCTGAGCAGCGCGATGGTGCCGGGCCGGCCAGTGTCCAGCCGCTTGACCAGCACCGCGTCTTCCACCCGCACCACATGAATTCCGTCGCGTACCGGGCGCGGGCTACGGTCGATCAGGATCTCGTCGCCGTCGCGCAAGGTCGGCTCCATCGAATCGCCGGCAACCGCAATCGCCGACAGCATGGCCGGGTCGAGCCCCTGCCCCCGCAGCCAGCGCGCGGCAAAGCGGAAGGCACCGATCGGCTGTTCCTCTCCGGCCAGCGCGCCCGGCCCGGCCGATGCGCCCAGCGCCAGCCGGGGGACATCGACCCATTCGCCCCGTGCGGGTTTTGTTACGGCAGCGCGGGAAATATCCTCCGGCGCACCCAGCTCCGCCTCGGCCACAGCGAAGAAGCTCGCCAGCGTGCGGCGGTCGGTCTCCTCGAGTTTTCGGGGGCTGCCCTTACGGACAAACTGCTGCAAATAGCTCGTATTCCTATCGATCAGCGCGGACAGCTGCGAAAGGCTGACACCGCGCTGCTCGGCAAGTTCGAGCAATCGCTTGCGAGGATCAGGTGATTCCATGAATTCTCTCTACACAAAAGATTTTTCCTAGACAAGTTGGATTTGAAACGGAACACAGCATGAACGGGAATGGCGATTCGTCACAAAAAAGGGGTCCAAAATGTTACTACGTCAGATTGAGAAGTTTCTGCGCGAGACTGGAATGGCCTGGACCAAATTCGGGCGCCTTGCCGCGCATGATCCGCGTTTTGTCGAGGATTTGCGCAACGGCCGCACGCCGCGTCCCGAAACCCAGGAGCGCATAGAGCATTTCATGACCACCTTCCGGGAGGTCACCAATGCATATTGATCTCGATCAGGATCGCGCAATGGTCCGGGCAACGCACGGCTTGCGGGTGCGTCGGCCTTGGCTGCAATTGCTGAGCGCGGTCATGCGGCTCGCCGGGGGGCATGCGGACTGCTGCGTCACAGCGAGCGCCCTTGGGCCAGCGTCACGTTCTCCGGCACCCGCCACGCCATTGCATTGTCCTTCGCGGGCGCCGAGGCAGTGGAAGCGGGCGAGGCATTCATTGCCAGCCTAAGCGAGCATGAATTCGCTATTGCCCGCCAGGTTGTGATCGAAGCTGCGGTGTCGTCGGTCGAACACGTGACCCTGCCGCAGCCAAGACTGACGGTGGAGGCGGAGCTGCTGCTGGAGGATAGTTAGCCGCACCCCAATCCGCCGCGAGGAATCAAATTTTTCCCTCGGGCGTCTGCGTCGGCGATTAGTTTGAGCAAATACTGCTGTGCACGATGGGCTGGGGTAAACCCGGCTACATCAGCCTTGCGTGCACCAGCGCCTCATCCACCGCTTTTCGCGCCGCAGCGTCGCACGCCACCAGCGGCAGCCGCAGATCTTCGCCGATCCAGTCGTGGACCCGTGACAGCGCATATTTGCAAGGCCCGGGCGATGCGTCTTCGAACATCGCGTAGTGCAGCGGGTAAAGCTTGTCGTTGAGGTCTCGCGCCCGCGCCAGATCGCCCGCGATGCAGGCGGCCTGGAACTCGGCGCAGAGTTTCGGCGCGACATTGGCGGTCACCGAGATGCAGCCCACCCCGCCGGCGGCGCTGTGCGGCAGCGCCAGCTCGTCGTCGCCAGACAGCTGGCAGAAGGTGCCCTTGATCCCCCTGCGGTGGTCGGTGACGCGGGAAAGATCGCCGCTGGCATCCTTGATCCCGACGATCCTGCCGGGAAAACGGTTGGCCAGCTCGCACACGGTTTCCGGCTTGAGGTCGGTCACCGTGCGGCCCGGCACGTTATAGAGCACGATCGGCAGTTCGGTATGTTCGGCGAGGTAGGAGAAATGCGCGATCAGCCCGGCCTGGCTCGGCCGGTTGTAATAGGGCGCGACGCACAGCGCCGCCGCCGCGCCGGACTTCTTCGAAAAATTCATGTGCAGCAATGCATTCTGGGTGTCGTTGCTACCGCAGCCGGCGATGATCGGCACCCGCCCCGCCGCTTGCTCGATACACACCTCGATAACGCGGTGATGCTCGGCGTTCGACAGTGTCGAGGCTTCGCCGGTGGTGCCGCAAGGAACCAGCGCGGCGGAGCCGTTTTCTATCTGCCATTCGACCAGCCGGCGGAAGGCGGGCTCATCGAACGCTTCGTCGCGAAATGGCGTTACAAGAGCCGGTATCGAGCCGGAAAACATGGACATTTCCCTCATCTTCGCCATGGCGGCCTTGTAGTGGCCGGCGCAGCGCTGCATTCATCTTCTGATAAGGAGCCTTTTGCCAAAATGTCCAGCATGCTGCGTTTCGCCTGTTTCCCGATGCTGTTGTTCATGGCCTTGATGTCCGCCCCCGCGCGCTGCCAAGACGGTGCCGAGTGGGACCGCGCGCGCGCCCAGCTATACACCTCCCCGCGCGGCACCATGTCCCAGGCGGTGGAGCGCTGGCGGCTGCTGACAGCCAACGAAGGCTACGGCTTTTCCGACTATGCCGCTTTCCTGGTGACCTATCCCGGCTTCCCCGAGGAAACCAAGCTGCGCACCTATGCCGAGAAGGCGCTGATGCGCGAAACCGTCGATTATCCGCGGCTGCTCGCCTATTTCGACCGGGTGAAGCCGCAGACCAATCCAGCCCGGGCGCTTTATGCGCTGGCGCTGTCGAGCGCCCGCCGGGCTGAGGCGCGCAATTATGCCATTGAAGCCTGGCGCGGCGGGGCGATGAGCGAAACGGCGGTGGTTACGCTGCTGTCGCTCCACGGCGGGGCGTTTACCCCGGCCGATCACGATGCCCGGATGAACGCGCTGCTGTGGGCCGGCGAAACGCTCCAGGCGCAGCAGCAGATCGCCTATGTCTCGCCCGGTGCGCGCGGTGGCTTCATGGCGCGGCTGGCGCTGCTGCAAGGCAATAATCCGGAAAACCTCGGCATCCCGGTGACCACCGATCTTATGCGCGACCCCGGCTATGTCTACAACCGGGTGCGCCAGCTGCGGCAGAGCGGCAACTATCCCGGTGTGACCCAGCTGCTGCTGACCCGCCCGCCGGCGGCCACTCCGCCGCTCGATCCGGCGAAATGGATCGCCGAACTGCTCAGCTCCGCCCGCAGCGCCGATTCCGGCAGCGCGGTGCGGCTCGCCGCGTCGGTCGACGATGCCTTTGCGCCCGGCAC
>JANLQW010000251.1:0-9723 GCA_031368085.1 Novosphingobium sp. | reverse complement strand
GCCCAGACGCTGGATTTCATCTCGACCTATGTCGAGACCGACGACTGATCGGGCGGCATGCGCGAAATCTGGATCGCTTTTCTCCTCTCCCAAGTGGGGAGAGCTAGCGCAGCTTGCCGCTTTTGCGGCTAGCGTAGCTGGGTGAGGGGGTTCTGGTCTCTCGATAGGGCGGAACCCCCTCACCAACTCCGGCTAGCCAACAAGTTGACAAGCCTGCGTATCCTCTCCCCACTTGGGAGAGGGGGAGAATGGTGCAGATTTAAAGTAATCCGCCGCTCTAAACATCGCCGTGCTGACCTTGCGCGCCAGCAGCCAAGGCGGCATAGCGCCGGGCCATGCACGACATACGCCTGATCCGCGAGGACCCGCAAGCCTTCGACGCACTGCTGGCGCGGCGGGGATTCGGCCCGCAGGCTCATCAAATCTTGGCCACAGACAGTGACCTTCGTGCAGCTCAAACTGAGACTGACAAACTGCTTGCCGAGCGCAACAGTATGTCCAAGGCAATCGGCAAATTTATAGCCGAAGGCAATATCGAGGCCGCAAATGCCGCAAAAGCAGTGGTTGAGTCACTTAAGCGCGGCTTGCCAATCCTCGAAGCGCGAATGAGAGAGTCTGCGCGTGAATTACGTGAAGCGTTGTCGGCAATAGCCAACCTTGCCGACGACGATGTACCCGAGGGCACGGACGAGGCAGGCAATGTCGAGGTTTCGCGCTGGGGCAAACCGCGCCAGTTCACTTTCGAACCGAAAGAACACGCCGACCTCGGCCCCTCGCTCGGCCTCGATTTCGAGACCGGGGCGCTGATCTCCGGCGCGCGCTTCACTTTCCTGCGCGGCCAGATAGCCCGGCTCCAGCGCGCGCTCGGGCAATTCATGCTCGACCGGCAGACCGGCGAGCACGGCTACACCGAATGCGCGCCGCCGCTGCTGGTGCGCGACGAGGCGGTGTTCGGCACTGGCCAGCTGCCCAAATTCGCCGACGATCTGTTCCGCACCACCGACGGCCGCTGGCTGATCCCGACCGCTGAGGTTAGCCTAACCAATTCGGTTCGCGAGCAAATCCTCGCCGAGGCCGCGCTGCCCCTGCGCCTCACCGCCCTCACCCCCTGCTTCCGCTCCGAGGCGGGCGCGGCCGGCAAGGACACCCGCGGCTACATCCGTCAGCACCAGTTCGACAAGGTCGAGCTTGTAACCATTTGCCGCCCGGAGGATTCTCCGGCCGAGCATGAGCGGATGACGGCGGCAGCGGAATCGATTCTGCAGGCGCTTGAGCTGCCCTACCGCAAGATGTTGTTGTGCGCCGGCGACATGGGCTTTACCGCGCGCAAGACCTACGATCTCGAAGTCTGGCTGCCGGGCCAGGGCGCCTATCGCGAGATTTCCTCGATCTCCAACTGCGGCGACTTCCAGGCGCGGCGGATGGACGCGCGCTTCCGGCCCGCCGGGGAAAAGGCAAAACCGGAGTTTGTGCATACGCTCAACGGCTCCGGCCTCGCCGTCGGCCGAACGCTGGTGGCGGTGCTGGAGAACTGCCAGCAGGCGGACGGATCGGTCGAGGTGCCGGCGGTGCTGCACCCCTACATGGGCGGCATCACCCGCCTGACCGCAACCGCCTGATGCGTATCCTGCTGACCAACGACGATGGCTATGTCGCAGTCACCCCGCTGCAGCTCGATTTCACCCACGACGCTTCGCTGGCGGCGCTGGCCGGGCGCTACCAGCCATGAGGCACCTCGCCATGCTCGCGGTGCTCGCACCGCTGCTGATCGCCAGCACCGAGCCGGCGCTGCCGCCCGGACAGGAGACCGAACATATCGTCAAACCGGGCGAAACCCTGGGGGGCGTCGCCAGCCGGGCGCAGGTGCCGCGGGTGCTGATCATCGAGACCAACCGCCTGCAACCGCCCTACAATCTGCGCGCCGGACAGAAGCTTGGCATCCCGCGCACCAGACGCCATTCGGCCGGGCGCGGCGACACGAAGTTCACGATTTCCTATCTTTACGGCGTGCCCTGGCCGGACATCGCCATAGCCAATGGCCTCGATCCTGCGGCTCCGCTCAAGCGCGGACAGAAGCTGCTGATCCCGACCCTGATCGCCGCTCCGCCAGCGTCCGCCGCCGCTCTCGCAGCGCCGGCAGCGGCAGCACGCTTCGCCTGGCCCCTCTCCGGAAAGGTGCGGCGCGGCTACACGGCGCGCGGGCGCACCGGCGAATATCATGACGGGCTCGACATCGCCGCGCGTGAGGGCACGGCAGTGCGGGCGAGCGCAGCGGGCAAGGTGCTGTTCGCCGGCGAGGAGCCGCGCCAGTTCGGCAGGCTGGTGGTGATCGATCACGGCGGCGGCTGGCAAAGCGCCTATGCCTTTCTCAGCCGCTTGACGGTTGAAGAAGGAGACGACGTCCGCCAGGGTGAGCGGCTGGGCCTTTCCGGCCGTACCGGCAAGGCGCGCGGGCCCGAACTGCATTTCGAGATCCGGCGCAGCAACCGCACGGTCGATCCTGCCGAGCTATTGCCTGCCGTTCCTCCCCTGCCGCCCAGCGGGCAGTAGCGCAAAGCGTGCGCAGGGTGTAGGCGCGCGCGGCATGGCACTCGAACTCCCCTCCCAGCGCAAAGTCGGCATGGTCAGCCTCGGCTGTCCCAAGGCGCTGGTCGACAGCGAACGCATCCTGACCAAATTGCGCGCCGACGGCTATGCGATGAGCCCGGATTACGCCGGGGCCGACGTGGTGCTGGTCAACACCTGCGGCTTCCTCGATTCGGCCAAGGAAGAAAGCCTCGCCGCAATCGGTGAGGCGATTGCCGAGAACGGGCGGGTGATCGTCACTGGTTGCATGGGCAATGAGGCCGAGACGATCCGGGCGAAATTCCCCTCCGTGCTCGCCGTTACCGGCGCTCACCAGTATGAAGCGGTGGTCGCGGCCGTGCACCAGGCCGCGCCGCCCTCACAAGGCCCGTTCATCGATCTCGTCCCCCAGCCCGACGTCAAACTCACCCCGCGGCACTACAGCTATCTCAAGATTTCCGAGGGCTGCAATCACAGCTGCAGCTTCTGCATTATTCCGCAATTGCGCGGGAAGCTGGCGAGCCGGCGGATCGACGCGGTGCTGCGCGAGGCGGAGAAGCTGGTCGCGGGCGGCACCCGCGAGTTGCTGGTGATCAGCCAGGATACCTCGGCCTATGGCGTCGATATCGGCCATGAGCCGCGCGGCTGGCATGGCCGGCAGGTGCGCGCGCATATGACCGATCTCGCGCGGGAGCTGGGCCAACTCAAGACGCCTGAGGGCCAGACCCCCTGGGTGCGGCTGCATTATGTCTACCCCTACCCTCATGTCGATGCGGTCATCCCGTTAATGGCGGAGGGGCTGCTGACCCCCTATCTCGACATCCCGTTCCAGCACGCCAGCCCGAAGGTGCTGAAGGCGATGAAGCGCCCGGCGAATGAGGCCAAGGTGCTGGGACGGTTGAAGCAATGGCGCTCGATCTGCCCCGACATCGCCGTGCGGTCGAGCTTTGTGGTCGGATTTCCCGGAGAGACCGAAGAAGATTTCGCTTACCTGCTCGATTGGCTTGAGGAGGCGCAGCTCGACCGCGTCGGCGCCTTCCGCTTCGAGCCGGTCGCTGGCGCGGCCGCCAATGCGCTCCCCGGCGCCGTGCCGGAGGCGGTCAAGGAGGAGCGCTACGCCCGCCTGATGGAGAAGACTGCGGCGATCAGCGCCGCCAAGCTCGCGGCAAAAGTCGGGCGCACGCTAACTGTGATCATCGACGACGTGGGCGAGCCCGACGCGGACGGCGACGTCGGTGCAACCGGACGCTCGCAGGCTGATGCGCCGGAGATCGATGGCTCGGTGCTGATCCGCCAGACCCCCGCCGGCCTGTCTCCGGGAGATTTTGTCGAGGTGCGGATCGAGGATGCCGATGCGTTCGATTTATTCGGCGTTATTTCCAGTAAATAGTTTGGCGACTGCCCTGTCGGGTTTCGCACCGACAAAATCGCTACAATGACGGCCTATCGACTTTGCCTTTTCAGGCATTCCTCCCGAAATTTTATGGGGCCGGTCTCGTACCGGCCCTTTTTTCGTTGGCGGTCCATCCCGTCACGGACCGCATCGCCCGCTCCCGCCGGGCGCGATTGCTTTCGCCGAAGTTTGTCGCAAAACTGTCATAACACCGTCGCCAGATTGAAACATCGGCTGCTTAAGCGCGCCCCATGGCGAGGCATTCGACCTCGCCTGTCGATTGCAACCGATAGGGGCACTGATGAAACGCGTTACCAAGATCGTCCTGGGGCTTGCTGCCGCCAGCGCCATCGCCGCTCCGGCCTATGGCCAGATGCGGCGCAACATACGGATCGTCGGATCCTCCACCGTATACCCGTTCGCAAAAGCAGTGGCCGAACGTTACAGCCGCGCCAATCCGAGCATACCCGCGCCCATCGTCGAATCGACCGGAACCGGTGCCGGCATGAAGCTATTCTGCGCGGGCGTCGGTGCCAACCATCCGGACATCACCAATGCCTCGCGCCGGATCAAGCTCTCCGAATTCCGCAGCTGCGCGGCCAATGGCGTGTCGCAGATTACCGAAATCCAGGTTGGCCTCGACGGTCTTGCGGTGGCGACCGCCCGCGCCACCGGCATCTCGAACCTGACGACCCAGGAACTCTATTACGCGCTCGCCAAGACCCCCTTCGGCAAGCCAAACAAGACCAAGACCTGGCGCGACGTCAAGAGCAGCTTTCCGGCTATCCCAATCAAGATCTACGGGCCGCCCTCGACCTCGGGCACGCGTTCCTCGGTCGAGGATTTGCTGATGGAACCGGGCTGCGCGACCAGCCCGGCCATGGCGGCAATGAAGAAGCCCAACGAAGCGCGCTACAACGCGATCTGCAAGACCGTCCGCGATGACGGCGTCTATGTGGAGTCGGGCGAGAACGACAATCTTATTGTCCAGAAGCTTGAGGCGAACCCTGGCACGGTGGGGCTGTTCGGCTATTCCTACCTTGAAGAGAACCCGACCCGGATCAAGGGCATTTCGTTGAACGGCGTGGCGCCGACCTATGAGACCATTGCCAGCTTCCGCTACCCGGGCGCGCGGGCGATGTATATCTACGTCAAGAACGCGCATCTGAACGCCATTCCGGGCATCCGCGCCTTTGCCGCCGAGTTCGTCCGCGAAACGACATTTGGCCCGAGCGGATATCTCCGGCAGGCCGGCCTTATCGCCCTTAGCGACGCCATCCGCCTGCGCAGCCAGCGCTTCGCCACCAGCATGACGCCGATCACCTCGGCCGGTCTCAAGTGAGAACTCCGAAAATGAAAAAAACAATTTCCAGCCGCACGGCCTGGCTCATCATGGCCAGCGTCAGCACTCTTGCTCTTTCGCCGATGGCCTATGCGCAATCGGCCGAAAAAGAAGCCGAACCGCCCGCCGACGCACCTTCGCCCGACGATCCTTCGGTCCTGACGGTTGGCCAGGAAGAGGCCAGCCGCTCGGCCTCCGATTCGCGGACCGCTGTGCTCGAAGCCCAGATCGCCGGCCTCCAGGCGCAGCTCGATACGCTCAAGGTGCAGGTGACCAAGGCCTCGCCGACGTGGAAGGGGGCGCCGCTGCTCGAAGACAAGGACGAGGGCTGGAGCTTCAAGGTCCGCGGACGGCTGATGCTCGATGCCGCCTATGCCGGCAAGCCCGACAATTTCATCGTTAATCGCAACCTCGGCTTCAACGCCCGCGTTCGCCGCTTCCGCATCGGCGCGGAAGGGACCATCCCTGGCGGCTTCGGCTACAAGGGGGAAGTCGATTATGCCAACGGCACCGTTGGTTTCGGCGACGTCATCGTCACCTACGCACCGGCAAACAAGCCGTTCGGCCTGACGCTGGGTAACCAGGAACCACTCGATGGCATGGAGCAGCAGACGAGTTCGCGCTGGTCGAGCTTCATCGAGCGGGCGCAGGTCAACGACGCCTTTGTCAACACCCGCAGGGTGGGACTGTCCGCCGGGTATAAGTCGAGCGACAATCTGTTCCGCCTCGACGCTGGCATTTTCGCCGCGCATTCGATCGATGCCTCGATCGATAACAAGGGCTGGATCGGCGCGGCGCGCATGTCTTACGCCCCCTATGTCGGCAATGGCTTCGTCCACCTCGGGGCAAGCTACCAGCACCGCCAGTTCCAGGCCAATAATAATGGCGTCGCGTCAGTCGCAACGGGGGCACCTTCGACCAACCAGTTTGCCCGCTATCGCGCCCGTCCGTTCCTCCAGACGACCGACCAGCGATTTGTCGATACCGGCAACATCGCCGCGCGTGGCGACGACATCTTCGGAGTCGAAGCTTACGGCGTGTTCAAATCTCTGCACCTTGGCGGTGAGGCGCAGATGCTGAAGGTTCGCACTTACCGGCCTGGCGCCATGGCGACCGGGCTTGACGCCTTCGCCGGCGGAACCGGCGTAACGCCGTTCGAAAACCCAACCTTCTGGGGCGGCCACTTCGAAGTGGGCTACTTCCTCACCGGCGAGACCCGCGGCTACAAGAACGGGCTGTGGGACCGCACCAAGGTCCTGCATCCCGTCGGCAAGGGCGGCATGGGCGCATTCCAGCTTATCGGCAGGTTCGATTACCTCGATCTCAACGACGCCAAGCTGATTTCTGCGCCGACCACCACCTTCGCCACCGGCGTAACCTCGCTCGCCGCCGTCACCAGCCGCGAAGCGCGGGGCGGGACGCAGATGGGCTTCCTCGCCGGCCTGACCTGGATCCCGACTGACTATGTCCGGTTCCTGCTGAATTACATCCACACCGAAGTGAAGGGCGGGCCTTTCGCGGCGGCGGCAAACCCGGGCTCGACACTTCCGGTCAACGAACAGAAGTATTCGACCGATTCGGTCGCCTTGCGCGCCCAGGTCGACTTCTGATTTCTGCAACGAGGTCTGAATTCCCTCCCCGGCGGGGAGGGGTTAGGGACGCTTCAATTCTGGCCAGAGCGGCGATTGGGAAATGTGAATCACCTCCATCCCCCACCCCGTCTTTCCTGAGCTTGTCGAAGGACTGCTTTTTCTTCAGGCGGTTGCGCACGAAGCACGAAGAAAAAGACAGTGCTTCGACAAGCTCAGCATAGACGGTTTTGGGTCAGATAATCGGGACGATGCTCTAGTTACCGATGCGGTCAGGCTGCGGCATCGTCACAGCAGCACTTTCGCCAGTTCGCGCCAGGTCTCGCGCGCGCCTTCAATGCCAGCGCCGGTGATTGCCTGGATGCAGACATGATCGGCGCCGGCGTCGTGGTGCGCTTTCACCCGCTCGGCGATCTGGGCGGCGCTACCCCAGGCGAAGATGCCGTCGACCAGCCGGTCACTGACCGTGGCAACGTCATCTTCGGAATAGCCGAGGCGACGCCAGCTGTTGGTGTAGTTCGGCAGCGTCAGATACATTGCGAGCGCCTCGCGCACGAGCGCGCGGGCTTTGGCGGGGTCGCTCTCCAGCACCACGCCCTGTTCGGGCGCCAGCAACTTGCCAGGCCCAAGAATGGCACGCGATTCTGCCGTATGGCGAGGATCGACCAGATAGGGATGCGCGCCGCCGGTGCGCTTGCCGGCAAGCGCCATCATCCGCGGGCCGAGCGCGGCAACGCACATCACCTCTTCGGGCAGACCGGCGGCTTCGGCCTGATCAATCCAGGAGCGCACCTTGGCGACCGGCTTCATCCAGCCCTCGCCGATAAGCGGCGCGTGGCTTACGCCAATCCCCAGGCAGAGCCGCGCCTGCCGGTCGGCCGACTGCCCCTTCCACCAGGCCGCAACATCGGCGGCTTCCTGCTTCCAGATATTGATGATGCCAGTGGCGATGACGATCCGCCGGGTCGCCGACAGCAACCGGTCGACATCGCCCAGCACCGCATCGTCGATCCCACCAGGAATCCACAGCGCACCGTAGCCCAGCTCATCGAGTTCAGCGGCGGCCTCGTCAATTGCGGCGGCATCGCCAAAGCGCAATTCCATCGACCAGACGCCGACGCGTCCGATTTGCGGTGTCATATTTTGCTCCCTAATGGTTTTCATGCTTCGCTCTCTAGGTGCCCCGGCGCTAAGGCGGCAAGCACCTTTCGCCCGGACAGTGCTGGAAGGCCCAGCCACTCCTCGCTGATGCAAGGCCAAACCGCTTACAGCCAGCCGATCCGCCGGAACCGCAGCCACAGGCCCAGGCAGATCAGGCCGATCCCCGAGACCACCGCGAAGTAGCCGTAGCGCCACTCAAGCTCCGGCATGAATTTGAAGTTCATCCCGTAAATCCCGGCAATCGCCGTCGGCACCGCAAGGATCGCGGCCCAGGCGGCGAGTTGCCGGGTCATGGTGCCCTGGCGGTGCTGTTCGAGAAAGCTGGAGGTCTCGACAATGCTGGCAAGCGTCTCCTTGAGGCCGCGCATCCGCGCCAGCGACCGCCGGACATGATCGAGCACGTCGCGAAACCAGATCTGGGCCGAGAGATCGACCGCAGGCAGGCTGGTAGTGGCGAGCCGATCGCAGACTTCCTCCATCGGCCCGATAATCCGTTCGAACCGGCGCAACTGCCGGCGCAGGCGGAAAATGCGGCGGATGGTCGAAGGCTCCGGGAAGAATTCGATCGCGCGCTCCTCCATCGCCTGGACCGCAGTCTCCAACCGGTCCATGATCGGCTGATAACCATCGACAATGAAATCAAGAATGGCGTGGGCGACGAAGTCCGCCCCTTCGGCCAACCGTTCGGTATTAAGCTCCAGCCGCTCGCGCAGTTTGGCGTGCGCCCTGCCCGAGCCAAAACGCACAGTGACGATGAAGTCGGTCCCGAGAAAAATCGCCGTCTGGCCATAGGCAATGGTTTCGCCTTCCTCGATCGCGGCGGTGCGGGCGACGATGAACAGATGCTTGCCGAACACTTCGACCTTGGGTGCCTGCTGAGGATTGAGCGCATCCTCCACTGCCAGCGGATGCAGGCCGAACTGGCCGCGGACCAGCTCCATTTCCTCCGGCAAGGGCTCGGCAAGACCGACCCAGTCGAACACATGCGGCAGCTGCTCGCCGCGCGGCGCGCCGTCGATGGCGATGGCATGTTCGGAAGAAGCGCCGGCGGTATAGCGGCGAGCGGCAATGACAGGCATGGCGGGCTTGTGGCAAAACCGGGCGCAACTGGCAATCCGCAGCCGGATTGATTATTAGGTTTGCGCAATTACTGGTCCCAACCGCTTCCCCTTTGCCCATTCCCCGCTATGTCCTAACCCAGCCTCATGCCCGATTCTTCGAACCACCCCGGTCGCATTTACACCGCCGCCCTGATCGTTATCGGCGACGAGATTCTCTCGGGCCGCACCCATGACAGGAACATCGCCCAGATCGCCAGCTGGCTCGGTGTGCAGGGCATTCGGCTTAAGGAAGTTCGCGTTGTCGGCGACGATACTGCGGCGATTGTCGAGGCGGTAAACACGCTGCGGGCCCGCAACGATTATCTGTTCACCACCGGCGGGATCGGCCCGACGCATGACGACATCACCGTCGATGCCGTCGCCGAGGCGCTCGGGCTCGGGGTTGAAGTCCATCCGGTGGCGCGCAAGATCCTCGAGGATTACTATGAGACGCGCGGCGGGGTGAACGAGGCGCGGCTGCGGATGGCGCGGGTGCCGGGCGGCGCCCTGCTGATCCCCAACCGCTATTCCGGCGCACCCGGCATCCGCATCGGCAATGTCTTCCTGATGGCC
>JANLQW010000225.1:0-3175 GCA_031368085.1 Novosphingobium sp. | reverse complement strand
ACGTGGACGCCCTTGCCTTCGAGCGCGTTGAGATAGACCGCCAATGTCGCCACCAGCGTCTTGCCCTCGCCGGTCTTCATTTCGGCGATTTCGCCGCGGTGAAGTACGATGCCGCCGATCATCTGCACGTCGAAGTGGCGCATGCCAAGCGTGCGTCTGCTGGCCTCGCGCACCGTTGCGAAGGCCTCGGGCAGCAGATCGTCGAGGCTGTGGCCTTCGGAGAGCATGTGGCGGAATTTGGCGGTCTGCGCCGCCAGCTGGTCGTCGCTCAGCGTCTCCATGTCAGGCTCGAAGGCGGCGATCTGCCGCACGATCTTGTCGAGCGATTTGACATAGCGGTCGTTGGATGAGCCGAATACGGCCTTGGCGATGGCGCCTAACATATGGGATTCCTGCTCGATACGGGTTGGCGGCTTCGCCTCGCGTGACGTGTGTCGTCAAGCGGACAGCCATCCGGGGAAAACGGCGAAATGAGCAGGCGCGTCTATTCGTGCGAGCGGTCTATCCGCAAGCGGACGGTTGGCGCGAACACATTGATGCGCACGGTATGCCAGCGGGGAATCTCAGCCCTTGCCGCAACATGGACTTTGGCGGGTGCGGCGGGGGATCGTTTCGCAAAAACCGCTCCAACCGCTGCGGGCCTTGCCTCGACCGACCCGACCTCGGCTCCGCCAGCGCCGCTCAGCCGCGCGTGAGCCGGAACGGACTGTGCCGCGAAGCCCAGCAGGGCGAGAAGGGCGAGCATGATGCGAACCATCGGCGGGGCATATAGGCATGCCGCAGCGATGCGTCTATCCCGCCTCGCGCATTTCCTCCCGCTCCCTTGACCTCGCCATGAGGGGCGCTAGGCCCAGACGATGACCGATCCCATCTCACCCCTCGCCGTCCCCTTCCCCGCGATCCCGGCGATTGCAGGCGTCACCCCGCGTATCGCCCGCGCCGGCTACAAGGACTGGGACCGCTGCGACCTCACCTATGTCGAGCTGGCCGAAGGCACCGCAGTGGCCGGGGTGTTCACCCGGAACGTTTGCTGTTCGAGCGAGGTCGAGATGGGCCGCGAGCAGGTCAAGGCCGGCCGTGCCCGGGCGCTGGTGGTCAATGCCGGCAATTCCAATGCCTTCACCGGCTTTCGCGGACGCGAGGCGGTCGAGCAGATCATGGCGCAGGTTGCCGAGGAACTGGGCTGTGATCCGGCTGAGGTGTTCGTGTCCTCAACCGGCGTTATCGGCGTGCCGCTGCCCAAGGACAAGGCGCACGCGGGGGTCAGCGCCGTGCTGGTGGCCGCACCCTGTTCCTGGGAAGACGCGGCTCGCACCATCGGCACGACCGACACCTTTCCGAAAGGCGCATACGCGCAGGCAGTGGTCGGCGGCAAGACCGTCACCCTGGCCGCAATCATCAAGGGCAGCGGCATGATCGCGCCTGATATGGCGACGATGCTGGGCTATATCTTCACCGATGCCGCGGTCGAGCCGGCCTTCCTGCAGCAGCTGCTCAGAGCGGCCAATGGCAGGACATTCAGCTGCATCACAGTCGACAGCGATACCTCCACCAGCGACACCGTGCTCGCCTTCGCCACCGGCAAGGCGGGCAATGCCCCCCTCGCCTCCTTCGACAGCCCCGGCGCCGATGCCTTCGCCGCCGCGCTGGAGGATGTCTGCCGGAGCCTCGCGCATCTCGTCGTGCGCGATGGCGAAGGCGCGCAAAAGTTCATCGAGATCACTGTCGAGGGCGCGGTCAGCGACGACAGCGCGAGGGCCATCGGCCTCGCCATCGCCAACTCGCCGCTGGTCAAAACGGCGATCGCTGGCGAGGACGCCAATTGGGGCCGGGTGGTGATGGCGGTCGGCAAGGCCGGCGAGCCTGCGGATCGCGACAAGCTCGGCATCCGCTTTGCCGATAAGTGGGTGGCGCAAAATGGGCTAGCGGTTGAAAATTACGATGAAGCCCCGGTAGCCGAGCATCTGAAGGGCCGCGAAATCAGCATCGGTGTCGACCTCGGCCTTGGCCAGGGCCGCGCAACGGTGTGGACCTGCGACCTGACGCATGGCTACATCTCGATCAATGCGGACTATCGAAGTTGAGTGGCAGGCAGGAAATGCGATCCACCCAAAACCGCCTATGCTGAGCTTGTCGAAGCACTGCTTTTCTTCTTGGCTTGGTGCTCAGACCAAGGAAGAAGTACAGCCCTTCGACAAGCTCAGGGTAGCCGGTGTAAGGAGGGGTTCGGACGCAAATGCTCAGCAAAAGCGGGAGAGGTTCTGTTGGACGCACTCACCAGGCAAGTCCGCGCCATCATGCTGGAGGCGGCGGAGCGGGCTATCCTGCCGCGTTTCCAGGCGCTTGCCGCCCATGAAGTGAGCGCCAAGGCTCCCGACGATGTCGTCACTATCGCCGATCACGAGGCCGAGGCAATTCTCGCCGAACATCTCGCCCGGCTGCTGCCCGAGGCCGCCATTGTCGGCGAGGAAGCGGCGCATGCGAATCCTTTGCTGCTTGAGCGGCTGGGCGATGCATTGTGCTGGATCATCGATCCGGTCGATGGCACCAACAATTTCGCCGCCGGCAAGCCGCCGTTCGGCGTGCTGGTCGCACTGGCCGAGGCGGGCGAGACGATCGCCGGCTGGATCCTGGATCCGCTAACCGGCCGGTTCTGCCATGCCCGGCGCGGTGAAGGCGCGTTCGTGAATGGTGAGCGCATCCATGCGCGGGCCAGCGGCATCGAGCCGCCGATTGCCGCCATTTCGCTGATCTTCGCCGATCCGGACCGGCGCGAGGCGCTCAGGGCCAAGATCGCTCCGCACTACACGCTGGTCGATATTCCGCGCTGCGCGGCCGAGCAATATCCGCGGCTGGCGCTCGGCCAGAACGACATTTCAATCTTCGAGCGCACCTATGCGTGGGATCACGCCGCCGGGGTGCTGTTGCTCAACGAGGCCGGCGGCAAGGCGGCACGGCCGGATGGCTCACCCTACAAGGTCAGCGAGGCGGATCGGCCCGGACTGCTTGGCGCCGCGAGCCCGGCGCTTTGGGATGATCTGGCCGAGCGGATGGCGGGCTTGTAAATTTGCCAGGTACTAAAGCACGCTCTCCAGCCAGCTCTTGAGCTGGCTCTTGGGCGCGGCGCCGAGCTTTTGCGCCACCTGCTTGCCGTCCTTGAACAGCACCATCAGCG
>JANLQW010000201.1:0-10712 GCA_031368085.1 Novosphingobium sp. | reverse complement strand
GCCGACACTTCGACCTCGGGCTTGAGCGGCCAGCCCCGCTGGTGAAACTGCGCTGCCAGCGCCGTCACATTGGGCACGCGATCAGTCGCATGATTGAAACCGTTGCCTTCTGTAGCAATCCAGGCGCCCTCTGCGGTCGCGGATCGCATGATCTCGTAATCAGCCAGCGCCGGGGTTTCATGGTGCCGCCCGAACGCTGCAACCACGCCGGGGAGGCCGGCCAGGGCTGTCTCGAACGAACATCGCCCGTCGCTGGCGAGCGCTCCCAGCATCTCCCGTTCAGCTTCGCCCAGCGGATCGACAGAATTGTCAAAGATGCGCCGCGCCGCATCGCGCGCCGCTTCGGGCAACTGGTCCACATGCAATTCGCTAACGAAAAACTGCGGCACGCTTTCGGCCATATCCCGGTGAGCGAATGCGCGGCCAGTCATCGTCAGTTTCGGCAGCGGGTAGCTTCCAGCCACGGCATAGCCGAGCGGTTCGAGAATTCGGGAGAATGCAGCAGTACCCGCCGGCAGCGCCCCGCTCGGTCCATCGATGGTGCGCAGCGCGCCGTGATCGAAGCAGACCGTGCGTCCCTCTGCCCGGACTTGCGCGACATAGGCCGCCGCAGAGGCCACGCGCGTCAGCAGATCGGAAAACAGGACGATGTTCAGAACCATGGCAATCTGCGCCCGGCTTTGCTGACGTGCGCCTTCGCCAAGGCGAGGGTCAATCGCCATCACCGCCAACACGTCGCCGGCACGGTCCTCGCCCAGCATCGCCGTCACCAGCCGCCAAATTGCGCTGCCTTCTGGGATCATCGCTGCCTCATCGATAGCAATGTGGCAGGATAACGCTTCACGGCGAAATTCGATAGGCAATTCGGCTCGGCCTTGCCCACTCTTTGCAAAAACCCTCCCGATAGATTGGTGGAGATGGGACGAACCGGACGATCTCGGTTGACCGGGAACAAATTGCTGTTGTCGTGGTTATGATCAGCAGGTGAGGCAACTTCAGAAAGGGGATGATCGTGACTGCTTTCAGAGTGCATGCGAGCGGATCAAGGGAAAGCGGCTTGCCGCGTCAGGCGCAGGACGAACATCTTCGACGATTGATCCATGGGCGAATTCAGCCGATGGAACGCCCAAACCTGTTTCGACGAATCTTGGGCTTCACTGATTAAATCCAAAACACATGCAGTCGCGTCCATTTCACTTCGCGTCTGCGGGTGACGAAACGCTTGCTGTTCGCGATATCCAAGCAGCACCGCCCAAACCGAACCTCGCTTCGTTTTAGCCTCAGATCCGCTAAAACTCCAGCTGGGCCGTGGGAGGCGAACGGTGAAGGTGCCGCAACGCCCGGAACATATCAGTCATGCTTACGTTGATTGGGTTCGAGCCACTGGGCTTGCATCAAGGAGTAATACCATGGCTGGCGGCGGTGAATACGAGCCAAAGGATTCGCGAAACGTAACCGGGACGGCATCAACTCCCGATGGGCGCTGGACCCAGCAATCGAAAAAGGGGCCAAAAACAAATGGTGACCCTAACGGCCCTGACGTATCCAGCGAAGAGACTGAAGAGACTGCCGAACCGGTTGTTTTCGAGCCGGATCCAGCACTGATACTGAGGATAGAAAAAGGCGAAGCTGACCGCCGCACGAGCGATAGGCCTAGCAAGACGAAACACTGATCGCCGGTTTTTGCTGCAAGCGATAGATCGTAGCGGGATATTGAAACGGGATGCGATGGACCCAATCGCATCCCGTTCTGTGATCGCGCTATTACACGACACTGAATTTATTGCGGCTAACTTAGGTGCGGAGTACGGTTGGCCTGTGCGGCTATGCCTGAATGCCCGATGCCCGGGACGCCAGTAAGGTCATCGCGAGGCGAATAGGGACTGGCATAATCATCAGAACCTGCTCTGCCGGTGCCCGAACCGCGCTCCAAATACGCCTTTGCCATATCAGGATTGGACTTCGCATAACGATAAATGCCGTAGCCAACGGCGGCGGCGATTCCCAGTTTCATAAGCATGATTGACCCTTTCCAGTGCTGTTCAGACCGTCGCGCGACCCAATCACCGGCTTCGGCAAATTTACGGCATCGCGCGAGAGACGACGCATGAACCTTACAGCGTGCCAACGGTTCCTTCGCTACCTTGCCCAACTCGCGCTATGCGGCGAGCCGCACGGGCGATGCGCCGGTTTGACTGATAGCCGGACATCGACATCACAGCTGGTCAGTGCGATCCGCGCCAGACCTTCAGCAGCAGCTTTGTCGCGCGCGACATTGCCGGCGCTCTGCCCGTGGCGCACGACCCACAGCGTCGAGGACCAGCCCAGGAACATTACCGCGTTGTCGGGGATTGACTTGGCATGGAAGCAGAAACGAATGGTGACTTGCAGGTTCCGGCGTGGCGCGGTGATTTCGTCTCGCTCAGCCCAGTGGCAGGCGCAAAATCGCGGTAAGTCCCGCAGTTCCATCGTCAGCCGCGCGCCGGTTGGTCAGTACCAGCGAGCCACCGTGCTGCTCGGCAATCGCGCGAGCGAGGGCCAGGCCCAGCCCGGCCCCGCCGGTGCCGATGTTGCGCGAAGGATCGCCGCGAGTGAAAGGTTCGAACATGCGCGCCATGTCTTGATCGGGAATGCCCGGTCCGTTATCGTCGATGCGGATGACCGCCGACGGGCCTTCGCGCCCCAGCGAAACCCGCGCTGAGTGGCCGTAGCGCAGCGCGTTGTCGATCAGATTGCGGATCGCCCGGCGCAGCCAGGTCGCGCGCAGCGGCAAAACGATGCGGCCGTTGGTCTCCAGCGTCACCGGTTCGTCCATATCCTCATATTCCTCGACCAGCGAGGCGACCAGCGCGGAAAGCTCGGTCATTTCCCGCGCCTCGCGCGCGTGGCCCGCGCGGGCAAGGGAAAGAATGTCGTCGAGCGACTGGGTGATGTCCGTGATCGTTGCCGCCATGCGCGATCGTTCGCGCTCATCATCGACATTCTCAATGCGGACCCTAAGCGCGGCAAGGGGTGTCTTGAGGTCATGGCCGATTGCGCCGAGCATCACGTCCTTCTCGTCGAGCAGAGCGGCAATCCGCCCTTCCATTGCATTATGGGCAATGATCAGCCGGCGGATGTCGTCCGGCCCCTCGGGGGCAAGTTGTCCGCCCGCATCTCGGGTTTCAGCAAAGCGCTCGAGCCGGCCCGTGAGTGTCGCCAGCGGACGGGTGATGCGGCGCAGCATCAGCGCGATCGCCCCGACCAGAACCGTATAAATTAGCAGCGTCTGCCCGATTAGCGAGGCTATCAGCATCGGCTCGCCCGGCGGAACGAATACCCGCGCGACCAGCCATTCGCCTTCCGGCAGGTGAATGGCGGCCACAAGCAGCCGATCGGGCGCCGGCCCCTGCTGCTGTCGAAACTTGCCGCTGCCCTCGGCAAAACGCCCCAAGGCCAGGGGATCGCTGTCCACCGGCCGGCGGATAACCATAATATCGCTGACGTCGACATCCTGGTCGGCCAGCATCTGGCGCAGGCTTGCCTCGCCGGCGGCGTCGCGGGTTTCGCCCAGCAGCAGCGGCGAACTTGTGCCTCGTTCGATCCGAAATCCGCGCCCGTGCGAACCCGCCAATCCCCAGGGCGGACGGTCGATCTCGCCGGTGCGGCTTGCCCGCAGCAGGCGGAACGCCGCCGCGCTGATCTGCATGGCCTCGCGCCGCTCGGCTTGAGCGCGGTAGAGCAGCAGTGCGCTGACGCCTTGCGCAAGCAGCAGCGCGAGCGCCACGGCCAGCAGCATCTGGCCCTTTAGGCTTCGGGGCCCGAACCGCCCCGTCACACGTCCCCGCTCACAGTGTCCACCGGGATGCGGCGCACGTCAGCCGCGAGCATGTAGCCGCCGCCCCACACAGTCTGGATCAGCAGCGGAGTGCGGCTGTCTTCCTCCATTTTTCGGCGCAGGCGGCTGATCTGATTGTCCACGGCACGATCGAACAGATGCGCTTCGCGGCCCTGGACCATGTCGAGCAGCCGGTCACGGTCAAGCACTTGCCGGGGATGTTCGAGAAAGGCCATCAGTAGCCGGAATTCGGCCGAGGAAATAGCGACTACCGCGCCTTCCCGGTCGGTCAACCGCCGCTTGAGCGGGTCCAGCCGCCAGCCCTCGAATTCGAATGCCTCGTTCTCGACTTGCCGCTGCCCGCCCCGGCCCGCGCGGCGCAGTACGCTGCGGATCCTGGCGACCAGTTCGCGCGGATCGAAGGGTTTGACGACATAATCGTCGGCACCGATTTCGAGCCCGCCGATACGGTCGGTCGCTTCCCCGCGCGCGGTCAGAAAAATCACCGGGAGCGCGCGCGATTCGACCAGATGCCGGCACAGCGACAATCCGTCTTCCCCGGGCATCATGATGTCGAGCAAAACCAGGTCGGGCGTCTCGTCGCGCAGGCGGATACGCGCCTGCGCGGCGCTGCCAGCCTCGGCAACCCTAAACCCCTGGCGCAAGAGATATTCAGCGAGCGGTTCGCGGAGAGTGGCTTCGTCATCGACGACCAGCAGCAGAGGCTGTTCGGGCTCTTTCATGTGATCGCGCCGGAATGACAGCGTTTGATTGCGGGATCAATGGTCCAGAGCAGCGGACGGGGGCAGTGCGGTTTCGTCCGGCCGGCCTGTGCCGCCACGGCCCCGCATCCGGCCGTGCATCGCCCCGCGCTTTTCTTCATAGCAATTCTTCGGTTAGCGCCCAAAATTGATGAAGATGCCGTGCGGCGAAGCGGGAGTGACAGGGGCGACCCGGATTTCGACATCGCATCTACCGGCCGATTGTCGCGGGGTTGAAGCCGGCCCAATCCGGCGTGGTACCGTGTGCCCGCATCGCGAGCGCCGAAGAGACGCCGCACTTTTTACAACCGAGCGCATTGATCCTTCAGCCAGTCCAGCGCCGCACCATCGACCTGCGGACCGACGATCTGCAGCACCCGGGCGTGGTAATCATTCCACCAACCCAGTTCGTCATCGCTCAACAGGGAGCGATCGAGCAGCACGCGATCGATGGGTGCGTAGGTGAGCATTTCGAAGCCGAGAAAATCGCCCTCCGACCCGTCGATTCGGCGCTCCACGACCAGCAGCAGGTTCTCGATCCGGATGCCATAGGCGCCGGACTTGTAGTAGCCGGGCTCGTCGGACAGGATCATGCCGGGCAGCAGCTCCTGTTCGGTGCCGCTTTGCGCGCCGGAGCTTTTGGCGATGCGCTGCGGGCCCTCATGCACCGACAGGAAGCTGCCGACGCCGTGGCCGGTGCCGTGGGCATAATCGACTCCCGCGCTCCACAGGAACTGCCGAGCCAACACATCGAGCTGGCTGCCGAGGGTACCCTTGGGAAAGGCGGCGCGGGCGAGTGCGATATGGCCTTTGAGCACGCGAGTGAAGCGGTCCCGCACCTCGGCAGGCGGTTCTCCGGGCCCGATCCACAGAGTGCGGGTGATGTCGGTGGTGCCGTCCGGATATTGGCCACCCGAATCGACGAGATAGACCGAGCTTGGCTCAATGCTGCGGTTGGTTTCTTCGCTCGCCCGGTAGTGAACCACCGCGCCGTTTGGTCCGCTGCCTGAGATCGTATCGAACGACAGGTCACGCAACTCGCCGGTCTCGCGGCGCGACTGGTGCAGGCGCTCGGCGGCGGTCATTTCATCGACCGCTCCGGTGGGGCCTTCGACCGACAGCCAGTGCAGAAACCGCACCATTGCCGCGCCGTCGCGCGCTTGGGCAGCGCGCTGACCGGCCTGTTCTGCGGGATTTTTGCGCGCTTTGGGCAGCACGGTAGGATCGCGGTGCTCGGCAATGGTAGCGCCGCCGACCTCCAGCGCTGAGAAGATTGCCTGCACCGAACGCTCGGGATCGACCGCGACCCGCTTGCCCCCAAGCGCCATCAACGCCGGCACGAACGCCTCGCGCGGGGCGGTGCGTACGGCATTGCCGAGATGAGCGGTGAGCGCCGGCGTCAGCTTTTCCGGATCGATGAACAGATCGGCGGTGCCATCGGCATGGGCAATGACGAAGGACAGCGTCACTGGGGTGCGCTCGACGTCGGACCCGCGGATGTTGAGCAGCCACGCAACCGAATCCAGCGCCGATATCACCGCTGCATCCAGCCTCTTCTCCGCCAGCCATTCCGAAAGGGCGGCACGTTTGGCCTCGCTCGACTGGCCGGCGAAGCACTCTTCATGAACCAGCGCGGGGGCGAGCGAAGGAGCGGGGCGGTCGGCCCAGATAGCGTCGATCGGATTGGTCTCGACCGCGACCAGTTCAGCCTGGTTTCCCGCCAGCGCCTTGCCGGCGGCCGTGACCCAGCCCTTGCCGTGCAGCCACGGATCGTAACCGATCCGCGCACCAGGCGCGGCATGTTCGCCCAGCCATTTGGCGACGCTGGTCTGCGGCACGCTCTCATAGGAGTAGAACCGGCCATCCACCTGGTCTTGCACCTGCAGCGTATAGCGCCCGTCGACGAAGATCGCTGCCGCATCGCCCAGCACCACCGCCGTCCCCGCCGACCCGCCGAAGCCGGTCAGCCATTGCAGCCGCTGCGCATAGCCGCCGACATATTCGCTCATGTGCTCGTCGGAAATCGGCACGACGAATCCGTCGAGGCCGCGGGCCTTCAGCTCCTTGCGCAGCGCTGAGAGACGGGCTTGGTGGGTTTTCATCAGCATGGCATGCAGGTCCGGGTTGCGGGGTGGTCCTGCACAACATAGAGCCGGTCGATGTCACTTACCACACCCCCCATCGCCGCGAAAAGACCAACTACGGTCACTCACCACGGCGTCACCGTTACCGACGATTACGCCTGGCTGCGCGATCCTGGCTATCCCGAGGTCAAGGACAAGGAAATCCTCGCCCATCTCGAGGCGGAAAACGCCTGGTTCGAAGCCCGCATGGTGCCGCAGCTTCCGCTGGTGGAACAGTTGTTCCAGGAGATGCGCGGCCGGATCAAGGAGGCTGACACATCGGTGCCGCAGAAGGACGGCGATTTTCTCTACTGGATCGAGTTCGAGGAAGGCGCCGAATATAAAAAGTGGTGGCGCAAGCTGGTTTCCGGCGGCCCTGACCAGCTGATCCTCGACGAGGTCGCACTGGCTGGGGGCAAGGACTATTTCCGGCTCGGCGCCTTGTCGGTGAGCAACAACGGCAGGTTGCTCGCCTATGCCATCGACGACAATGGTTCGGAACGCTTCACCGCCCGGGTGAAGGATTTGGCGACCGGCGAACTGCTGCCGGACGAAATCCCCGGAACGCTGTCCGCGTTGGTGTGGGTCGCGGGCGATACCGGCCTGGTTTACAGCCTCGCCAACGAGCAGTGGCGAACCGACAATGCCCGGCTGCACTGGCTGGGACAACCAACCTCAAGCGACATTGAGCTTTATCACGAGGACGATGACGGCTTCCGCGTCGGCTCCTCGCTGTCGGCCAACAAGCAGTGGCTGCTGATTGCGGCCAGCGATCACGAAACCAGCGAAGTGCGATTGATACCCGCGGCCGATCCGCTGGCGCCCGCGATCCTGGTCCAGGCCCGGAAGAAGGGCGTCGAATACGATGTCGACGAGCGCGCCGGCACCCTGTTCATCCACGCCAACGACACCCACGAAAATTTCCGTCTTGCCACCGCGCCGCTTGACCGTCCGGGTGAATGGACGACGCTGATCGCGGGTTCGGACGCCTTCTACCTCACCGGCTTCGACCTGTTCCAAGACTTCTATGTGATCGAGGGCCGGCGCGGCGGGCTCGACCAGATCGAACTGCGCTATTACGACGATCCCGCTAGAATCGAGCCAATCGTCTTTCCCGAGGCGAGCTATGAAGCCGGGCTGGGCGACAATCCCGAATGGGCGGTGACCAAGCTGCGGCTGTCCTATGAAAGCATGGTCAGCCCGGAGACGGTTTACGAATATCACCTTGGCACGAAAAATGGTGAGGCGGGTCGGCTCGAGCCGCTCAAGGTGCAGGAAATCCCCTCGGGCTACGACGCCTCGCTCTATACCACCCAGCGCCTTGAAGTGATTGCGCGCGACGGCACCGCAGTCCCGGTCAGCGTGGTGATGCGCAAGGACCGCGATGCTGGAGACCCGCTCCACCTCTACGGTTACGGCGCATACGGCATCGCCATCCCCCCCGGTTTTTCGACCGCGCGGCTCAGCCTGGTCGACCGCGGCTTCGCCTTCGCCATCGCCCATATCCGCGGCGGCGACGATCTTGGCCGGGCGTGGTACAAGGCGGGCAAGCTGGAGCGGCGCGCCAACACCTTCACCGATTTCGTCGATGTCGCCAAAGGCCTGATCGAGCGCGGCTTCACCCAGGCCGGCCGGATCAGCATTTCCGGCGGCTCGGCCGGCGGCGAACTGATGGGCGCGGTGGTGAATTCCGATCCCGAGCTGTGGGGCGCAGTCGCCGCGCATGTGCCGTTCGTCGATGTGCTGGCGACGATGCTGGATGAAACCCTGCCGCTGACCCCGGGCGAATGGCCCGAATGGGGCAACCCGATCGAGGACAAGGCGGCGTTCGAGCTGATCCGCAGCTACTCGCCGTATAACCAGGTGAAGCCCCAGCCCTACCCGCCGATCCTCGTCACCGCCGGCCTCAACGATCCGCGCGTGACCTATTGGGAACCGGCCAAATGGGTGGCGAAACTGCGCGAGCTGAAGGTGGGCGACAGCGAACTGCTGCTCAAGACCAACATGGGCGCGGGGCACGGGGGCAAGTCGGGGCGGTTCGAGAGTTTGCGCGAGACGGCGGAGGAGTTTGCGTTTGTGTTGTGGCAGCTGGGGGTGGAGGGTTGACAAATATATTCAAATAGGTATATGCGGTTATTGCATTGACGAGCGATAAGCGGACTATCAGGCAAGGACAAAGGCGATATGACCGAGACGAGGATCGAACGCGGCAGCGGCAATGTCTTCGCCGATCTCGGACTGCCCGACGCCGCCGAGCGCCAGACCAAGACCCGCCTGGCCTTGGCGTTGAACCGGATCGTCAAGGCTCGGGCGCTCAAGCAAGTGGAGGCCGCGCGGATCCTGGGCGTGCCCCAGCCCAAGGTCTCGGCGCTGGTCAACTACCGGCTCGATGGCTTTTCGGTCGAGAAGCTGATGGAATTCATCGTCGCGCTGGGGCGCGATGTGGAAATCATCATCCGCCCCCCGCGCACCGGCGATGCCGCGCGGGTTTCGGTGCTTGAGGCTGCGTAATGCTTGGCACCGAATTTGCGGGCGCGGGGCATGGGGGCAAGTCGGGGCGGTTCGCGTCGCTGCGGGAGACGGCGGAGGAGTTTGCGTTTGTGCTGTAGCAGTTGGGAGTAGAGGAGTAGGGAATGGGCAAGAAGAATTGATATTAAACAAAAGAATGCGTCGTCTTAAGCTCGCGCGCGCTTTCGAGAATGTTAATTTGAGGTCTTTCGTTGGGCATTAAATTAGCAGTGGCTCCGCTGGTTCGGCTATATTATCAGCGAAAGGATCATCGATTCCTTTGGGACGACGATGCTTTTGGCGTATGGTAAAAACTTCAGGGCTAGCGACATAGTGCCGCCCTCTTTTCTCGCCTTCTGGAATAAGCAACCCGGCATCCGTTAGCAACTTTAGGTCGCGGCTAGCCAGATTGTTGGATACATCGGTGCTAACGCGGTAGGAAGCATTTCTGACCCGGCTTCCGAAAGCTGCTTCCAAAAGGCCTAGCGCCATGCGCTCCTGTAGGCCATGCCCCTGCACCAAGCTCAACAGGTCGCTATAGACCAGGCCTAGCTCTGCATTCCGACGCAAGAGCGTTTGAGCCTGCACATAGTGTCCTTTGAGACAAAAGCGTATCCAAGGCCTGACATCGCGCAACGGTTTCCATCCGCCACCTCCACATGCTGCAAGGACGTCGTAATATTCTTGTTGATTCCGGCCAATGTACTCCTCGATGCTAGAAAACTCCTGCGCAACAATTCCGTCATTAGCTAATACAGCGGTTTGCAAGCAACGGGCTGTGCGACCGTTGCCATCAGAAAAGGGATGAAGGAGAGTCAGGTTTAGATGAGCCAGCGCCGCTTTGATAATTATATGCTGATCGCAATTGATGTTTAGATAGCTAATAAGTTCGTTCATGAGCGGCTCAAGAAAGTCGCGATCAACCCCTTCGTGTACCAAATCCTTGGTTAGGGTGTTGTGTACGCCAACCCACCCACGCCGAAAGTTCCCCGGATTTGCGTCAAGATCACTTTGGCTGATCATGAAATGGATGGCCAAGATGGAATCCACGCTGAATCGAAAGTCTCGGTCGCGACATCGCTGCAGGATATAGGTCATCGCCTCTTGGTATCCGACGACCGCTTTCCATGTCGGTCGGTCCGTGTCGGCGGGGTCTTCTCCATCGACTGCGGCGATGGCGTCCTCTTGCGAAACATTAATGTTCTCGATGCTGTTAGACGCCCGCAACGCCTTGGCGCGGGTCATTCGCGCCAATAGACCGGTCCATCGCTTGGGATTCTGAATAACGAAGTGGCGCAAATCCTGTCGCAGTTTATCGATGCGTTCGAGCACGCCCCTTTCGTGGTTGTCCAAAACTGGGTACGTGTAAAGCATGCATCATATCCATATTGCTACCGACACCATGTCAGTTATATACTGATATAACGTCAGTTGCAATATACATTTGATGCATGCCGGCACTTCCTACCCCAAAACCTCCCCAACCGGCACAAACGCGTACCC
>JANLQW010000193.1:0-5296 GCA_031368085.1 Novosphingobium sp. | reverse complement strand
CGTCTTCCTAAAGCGCCCCCGCCGTGCGGTCCACCGCGTCTGCAGGCAAGATTGTTGCGGATTGGCAAGGGAGCTATGTGGCGTGGCCCGCATCGTGATGAAATTCGGCGGCACTTCGATGGCCGGCACCGAGCGCATCCGCCGCGTCGCGAATATCGTGCGCCGCCAGCAGGCCGTGGGCCACGAAGTGGCGGTGGTGGTCTCGGCCATGGCCGGCGAGACCGACCGGCTGGTGGGTTTCTGCCGCGAGGCGAACGCGCTATATGACCCGGCGGAATACGACGTGGTGGTGGCCGCGGGCGAGCAGGTGACCGCCGGCCTGCTGGCGCTCACCCTGCAGGCGATGGGCTGCAAGGCGCGCAGCTGGCTCGGCTGGCAGTTGCCGGTGCAGACCGACGACGCCCATGCCAAGGCGCGCATCGGCGCGATCGATTGTCCCGAAATGCTCGCCGCGATGGCAGCGGGCGAGATCGCGGTGATCCCTGGCTTCCAGGGTGTGACCGACGGTGGGCGGCTTACTACGCTTGGGCGCGGCGGCTCCGACACATCGGCGGTAGCAGTGGCGGCGGCGGTTCACGCCGACCGCTGCGACATATATACGGACGTCGATGGCGTATATACCACCGACCCGCGAATCGTCGCCAAGGCGCGCAAGCTCAAGACCGTCACCTATGAGGAGATGCTGGAGCTTGCCAGCGTCGGCTCGAAGGTGTTGCAAACCCGCTCGGTCAGCCTCGCCATGAAGGAGGGGGTGCGGGTGCAGGTGCTCTCATCCTTTATCGACGACGATGCGCCCGCAGCCGACACCCTGCCCGGCACGATGATTGTCGGCGATGCCGAACTGGCCAGGATTCAAGAGGACATGGAAATGGAACGCCAGCTGATTACCGGCATCGCCGCCGACAAGAACGAGGCGAAAATCACGCTCACCCGCATCGCCGACCAGCCGGGCGCAGTGGCGACGATCTTCGGCCCGCTCGCCGCGGCGAACATCAATGTCGACATGATCATTCAGAACGTCGCCAAGGACAAGGGCGAGACCGACGTCACTTTCACCGTGCCGCAGGCGGACCTGGCGCGGTGCCAGGCGATGCTGGAAGCGCAGCAGGAGGCGATCGGCTATTTCCGCCTGATCGCCGATGGCAAGGTCGCCAAGATCAGCGTCGTCGGGGTCGGGATGCGCAGCCATGCAGGCGTCGCCGCGACGATGTTCAAGGCTCTGGCCGACCGGGGCATCAACATTCAGGCGATCTCCACCAGCGAGATCAAGGTCTCGGTCCTGATCGACGAGGACGAGACCGAGCTTGCGGTGCGGGTGCTGCATACCGCCTATGGGCTGGATGCGGTGGATGAGGCGGCGTAAAATATTCCCCCTCCCGCTTGCGGGAGGGGCTAGGGGAGGGCCTGTTCGATCCGGCGCTAAGCTCTTCTAGCTAACAGACCCTCCCCCAACCCCTCCCGCAAGCGGGAGGGGAGGAGAATTGAATGACCCAGTTCCCACGCACTTCCGCCCTAATGCAGCGCGGCGCCGCCTTTCTCGGCAGCGAACATGCGATCCTGTGCGGCGCGATGTCTTGGGTGTCGGAACGCAATCTGGTTGCCGCGATCAGCAATGCCGGCGGTTTCGGGGTGATCGCCTGCGGGGCGATGACGCCCGCGCTGCTCGATGCCGAAATCACCGGAACCAAGGCGCTGGCGAGGAAGCCTTTTGGCGTCAACCTGATCACGATGCACCCGATGCTGTTTGACCTGATCGCGGTTTGCACCGTCCATGAGGTCGGCCATGTCGTGCTGGCCGGCGGGATACCGCCCAAGGGCAGCGTCGAGGCGATCAAGGAGACCGGCGCGAAAGTGATCTGCTTCGCCCCCACCCTGGCGCTTGGCAAGAAGCTGCTGCGCTCCGGCGCCGACGCGCTGGTGATCGAGGGGATGGAGGCCGGCGGCCATATCGGCCCGGTTTCGACCTCGGTGCTGGCGCAGGAAATTCTGCCCGAACTGGCGCAGGACAATCTGGTATTCGTCGCCGGCGGCATCGGCCGGGGCGAGGCAATTGCATCCTATCTCGAAATGGGTGCCTGCGGGGTCCAGCTCGGCACGCGCTTTGCCTGTGCGAGCGAATCCATCGCCCATCCGCTGTTCAAGAAGGCGTTCTTTCGCGCCTCGGCGCGCGATGCGGTGGCCTCGGTGCAGGTCGATCCGCGTCTGCCGGTGATCCCGGTGCGTGCGCTGAGAAACAAAGGGTCGGCGGAATTCACCGCCAAGCAGGTCGAAGTCGCCAGGCTGCTCGACGCGGGCGGCATCGACATGGGCGAGGCGCAGCTGTTGATCGAGCATTTCTGGGCAGGAGCCCTACGCCGCGCAGTGATCGACGGCGATGTCGAGGCCGGCTCGCTGATGGCCGGGCAATCGGTCGGCATGGTGACCAAAGAGGAACCAGTTGCGGTTATCATCGCAGCGCTGCTTGAAGAGTGCGAAGCGGCGCTGGCGAAGAGATAGTCCAAATGGCCGATGTCCAGATCCTGACGCTGTCCTGCCGCGACCGGCTCGGCATCACTGCGCGGGTGACCGGCTTTCTGTTCGACAAGGGCGGCAATATCATCGAGGCGCAGCAGTTCAACGACGTCGAAGACGGCGAGTTCTTCATGCGCGTCGCCTTCGATCCCGGCCCGGCCGACCCGGAGGCGATCCGCGCCGGCTTTACCGCGTTGGCGGCGGAATACACCATGCGTTGGAGCCTGCGGAGCCGGGACCGTCCGCGCAAGGTGTTGCTGCTGGTCTCAAAATTCGACCATTGCCTGGGCGACCTGCTTTACCGGGTGCGGACCGGCGAGCTGGCGATGGATGTCGTCGGCATCGTCTGCAACCACCCGCGCGAGGTGCTCAGCCATTCGATGATTGGCGACATTCCGTTTCACTATCTGCCGGTGATCGGGGACACCAAACCCGATCAGGAAGCCCAAGTCCGCACGTTGATCAAGCAGACCGGGGCCGAGCTTGTGGTTCTGGCACGCTACATGCAGATTCTCTCGGACAAGATGGCGGCGCATCTGTCGGGCCGCTGCATCAATATTCACCATAGCTTCCTGCCCGGCTTCAAGGGTGCCAAACCGTATCATCAAGCGCATGCCCGGGGGGTCAAGATGATCGGGGCGACAGCGCATTATGTCACGACGAACCTCGACGAGGGCCCGATTATCCATCAAGATGTCGAAGCGATCACCCACGCCGACTCGCCGGAGGATCTGGTCCGCAAGGGTCGCGACATTGAACGGCGCGTGCTGGCGGAAGCGGTGCGGCTGCATCTGGAGGACCGGGTGCTCCTGAATGGAAGCAGGACGGTGGTGTTCAGAAGCTAGCCAGCTGCCTGTTGCTGTGGAGATAAACGATGCAAGTCAATGGTTTGAACCACGTCAATATCGTAGCGGCCAATTTGGAAAAAACGGTCGAATTCTACGAATCGGTGCTCGGCCTGGAGGCACAGCCGTTCCCGATGGTCATCCCCGATTTCGACGGCCGGTGGATCGTTGACCATCAGGGTCAGCCGATTTTCCACGTGCAGGCGTTCAATCCGAAGCGGCATGAACGAATATTCTCGGGTGCGACTGGACCGATCGACCATGTCTCGCTCACCTGTGTGGGTTTCGCGGAAACCAGGCAGCGCCTCGAGGAGCTGGGCATCGACTACAGCGTCAACGACCGCCAGATCGGCGACCTGCGGCAAATATTTCTGTCTGATCCGGACAATATCAATCTGGAGCTGAACTTCGCAGGAGATTGAGCGTTTCAGGAGACCGATGCGATGTGTGATGAATTCACCGCAGGTGCCGAAGATGCGGCGCTGGCAAGTCAGGGCGTCACCCGGCGTACATTTGCCGCGCTGGGCGGGGCGGCGACGTTGGCGGCCTGCGCGGGTCCGAGCAATGGGCAGACGGCCGCGCTGACCGAGAGCACGGTTCGCATCCCGACACCCGATGGCAGCGCCGATGCCTTTTTTGTTCACCCGTTCAAAGGAGCGCATCCGGGGATCGTGCTATGGCCCGATGTTGGCGGATTGCGCGATGCGATGATGATTATGGGACGGCGGCTGGCAGGCTCGGGCTACGCGGTACTGGTCCCCAACCAATATTATCGCGGCGCGGCGGCGCCGGTGATTACCAGTTTTTCGGAATGGCGTAGGCCGGAGGGCCAAGCCAAGCTACGGCCCCTGATCGCGGCGCTTAATGGCGAAGGTACGATCCGCGATGCGACCGCTTTCGTCGGTTTCCTCGATGGCCATGCAGCGGTCGACAAGGGGCGCAAGATTGGTACTCAGGGGTATTGCATGGGCGGGCCGTTCGCCGTGCGCACCGCCGCCGCAGTGCCCGGCCGGGTAGGGGCGGCCGCCAGCTTCCACGGCGGCGGTCTTGCGAGCGACAAGCCGGATAGCCCGCATCTGCTGCTCTCCCGCACGCAGGCATCCTATCTCATTGCCGTCGCCGAGAATGACGATGCCAAGGATCCCGCCGAAAAGGAACGGTTCCGCGACGCTGCTGCCGCCGCCGGTCGCCATGCCGAGATCGAGGTCTATCCGGCGGACCACGGCTGGTGCGTGCCCGATACGCCGATGTACAATCATGTGCAGGCCGACCGTGCCTGGGGGCGGCTTCTGGCGATTTACGCGAAGCTTTAGAGCAGTGCACGCTCAATCTGCACCACGTCAAGTCCTCCCCGTTCCGGGGCGGATCGATTCACAATTCCAGCAGGCCGCTTTAGCCGCCCGTTCGCGGGAATAGCGTTCCGGTTTTACTTGCTCCCTGCCTCCCGCACGTTACCATAGCGGGCGAAAATAGGGGGCAATTGAATGGGCGAGTTTCTGATTTCGCTGGTCGTCGTGGTGGTTATTTTCCTGATGATGGGCGTGCGCGTCGTCCGGCAGGGCTTTGTCTACACCATTGAGCGGCTCGGAAAATATACACTGGCGGCGCAACCGGGCCTGCATGTCATCATCCCGTTCATCGACCGCGTCGGCCACAAGGTCAATGTCATGGAGCAGGTGCTTGATATACCGGGTCAGGAGATCATCACCCGCGACAACGCCATGGTCGGGGTCGACGCCATCGTTTTCTTCCAGGTGCTCGATGCGGGAAAGGCGGCTTATGAGGTCGCAAACCTCTATGTCGCGATCATGCAGCTGACCACGACCAATCTGCGCACGGTGATGGGCTCGATGGACCTCGACGAAACGCTGTCCAAACGCGACGAGATCAACGCCAAGCTGCTCCATGTGATCGATCACGCGACCTCGCCATGGGGCGTT
>JANLQW010000120.1:0-7570 GCA_031368085.1 Novosphingobium sp. | reverse complement strand
ACGGCATTCGCTGCAACTCGATCCACCCGGGCGCCATTCACACGCCACTGATCGACAAGGTGCTCGGTACGGCGGAGAATCGTGACGAAATCTATGCGAGCTGGGTCGCCACCCACCCGATCGGCCGTCTCGGCCAGCCCGCGGAAGTGGCGTCGCTGGCGGTCTATCTCGGGTCCGACGAGGCAGCCTTCGCCACCGGCGCCGAGTTCAGGCTCGACGGCGGCAGCACGCTTTGAGGAACTTCGCGCCCGTGGCGCTCTTGAGGACTACTTTCGCAATTGTGGGGCTTATGCCGGGCACGGCGCTTGCAAGTTCGCCCGGTGAGCCCGTTGGCCCTGTCGACGTTGCTGTTGTAGCCAGGCATGTCGCCGATACCCCGGTAAAGGCGTTGCCGGACAGTCCTTCCGACCCGATCCAGCTATCACTTCTCACGACGATCTCAAGCGATTACCGGTTTCGCGGCACGTCCTATTCGCAAGGCGAGCCGGTAGTGCAAGCGACGGTGATCGCAGCGCACGAAAGCGGGCTGTTTGGCGGCGTCTTTGTCAGCACACTTGGCAATCACGACATCTACGGCGCGGTCGAGGCCGATCTGTTCGTCGGCTGGGCGGCCGCAATCGCACCCGCGGTTACCGCCGAGGTAAGCCTCTATTATTATCATTACCCGGATGCCAACCCGGCTGTTCCCAACACCGATTCGTTCGATACGGCGGTTCAGTTGACCGGCGACTTCGGGGCGTTCGCCCCCAAGGTTGGCGTATGGTATTCGTGGGCGCAGGCTGCGCTCGGCGGCAGGGACAACCTGTACCTGTTCGGCGATCTGGTGTGGAGGATACCGGGCATCCCGATCGAGGCCAAGGTCCACGCCGGCTATACCGACGGCGCCTATTCGATTTCTGCCGACCGGACCACGGTCGACTGGTCGGCTGGTATCACTTTCAAGGCCGCCGACAACATCCGGCTGGGGCTGGAGTACGTCGGCATGGGCGGCCCCAAAGTGACGGACTTTACTGACGATACGGTCGTTGCCAGCCTGTCGATGAATTTCTAGCATCGCAGGCACCGACGCGGTCATTGCGCCCGCGCCGATCTTGTCAGAGCAATCTCGACGGCGTGGCAGTGGCTGGTAAAACGGTGAGATCAGCAAGTTTGCGAATCCGTTCCGCGGTTTCAACTCGTCGCCGGAGGTGATCCGGCTGATGAAACGGAAGGGAGGGTCGTTGGCCCGTCAGTAGCGGGGGAGCAGCTTGCGGTCCTGGAGCTTTCCGAGCCAGTACCGGAAGGTTTCCGTGGTGTCGTACCACTCATGGAACCCGGCCTGGCGGATCTTGATCCCGCTGACGAAGAACGACAGGGGGATTTGTTCGCGGGCCAGTCCTGGCAGGAAGCAGAAGTCCGCGAAGTGGTGGGATTCGCCGAGCAGTTGGTCCAGGGGCGGCGCGGCAAGGTCCTGCTCGGCGACCACCGCGTCCCACGTAGCCGCCTGGGCCGGCAGATAGGTCGACAGTGCGCGCTCCAGGTCCGGCCCGGATTCGACGCCGAGCTGATCCATCAACGCCGGCCACAAGGCGCGCCACTCGAACACGTCACCATTGGTGACGTTGAAGACCTGGTTGCCCGCAGATTCTGTTGAGGCGCAGAACTCGAGTGCGCCCGCGACCAGGCGTGCGTCGCTCGCCTCCCACACGAACGAGGCGCCCCCGGGGTAGCCGCAGGGCTCGCCGTTCTGCTTGCACACCGCAGCGTAGATGCCGATCGCCTGGGTCAGGCTCATGACCGCCCCGGCCGGTCCGCCGCCGATCACTGGCTGCGGGCGGATCACGTCCCACCGGAAGCCGTGCTTGGTCGCCTTCTCGATCAGCAGGTCCTGCTGCAGCCAGTAAAAATTCTCGTGCGGGTCGCGCGGGTCGCTCTCCCGGGCGGGGATCGCCATCGGGTGCAAATGGATGCCGTAGGCCTTGGTCCCCTGCAGGATCGTCACCTGCTCCAACCCGCCCGCGGCGAGCAGCGGCTCCAGCGTGTTTCGCAGCATCGCAAGGTTCAGTTGCATGTAGTGCGGGTCGGTCCACCCGTTGATCAATCCGCCGGCTTCGACCACGGCGGTGAAGGCGAGGTGGGTAATGCCGACTAGCCCCGATAGGGCCGCCCGGGCGGCCTCGGCATCGCCGAGGTCGACCTGCAGCCGCCCGTAGGGCTTGCTGCTGGACAACTCGGGATCGCGCCGGCTGACGGCGACACAATCCCAGCCCTTGTCGAGGAATCGGTCAAGCGCGGCACTGCCGACCACGCCGCTGGCGCCAGTGATGAGGACCTTGGGCATCGCAGCTGTCCTTCCTCCAATGTGGTGAGCCACTCTAATCGAGACCCCAGATGGCGCAATCGTTTCCGAGACGACGCTCGAAGAAGAGTTGATCTTAGGCGTAGCGTATCATCCCTGACATAACCTCGGTTCGCACCTCGCGCTCGAGGCCTGCCCGAGGCGGGTAGGTAGGGCCCTGCACTACCCCGCACCGTTCACGCAGCCACGAAGCCTTTCCAGTTTTTCATATATTCGACGAAGGCGTCCGAAAGCCCCTCTGCCTCAAGGTGTTCGGGTGCGACAGGGCGGGCAATTGGCTCGAAATCAGGGTTGGCCGCGACTTGGCGCACGAAGTCGTGGTGGAGGATTGCGCCACGCCCGATCAAAACGAAATCCACGCCTGCCGCAAAGGCTCGCGTAACGTCGGCACCGCTGACGATCATGCCTGCGACGCCGAGAGGTGTGCTACCACGCTCGACCTGCGCGAACCATTCGATGAGCGGCTTGCCGGCAAACCGAGCGTCGAGCGGCTCCTTCCAGCAATCCCAAAGCGACACGTCGAGATAGTCGATGCGATTCGAGGTCATCAGAGAGCTGGCAAGCTCGAGTGCCTCAGCAGTGTCGATCCCGAAGCGCTCTGGAGAAATGCGTATGCCGATCTGGAACTCGGGCCCTGTACGCAGTCTCAATTGGTCGATGATCGTATCGAGAACGCGGCGGCGATTGGCGAACGAACCGCCGAAGCGATCTTTGCGCTGATTGTGCTCGGCGTCCAGGAACTGACCGAGAAGGTAGCCATGCGCGGAATGTAGTTCGACCCCATTGAAGCCAGCACGCTCGGCTCGAAGGCCCGCCGTCACGAACGCCTCGACGATGTCCTCGACCGCAGCGGTCGACAGCGACCTTGCGCCGGTCTTGTCGTCATCCCAAGGGCACGCTGGCGGGCCGCCTATGAGATCTGCCGGCGAGCGCATCCCAGCGTGATGCAGCTGGACCGCGGAAGCGCCGCCACGACGTAAGCCCTCAGCCAGTCCAGTCAGGCCCGGAAGATGCGCGTCTGACCAGATCCCAAGCTGTCCGGCAAAGCCTTGTCCACTCGCCAGCACATGCGCTGCACATGTCATTGTCAGCCCGAAACCGCCCTCGGCTCGCATGGTCAGCCAACGATACTCGTCGTTTGACAGCGTTCCATCGGGATGACTTTGCTGGTTGGTCAGGGGCGCCAGCATAAAGCGGTTTGGCAGAGCCGGGCCACGCGACAAGACGAGCGGAGAAAATGGATCGATACTCATTTGCAGTGCCATATGCGGCTGAAACGGGGGAGTCATGCGAAACTGGAGGCAGCCTGTTGATTTGCACTGAGAGCTGGCCCGGGACGGGCAGGCGCTCGCGGCAACCGCACCCCATCGAACATCGGCGCTTGCAACACCGTAAGCTTGCAGGTTAACATCAACCCCCAGATGGGGCCGACACTCCGCTGAATTTGCCACTAACTGTCCCAAATGATTTGGCGACAGACAGACCGCCTCGTCCACCTGAAGGAGAATTTAGATGCAAGATGGTATGTCGGCATTGTCCCTGAATATAGTGCTTATGTTCTTCGCATCGATCGTGATGCAGGTGATCGCGCTGTCGATGCTCCCCATGACCGCAGGTTTTGCCCGGCTGCTGCCGACGCTTGGCTGCTTGGCGGCGTTCTCCGTCGGCATCGGCCTGCTCGCGCGGATTATCGCGTCGGGAGTGCAGCTCAGCATCGTCATTCCGCTCTCGGCCGCGACCGTTCCGATCGCGATCGTGTTGGTGGGCGTGTTCGCCTATGGGGAGCCCGCTTCGTTCATGCGGTTGACCATACTTATTGTCGCCTGCGCGCTCATCGGCTTCGCCAGCAGCCTTTGATCGAAGCCGCTCGGTGCAAGACCGGTTGGCAAACGGACGCCGAGTTGCATGGGAAAGGAGTTGATACCTCCGGCGGGGAGTGGAAATATCGAAACGGGCTGGCTGGCTATAGAGGGCGAGGCATGCACCTGCCCTACCCCACACGCAACCTCATCGCCATCTGGTGCAGTTGCCAAAGGGGGCGCCAGTCCATTCAACGGGCCATTAGCCGCCCGCCGTATCCACCCCGCCGCCGAGTGCAACGTACAAGTCGACCGCATTGGTCAATTGCTCGCGCCTAGTAAGCACAGTCTGCTGTTCGGCCGCGAACAGATCGCGTTCGGCGTCGAGAACTTCGAGATAGCCCGACACGCCGTTGCGGTAGCGCAGGGTCGCAAGATTGGCACGCATCCGCTGCGCCTCAAGTTCGCGCTGTTGAGAGGCCATCCGCTCAATCAGCCAACGTCGCGCGACTAGCCCGTCGGACACTTCACGGAACCCGCTCTGGATGGTGCGCTCGTAGGTTGCGACCGCAATCCCCAACCGCGCGTTGGCGACACCGACGTTGGCGATGCTGCGCCCGCCATCGAATAACGAATAAGCGACATTTCCGCCAAGGGACGCGGTCATCGTCCCCCCGCTGATCAAGCTTGTCAGCGCGCTACTGGCGAAGCCGAACGCACTGGTAAGACTGATCCGGGGGAAGCGGGCGGCGCGCGCTGCGCCGACATCGGCATTAGCCGCGCGCAACAGTTCCTCGGCCTCCAGGATATCGGGTCGATTGGCTAACAATTCAGACGGCAAGCCAGACGCGATATTCTCGACGATTCCCTGCTGGCTGAGCGTCAGGGGTGCCGGCAGGGCGTCCGCAGAATATCCGCCGACCAGAAATTCCAGTGTATTGCAGTTGCGCGCGCGTTGCAGCTGAAGATTGGTCCGCTGGGTAATCGCCTGGGTCAGCAGCGTCTCGATCTGGCGATAGTCGAGCCCCGACGTCACCCCCGCTTTCAACCGCAGCCGGCCGATGTCGAGCGCGCGCGTCCGGCTCGCAACCGCGCGATCGGCAAGCGCGATGCGCTCCTCATATTCGCGGTCGCTAAGGTAGGCTTCGGCAATATCGGCAATCAGAATGATCTGAAACGCGCGCCGGGCGTGGGTGGTCGACAGGTAACGGGCGCGCGCCGATTCGCTCAGGCTGCGCAACCGGCCCCAGAAGTCGAGCTCGAACGAGTCGACCGAGGTGCCGATCTCGAACCGGTTGGTACTGTCCGACGGCTCCGGCCCGACCTCGCCCGACGTGCGGATTCGCGAGGCACCAGCATCGGCCGCGACGAAAGGCAGACGTTCCGCACGCTGGATACGATATTGGCCGCGCGCTTCGTCGATCCGCAGCACCGCAATCCGCAGGTCGCGGTTATTCACCAGCGCGCGCTCGATCAGCGCCTGCAACTGCGGGTCACGGAAGAAATCACGCCAAGCGATGTCGGTTGCGCGCGGTCCAGCACTCGCCGCGGACCCGACATAAGCCGGCGCGGTTGGTAACTCCGGCTTGATAAATTTGGGATTCTGCGAGCAACCGGCGAGGATGGTCGCGACAAGAACGATCGCAATACTACGCATGAACTGCGTCTCCAGGAGGGGCATTTCGCGTACTACGCCGTTCGCGATGCTGCGTGAGCAGGGTGCGGATGACGACGAAGAACAACGGGATGAACAACAGGCCGAGCAAAGTGGCGGTGATCATTCCGCCCATCACGCCGGTGCCGAGCGCACGCCGCCCAGCCGCACCAGCGCCGCTGCTGACAACCAGCGGCAGCACGCCGAGGATGAATGCCATCGAGGTCATCAGGATCGGGCGGAACCTCAATCGCACCGCTTCCAAGGTCGCTTCGATCGCGCTCTTGCCCGCTTCTTCCATGTCCTTGGCATATTCGACGATGAGGATCGCATTCTTGGCCGACAGGCCGATAATCGTGATGATCCCGATGTTGAAATAAACATCCATGGGCATCCCGCGAAGAAGCCCGAACAGCAACGCGCCGAGTATGCCCAGTGGCACCACAAGCAACACCGCGATTGGGATCGACCAGCTTTCGTAAAGCGCCGCGAGCAGCAGGAAGACGACCAACAGCGACAGGCCAAGCAGCAGCGGCACCTGGTCGCCGGCCTGTTGCTCCTCAAGCGACAATCCGGTCCATTCATAGCCAATTCCTGGCGGCAGCTGGCTGGCGAATTTGGCCATTTCAGCCATCGCATCGCCGGTCGATCGCCCCGGCGCGGCGTTGCCGGCGATGCTCATCGCGGGAAAGCCATTGTAGCGCTGCAATTGTGGCGACCCGGTTTGCCAGGTGGCGGTGGTGAACGTCGAAAATGGGACCATCCCGCCGGTCGCATTGCGAACCTGCAGCCGAAGTATATCCTCGGGCGTCATCCGCTGCGCCGCCTCAGCCTGCAACAGCACGCGCAGCACGCTGCCTTCGCGGTTGAAGTCATTGGCGTAGGCCGACCCGAACGCGATTGACAGCGTGTCGTTGATATCCTGAATCTTCACTCCGAGCGAGCGGGCCTTGATACGGTCGACCAGCACTTTCAGCTGCGGACTGTCCTCGAGCCCCTCGGGACGCACCCCAACGACCATCTTCGACTGACCGGCCATGCCGAGCATTTGGTTGCGCGCTTCTAGCAATTTCTGCGCGCCAAGGCCGCCGCGGTCCTGCAGCCGCATGGCAAATCCAGTTGAATTGCCAAGCTCGGGGATTGGCGGCGGGGCTAGCGAAAAGATCATCGCGTTGGTCGATCCGGCAAGCGCTCCCATCGCTTTCCCTGCAAGCGTCGAAGCGCTGTTGTCGGCCCCCGACCGTTCGTCCCACGGCTTTAGCGGCACGAACGCGAGTGCCGCATTCTGGCCCGATCCGAAGAAGCTGAACCCAAGCACGCCAATCACTTGGCGAACTTGCGGCTGCGCCATGAAGAACGTTTCGACTTCTTCGAGCGCCAGCTGGGTGCGCTCGCGGGTCGCGCCTGGCGGGGCCTGGACGATAGTGACAATATAGCCCTGATCTTCTTCGGGCAGGAATGAGGTGGGGACCAGCATGTAGATTGCCCCAACGGCGGCTACGAGCGCGGCGAACACGCCGAGCCAGCGCCGCGGTCGCGACAATATCGTTGCCACCGCGACCTCATACCGATCGGTGGTCTTGCCAAAGGTTCGGTTGAAGCGCGCGAAGAAGCCCTTGCCCTCGGTCCCGTGATGGCTGGGTTTGAGCAGGGTCGCGCACAAGGCCGGGGTCAGCGTCAGCGCAAGCAACGCCGAAAACGCCATTGAGAAGGCCAGGGTCACCGAGAAGTTACGATAGATGCCACCAGTAGACCCTGGGAAAAAGGCCATCGGCACGA
>JANLQW010000102.1:0-16091 GCA_031368085.1 Novosphingobium sp. | reverse complement strand
GGACATGCGGTTGCTCGAGGTGGACGAGGCGGCCAATCACATCCGCGAACTGGTTGATCCGCAGGCCAACATTATCTGGGGATCGGCGTTCAATCCTGATTTGCAAGGCAAAATCCGGGTTTCGGTGGTCGCGACCGGGATCGAGCAGAGTGCGGCGCATGTTGAAGAGGTGCACCGCCCGCTCAATCTCGGTTTGTCGCGCGGTCCAGCGCGGCCGGCAGCGCCTGCTCTTACTCCGGTCCAGTCGTTGTTTGAACCTGCGCCGAAGCCTGAGCAGGAGCTTGAGGTCGAACCGGAAATCCCTGGTGATTCCGGTCTTGGCGTTGCTACCGCGCTGGCGTCTGATTTGCCCGATCCCGTTGCCAACGGCGGCTCCGCTATCGGACAGGGCGCATGGGCAAAGGAGGAAGGCGAAGAAGTTGAAGAGGATGGCCAGGTCGAAAGCAGCGGCTATGCCAGCCTGAGCGGGGTTTCGCCCAGCCCGCTCGATCCACTTGACCTCGGGCTGGAGCAGGTCGAAGGCGGCGACGAGGCGGGTGAAGAAGGCCCTGCCGATGAATTGCTGCTCGAGGCCGACCGACTGGAGGCCGATAGTCCGGTAACGCCGCTGATGCCAGGGCGGCGGCGAGCCTTGGTTTCGAATCAGGGCGAGGGCGACGAACGGCCGGCCAAACCGAATATGGGCGCAGGCAGCACTTTGTTCGAGCGCATGGCCAATTTGTCGCGTGGCACCAAACCTTCCGCCGATGACGATGACGATGATGACGGTAATGAGAGCTCCTCGATCAGCATTCCGCGATTCCTTGGCCGGCAGAACAACCAGTAAGCAGCTGTCGCGAGGGCGGTGCCATGCCATTCGCAGACGGTTCATGTTAGACGACGCAAACGAGCGTTCGGGGCAGTGCCGGAATTTTTGCCGCCGGCTTGCGGCAGCGAAGTGTGCGGTTTTGCCGATGGAACGCTAGGACTTATTGTGTCACCCGGTCGCCAGTCGCCGAGCTACAAACCGCCGCTGTGTATGCTGTGGGCCGCAGGCGGTATGGCGGTTGCGATCGCCGGATCGGCGCATCTGGCGCATGCGCAGCAAGTCATTGCGGGTGATCCGCGATCTGTTGCCGGGCAAACTGTCGCCGCCAGCAATTCGATGACCCTTAATGCCGCGCTGTCGCGGCTTGGGCGCAATCCCCGCGACATCACCGCGCTGATCGATGCCGGCAACGCGGCGCTGGCCATCGGCGATGTCGATGCCTCTATCGGTTTCTTCAGCCGCGCCAATCAGGTCACACCGGGCAATCCGCGAATTAAGGCCGGCCTCGCCCGCGCGCTTGTGGGCAGCGGGAATCCGTTCGATGCCATTCCCCTCTTCGACGAGGCAGAACGCGGCGGGGCGATGGACAGCACGGTCGCGCTTGATCGCGGGCTGGCCTATGATCTGGTTGCCGACAATGCCACGGCCCAGAGCTATTACCGACTGGCTCTGTCCGCCGGGCCGAATGACGAAGCCAGTCGCCGGCTGGCGATCAGCCTGGCGATTGCGGGCGACAAGCGCGGCTCCGCAGCCGTTATCACCCCATTGCTCGTGCGGCAGGACAAGGCGGCGTGGCGCGCCAGGGCATTTGCTTTGGCAATCCTTGGCCAGAGCGAAGAGGCAGTGGCGGTGGTCAATTCCACCCTGCCGGCGCAGCTGGCGAGCGGCATCGCGCCCTATTTACGCTACATGCCGCGGCTCACCCGCTCGCAGCAGGCGGCAGCGTCCAATTTCGGCCAATTTCCCCGAGCCGCCGAGATTGGCCAGGATGACCCCCGCGTCACGCGCTATGCCACCACCGCGCAGCGCCGTCCGGCGGTTGCCGCCGCAGATGCAGGCCTGGTTCCCAAGGGCGAGCCGCTCGGTCGCAGCGCCGCTCCGCGCGACGCCGCTAGGACCCCGATCGAGGCACGAGTAGCAGCCGCACCCGTTGCGCAGGTACCGGGATCACGAACCCGCCGCGATCCCCGCATTGCGCCCCCAGAGCCGCAGCCCGGTCGCGAGACGGCGCCGGCAGCCGTGACCTCGGCGCCGGGTCTGGCGTCTCCGCTTGCGACCGCGCCTGCGCTGGTGCCGCAAGCGGTCCCGGTGCGCGCACCGGCTCCACCCGTAGCAATTACTCCGACACCAGCGCCTCCGCCGGTTGCGGGAGCAGTGATATTGCCCGCGGCTCCGTCCCTTTCGGCAGCGTCAGCAGCTGCGACAACTGTCTCTGCCGGCGCGCCTTTGCCAACGTCGGCGGGGCTGTTGGCTACGCGGACGTTCTCTCTGCCGCAGGGCCCCTTCCCGGTGGCGGCTTTACCGCCTGCGGCGACGTCCGTTCCGATCGTGCGGGCTCCACCAGCGCCGGTCCCTGCTCGCCGGCCCAGCTTGTCCGAGGCCTTCAGCGACCTTGCCCGGCCGGCGATCGATGTGGCGCCGGCGCGGGGGGCGGTCGATATCCGGCGGATCAAGCCGGCGCGCGAAGTCGCTGTCAATGCCGGCCCGGCCCGGCCCGCGCTGCCGAGCCATCCCAGCCGCATCTGGGTGCAACTCGCCACCGGACGCGACAAGGCGGCGCTCGGCTTCGACTGGAGGCGGATGGCGCGTCAGGGCGAAGCGGCGCTGAAGGGCAAGCGGTCGTTCGTCAGCGTATGGGGCCAGACCAATCGGCTGCTGACGGGCCCGTTCGAAAGCGAGGCAGCGGCCAACGCCTTCATCGCGCAATTGCGCCGCGCCGATCTGGACGGGGCTTTTATCTGGACCAGTCCGGCTGGTCAGCCGGTCGATGCTTTGACCGCCCGATGACAGCCTTCCCTGCCTTTTCCACACCTTGTGAACAGTCTAGTCGATTTATGCGCAGCCAGCGATCCGCTGCGCATTGTGTCTTTGCCCCTTGCCGAGGCATCCAGCCGGCCATCGAGAGTTAAGAAGAATGAGTCTGATGAGTACCAGTGATGGACAAATCGGTCGCGACGAAGATGCGGCGCCGGTCGACATGCTCGCCTCGCTGTTCGAAGCGCGCGGCTGGCCGTATGAATTTGCCGGCGAAGACGAGATTTCCGGCGAGGTTCAAGGCAGCTGGGCGAGCTATCAGCTGCGTGGGATCTGGCGGGCGGACGATCATGTTCTGCAGATAATGTGTCTGCCGGATATCCGCGTGCCAGATGACAAGCGCGCGGCGACCCATGAAGTTCTGGCGCTTATCAACGAGCAATTGTGGCTCGGCCATTTCGATGTCTGGTCCAACGGCGGCGTGCTGCTGTACCGGCATGGCTTGATGCTGGGCGACGACGGGCTGCTCAGCCCTGGCCAAGCGCAGCTGGCGGTGGAAGCGGCGATCGAGGAATGCGACCGCTTCTATCCCGCCTTTCAGTTCATTCTGTGGGGTGACAAGACGCCGGCGGAGGCGCTTGTTGCCGCGCTGGTGGACGCTGCCGGCGAGGCTTGACTTCGTGGTTGGTACATTAGCCCTTCCTCTCTAAAGTTATTCCGGATTAAGTCGGATCAACCTCAAATCCGGCTACCCTGAGCTAGTCGAAGGGCTGCTTTTCTTCTTTCTGGTTGGGCCAAGCTCCGAAAAGAAGAACAGTGCTTCGACAAGCTCAGCATATTCGGATTTTAGAGGATCCGATGTCCAGCACGCCGCTCTGGGGGAGGGGGGCAGGAGCGAACCCTTGAACGAATTCGACGCGATACTTCTGATCGGTTGCGGCAATATGGGCGGGGCGATGCTTGCGGGCTGGCTGGCAGGCGGCCTCGATCCGGCGCGCTTCATTGTTGTCGATCCACTGCTGGCCGAGGCACCCGCCGGGGTCACCCTGCTTCGCGATCTGCCGGACAACGCATTTGACGCCATTCTGCTGGGGGTGAAGCCGCAGCTGCTGGGCGATGTTGCAGCCGGCGTCGCCAAGCTGGCGCAATCCGGTACGCTGCTGCTGTCAATCCTGGCCGGCGTCGAACTCGCCAGCCTCGCCGCGCGGTTTCCGGACGCAGGCGGGCATGTGCGGATCATGCCGAACCTTGCCGCCGCCATCGGCAAATCCCCGATCGCGCTCGCCGCAAAAGGCTTGGACGAGGGTGCAAAAGCGCGCGTCACCGACCTTATGGCGCCGCTCGGCACGCCGGAATGGCTGGGCGAAGAACTTTTCGACGTGGTGACCGCGCTGGCCGGCTCCGGCCCGGCGTTCGTCTATCGGTTTATCGACGCGCTGGCCGCCGGGGCGAGCGCGCTCGGCATGCCGCCGGATCAGGCTGAGCGGCTGGCGTTGGCGATGGTCGAGGGGGCTGGGGCGCTGGCGTCCGCCTCTCCGCATCGGCCCGGCGAACTGGCCCGGCGTGTCGCCAGCCCGGGCGGGACCACCGAGGCTGGCCTTAAAGTGCTTGATGCCGATGCCGCGTTGACACGGCTGGCCGAAGCGACGCTCAGGGCCGCAGCTGACCGCAGCGACGAGATGGCCAAGGCGGCGCGCGAATGAGTCCGCGACGAATTGCGACAATGGCCTAAGCAGTTTCGCTTGAAACTCAGCCAAAGAAGTTCGATATTAACGCCTACCTGCCACACTTGTGGTGAGGATTTAGGAGTTTGACTCGAAATGGCCCATTGGAACGACCCCCAGCCTACGAAGACGGGCGTCGGCACGTCTCCGAGCCTTAATGGCGGTGCTATTGGCAAAACTGGTTTTTATGACCAGGGTTTGCGCAAGCATATGCTCAGCATTTACAATTACATGGCGTCGGGCATTTTGCTATCCGGCATCGTCGCACTGCTGTTTGCCCAGTCGGGTATGGCTGCGCAGGTCATGGCGACGCCGCTCAAGTGGCTGATCATCCTCGCACCGCTTGGTTTCGTGTTCGGCATGAGCCTTGGCGCCAACCGCATGCAGACCGGTACGCTTCAGGCGCTGTTCTGGGGCTTCTGCATCGCCATGGGCCTGTCGATGTCGACGATCTTCCTCGTCTACACCGGTGCGTCCATCGCAACCACCTTCTTCGCCACTGCGGGTGCATTTGCGGGACTGAGCCTGGTGGGTTACACCACCAAGAAGGACCTGTCGGCGATGGGTTCGTTCTTGACGATGGGCCTGATCGGTCTCCTCATAGCCATGGTTTTGAACATGATCTTTCCCATGCCGGGCCTGAAGATGGCGATCCCGATTCTTGGCGTGCTGATCTTCGCCGGCCTTACGGCCTGGGATACGCAGCGGTTGAAGAATGAGTATGCCACGCTTGCCGGAACTGAGTTCGCTGGCAAGGCCGTAATTCTCGGTGCGCTCAGCCTGTATCTGGATTTCATCAACATGTTCCAGTTCCTGCTGGCCTTCATGGGCGACCGCCGCTGATTTCAAACCTTTGACCGACAATACCAGTGCCCGGCGCGCATTCTGCCGCGCCGGGCATTTTCTTTGGCATTCAGCAGCGCTAAAGTTATAGATCGGCACAATAACCGCGAACGGCACACAGGAGCTGGCGGTTGTCCGGCAGGGAGTGGGTTGCATGCGGATGAATTGCCTAAAACTCGATCAAATAAAATCGGCCTTGCGAATTGCCGTGGCGGCGGGAGCAATTGCAGCCCTTTCGGCGTGCGCCGCAAAGCAGGTGGTCTATGTGCCGCCACCGCCTCCCCCGCCCTTGATCGTGGTCATCCCGCCCCGTCCGATGCCACCTCAGGGTGCATCGCCCAACATGACCCTTCCGCCACTCGACATTGCCGGGCTGTACCGCAGCGTCAACCGCAATATCACCCCGGTCCAGTCGCTGTGGAACCTGCGCTCGGCGTATAATGTCGCGGCGCTCAATTGCCGTGAGCCACAATATGCAACCATCGTCGACAGCTACCGGGAGTTCCTGCGGGTTCACGCCAAGGCGCTGACCAAAACGAACCGCATGGTCGATACAGAGTTTCGATCGCTATATGGTGCGGCTTACGTGCCCTTCCGCGAAACCTACATGACCGAGGTCTACAATCACTTCGCTCTGCCGCCGACGATGACCGACTTTTGCGATGCGGTGTTCGCGGTTTCAAGGGAAGCCCAGCTGATCCCGACCGGGGAATTGGAAACCTTCGCGGCGCGCAGCTTGCCGGCGATCGAGGCGGTGTTCGACAATTTCTACCGCCGCATGGAGAAATACCGCGTCGATGTGGCTCTCTGGGAGGCGAGTTATGGAGTCAAGCCAGCTGTGGTTCCGACAGTAGCGTTCCCGACGCTCGTCATCGCCACGCCGCCCGCTGCGCCTGGCCGCCTGGTCGTGCCGGGACCGAGTGCGCAAGGAACGCTGGTGGTGCCGGTCCCGGCGCCGTCGGGAACTATATCGGTGACCTTGCCGCCTGCACCCGCCGCCTCGGTGGCAATGCCGCCCATCGTCTTGCCACGGTAGAGCCGTCTGGCTCGACTGCCGGCTATCGCAATCGCGCCATGCCAGGGTCTCCGCACCGCCGGAAATTTGTGCTTCCAAGCCTGCACCCTCTTCGCTAAGGGGGCCGCTCGCATGGACAGGCCGGCTGCGGGCCTTGGCCATTGCCTGTACTGGAACGGGGCCGTAGCTCAGCTGGGAGAGCGCGTCGTTCGCAATGACGAGGTCAGGGGTTCGATCCCCCTCGGCTCCACCAGTATTGCCCTTATCCGGGATTGGCGCGGACGTCGGCATGCTCGCGGCAAGCGGATTTGCGGGCGACAGCACACCGCGCTCATCCCGAGCGCCAACATCGCCGTTCGACACCGACCGCCCCTCCAGGTAAACTACACCCATGCATTTTCTCGACCAGGCCAAGATTTACATCCGCTCGGGCAGCGGCGGGCCCGGCGCGGTTGCCTTCCGGCGCGAGATGTACGTCGAATATGGCGGTCCCGATGGCGGTGACGGCGGCAAAGGCGGGGACCTGGTGTTCGAGGCAGTGCCCGGCCTCAATACGCTGATCGATTTCCGCTACGCCCAGCATTTCAAGGCGCCGCGCGGCACGGGGGGGGCCGGCAAGGACCGCACTGGTGCGGGCGGCAGCGACCTGGTGGTCAAGGTGCCGGTGGGCACGCAAATTCTTGACGATGACCGTGAGACCCTGCTCGCCGACCTTACCGAGGCCGGTCAGCGCGTCGTGCTGCTGAAGGGGGGCAATGGCGGGCGCGGCAATGCCAGCTACAAGACCTCAACCAACCGCGCGCCGCGCCAGCATGGCCCGGGCTGGCCGGGCGAGGAACTGTGGGTGTGGCTGCGGCTAAAGCTGCTGGCCGATGCCGGCCTCGTGGGACTGCCGAACGCCGGCAAGTCCACCTTCCTCAACAAGCTGGCCAACACCAGCGCCAAGGTCGGCGATTATCCCTTTACCACGCTGCGCCCGCAGCTGGGTGTCGTGCGCCACCGCGACCGCGAATTTGTCCTCGCCGACATCCCTGGCCTGATCGCCGGCGCGGCGGACGGCGCGGGGATCGGCGACCGGTTTCTCGGCCATATCGAACGCTGCCGCGTGCTGATCCACCTGATCGACATCACTGGCACCGACCCCGCCGAGGCGATGGAGGTGATCGAAGAAGAACTTGCGGCCTATGGCGCGGGGCTCGAAGACAAGCCGCGGCTGATCGCGCTCAACAAAATCGATCTGGTCGACAAGGAGCTGGTCGAGGCATTCGCCGGCGAATTGAAGGATGCCGGCGCGGCGCGGGTGTTCCCGATCTCCGGTGCGACCGGCGAGGGGCTGGACCGCCTGCTGGGCGCGGTAATCGAATGCCTCCCCGCCGCCACGGTCACCGAGCGACCGGAAGGTGCACGCGAAGAGGCGGACGACCGGCCGTGGTCACCGCTGTGATGCACCGATAGCTTCCTCGCCGGCATTGTCAGGCGGTGCGGACTCGGGGGGTTAATGCCACTTGCGCCCTTCAAAGCCTGCACGAGTTCCCCTAAGCCGCCCGCCATGCAGATCGCCCGCCTCCCGGACCTCGCCAGCGCCGCCGCTTGCCCGCGCCTGGTAGTCAAGGTTGGCTCCTCGCTGCTGGTCGGCAAGGGCGGCGTGCGGCGCGCCTGGCTGGAGACGCTGGTGAGCGAGATTGCCGGCGCCCGGACGCGCGGCCAGGAGGTGATTGTCGTCAGTTCGGGAGCGATTGCGCTCGGCGCGGCAACCCTCGGGCTGGAAAAGGGCGGGCGTGGTAGCCTCGCCGATGCCCAAGCCGCCGCTGCCGTCGGCCAGATTGCGCTGTCAGGCCTGTGGGCGGACCTTTTGAGCCGGCACAGCCTGATCGCTGCGCAATTGCTGCTGACGCTCGAAGACCTTGAGGATCGCCGCCGCTACCTCAACGCCACCGCGACGCTCAGCCGTCTGCTCGCAGCGGGCGCAGTGCCGGTGATCAACGAGAACGACAGCGTCGCTACGCAAGAAATCCGTTTCGGCGACAACGACCGGCTGGCGGCGCGCGTTGCGCAGGCTGCGGGCGCGAGCGCGGTGCTGCTGCTGTCCGATGTTGACGGTCTCTATGACCGCAACCCGGCCGATCCCGCCGCGCGGTTGCTGCCCGAAGTGCGGGGGCTGACGGCGGAAATTCATGCTATGGCGGATGGCGGATCGGCTTCCGGCATGGGCTCGGGCGGCATGACCTCCAAGTTGCAGGCGGCCGGGATCGCCGAGCGGGCCGGGATCGCGCTGGCAATCGTCAATGGCACCGGCGACGCGCCGATAGCCCGCGCGCTGGGCGTTGACGGTGCGCCGGGCATCGGCACCCTGTTCCTGCCGCGTGGCAAGGCCAAGGCACGCAAGGCCTGGCTCGGCGGCAGGCTGCGGCTCAAGGGCACGCTGGTGGTGGATGCCGGCGCGGCGAGGGCGCTGGGCGGCGGCAGCAGCTTGCTTGCCAAGGGAATTTGCGCGGTTGAAGGCAGCTTCCACCGCGGCGACGCAGTCGCCATCCGGGACCAAAGCGGCGCGACGCTCGCGCATGGGCTGAGCGAATATGATTCGGCCGAATGCGCGCTGGTCATGGGCCGCCATTCCAGCGAGCATGCCGCGCTGCTCGGTTACGCGCCTCGCCCGGCCATCGTCCACCGCGACCAGCTCGTCCTGCTATGACCATCGCCCTGACCGGAGGCACCGGCTTCGTCGGCCAGGCCGTGCTCGATTGCGCCAAAGCGAAGGGTGTCGCCCTGCGCGCCTTGACGCGCAGTTCGCAGCCACCGCGCGAAAGCGTGACCTGGATTGCGGGCGATCTTGCCGACCGCAAGGCGCTTAAAAAGCTGGTGCGGGGCGCGGAAGCGGTGATCCATGTCGCTGGCCTCACCAATGCGCCGGGCTACGCCGAGTTCGAGGCGGGCAATGTCGCCGGCACGCTGGCGCTGATCGAGGCGGCGGTACAGGCGGGGGTGCCGCGCTTTGTTTTCGTCTCTTCGCTGGCTGCGCGCGAGCCGGGGCTGTCCGCCTATGGCCGCTCGAAAGCGCGGGCCGAGCGCCTGGTCAAGGCCAGCGGCCTCGACTGGACGATCGTGCGCCCGCCGGCCGTGTTCGGCCCGCGCGACACGGGTATGTTCGAGCTGTTCCGCGCCGCCAAATGGGGCGTGGTGCCGACCCCGAAAGAGGGTCGCACCTCGGTGCTTCACGCCGCCGACCTGGCCCAGCTTCTGCTGGCGTTGGTCCCGGGGGGCGAGGCCGTGACGCAGTACACTTTCGAGCCTGACGACGGCAAGCGCGGCGGTTGGGGCCATTATGAACTCGCCCGCGCGATCGGCTGGGCGATCGGCCGGCGGCCCAAGGTGCTCGGCCTTTCGCGCCGGACCATGGAATGGGCGGCCAAGGCCGATGGCTTGCTTCGAGGCAGCCGCGCGAAGCTGACGCTCGACCGGGTCGGCTACATGACCCACCCCGACTGGGTGGTGACGCTTGGCGCGCGTGTGCCGTTCGAGGTCTGGCGGCCGCGCATCGATACGCGCGAGGGGCTGAAGGCGACGGCGCGGTGGTACCGCGAGGCGGGGTGGCTTTGAGATGTCCCTGCCACGGGGAGGCGCACCCTTCACATGTCAGTTCGGCTTTGCGCGCCAGTAGGCCTGCATGTTCTTTCCGACGAAGGCCTGCGGCATCGAGGGCTTGAGCTTGTCGGCCTGTTCCATGCGCGCGACGGTCCTTGCAGTGCTGGCAAATACGTCGGCCAGTGAGGCGTTCGTTCCGAGCGAACCATGCAACAGGGCCTCGCCGAAATAGGTCAACTGCCGGTCGTCCGAACAACCGAACGAGCTGCGGCCGGCCGCCGCGGCGGTGATGATGATAGTGTCATCGTTGGCCAACGGCTTGATCCACGAACCCGAAAAGCACGCCGAGACGATGATCACTCTGCGGCGGATCCGCGTGCGATCCAGCTGTGCCGCAAGATCGGCAGCCGAAATCGGCTGGAGCGCAGTATAATCGGGCAGATCGGTCGATAGCGTCGCCTCCCGGCTGCCGTGCGAGGTCAGGTAGATGATCACGAGATCGCGCGCGGGAGCGAGGTCCGCCGACGCTGCCGTGACAACACTTTCGATGTTCCCGACCGTTGCCAGCGGAGTCTTGAGCAGGTCGTCCTGCGCATTCGACAGCAGGGACGCCATCCGCACCGAGCCATCATATCTTTGCTTCAGTGTCTGAAGCGCCACGGCCGCTTCCCTGCCGAACAGGTTCTGCGTGCCCATGGCGGCAACCGCTGCGAGGTAGGTCCGTTCTGGTCGCGATCGACTGGTCGGAAATAACCGCGTCGCCGCCTCGAGCAGGCGAGGCTGTGCCTGCCACAGCCGATCGGCCTCGATGCGAGGTCGCGCAATCCGTTCGTCTTCATCGCCCGATGCGCCGTTCGCGGCGACCAGCGCCTCGTAGGTCAACGCCTGAACCTTTTACGGAAACGCCGCGAGCGCGCCGAGTGCCGCGACCGACGCCATGGCCGCCACCAGGCGTTTCTGGCTTACTCTGCCCGCCAGACCGCGCCATAACATCAGGCAAACCGCGAGAGTTGGGCAAGCGGCTGCGATTAAGGCTAGCTCGGCAAAATCATTGCTGTCAGCGGAGAGGGCCCCGTAGACAAGATGGAGCAGTGCGAACACCACGTTGAATGCCAGGTAGACCGTCATCAGGTGCCAGGCAATGATGCGGCTGCCGATGAATGCGCCAGCCATCAGGGCGGAAAAGACCGGCAGAGTTGAATATTGCGGCACCCAGATCACTTGTTCCCATTCCCCCGACACGAAAATGGTGTCGACGAAATGGATCACCGTCGCGCCCACCCACAAGGCAATTATGACAGAGGTGCGGTCGGCATATCGCGCAAGCTCCATTCGCGCCGGTCCGCGTCCGACTGTCCGAGCGCTTGCAGGCAGGGTATCTGACATTGAACGGCCTCCGTTTTCCGGAGGCGTAGCACCGTGATCCTTGAATTGGGTTAAACCTGCACGAACGCCAGCGCTTTTGTGCCGCCGCTCAGAATACCGGGTCATACCCTGGCGGCAGCTCGCCTTCGCCGGGAGCGCCGGGCACATGGATGCCGCATTCGGTCTTGTCCCAGCCGCGCCAGCGCCCGGCACGCGCATCCTCGCCTGTCGCAACCAGGCTGGTGCAGGGTGAGCAGCCGATCGAGGGGTAGCCTTCTGCCACCAGCGGATGCGGCGGCAGCTCGTGCTCGGTGATATAAGCGGCGATCGCCTCCCTGCTCCAGTCGGCCAGCGGGTTGATCTTGAGCCGTCCCTGCGCGTCGGTGGTGTCGATTTCAAAGCGCGGCAGGCCGGCGCGGGTGCTCGACTGAAAGCCCTTGCGCCCGGTGATCGTGGCATCGAAGGTGCCGAGCGCACCGGCCAGCGGCAGCACCTTGCGAATTTCGCAGCATCCGTCAGGATCGTAGGACCAGCGCAGTCCGGTTTCGTCCTTGACGGTGAGGGCCGTTGGATCGGGCGTGAGGTTGCGCAAATCCCTGAGGCCAAGCCGCTCGGCCAGCAGGTCGCGATAGGCCAGGGTTTCGGGAAAATGCTTGCCGGTCTCGAGGAACAGCACCGGTAGCGCCGGATCGATCTGCGCGACAAGATGCAGCAGCACAGCGCTTTCCGCACCGAAGCTGGAGACGATAGCGACTTCGCCCGCGAGCCCGCTGTCGAGCACGCTGGTCAGCATTTCCTGCGTATCGGTGCCGCGGAACATGCGGTTCAGGCGCACTGCATCCGATTCGCGGAAGCGCGGGCCGGTGTCGATGCGGTCCCGGATCCGCTGGCTGTCAGCCATTGTGGCTATGTCCATGGCGTTTGTCCCAAATTGGCGTATGGCCGTCTGCCGCCGCCTGATAGACATCGCCCCAGCGGGCCAGCGCGGCTTCGGCATCGGCCGGATCGAGCGCGACTTCTGGCGCGAAACTGTCAAAGCCGCAGCGGCGCAGGGCGGCCAGCTGGTCGACCAAAACGTCGCCGACCGCGCGCAGTTCGCCGGCATAACCGGCCTCGCGCAGGATGCGCGCGGCGGAATAGCCGCGGCCGTCGGTAAAGGCGGGGAAGTTCACTTCCACCAGCTTCAACCGGTCGAGGTAGGGCAGCAGGTCGCGGGCATCGTCGCCCGGCTCGAGGCGGACGGCGGCGGCGTTGGTCTGATCGCCGAAGCTGTCGACGGTGATGGCGGGATCGGCGACGGGCTCGTCGGTGCGGAAGCGCATCTGATTCTCATCCATAAATCGCCTCCTTGAACGGTTCCATGCCGATGCGGCGGTAAGTATCGAGAAAGCGTTCTCCCTCAGCGCGCTTGGCCAGATAGACATTGGTGGCCTTTTCGACCGCATCGACGATTCCGTCTTCATCGAAGCCTGGTCCGGTGATCTTGCCGAGTGACGTATCTGCGCCCTCGCAGCCACCGAGCGAAAGCTGGTAGTTTTCCAAGCCTCGTTTGTCGACGCCGAGGATGCCGATGTGGCCGGCGTGGTGATGGCCGCAGGCGTTGATGCAGCCCGAAATCTTGAGCTTCAGCTCGCCGATATCGCCAGCCCTCGCCTGGTCGGCGAAGCGCTGCGAAATTTTCTGGGCCAGCGGGATCGAGCGGGCATTGGCGAGGCTGCAATAATCGAGCCCCGGGCAGGCGATGATGTCGCCGATCTGATCGAGGTTCGCGGTCGAAAGCCCCGCCGCATCGAGCTGCTGCCACAGCGCGTAGAGATCGCCCTTGCGGACATGCGGCAGGACGATGTTCTGCGCATGGGTCACCCGCAGCTCGTCGAAACTGTGGTCGCGGGCGAGATCGGCCATCAATCGGATCTGATCGGCCGAGGCATCGCCGGGAATGCCGCCGACCGGCTTCAGGCTGATCGTGGCGATGATATAGCCCGGCTGCTTGTGAGCGTGGCAGTTGCGGTCGACCCAGAGCGCGAAGTCGGGATCGGAACGATCGATTGCATCAGGCGCGTCGGCGACAAAGGGCGGGTCGGCGAAGAAGGTCGCGATCCGGGCGAGCTCAGCCGCCGGCGGCTCGATGCCCTGGCCGAGCAGATGCGCGAATTCCGCCTCGACCTGGCGGATATACTCCGCCGCGCCAAGCTCGTGCACGAGGATCTTGATCCGCGCCTTGTACTTGTTGTCGCGCCGGCCGTAGCGGTTGTAGACGCGCAGGCAGGCCTCGGAATAGGTCACCATCTGGTCCAGCGGCACAAAATCCCGGACCAGCGGCGCGATCATCGGCGTGCGGCCCATGCCGCCGCCGGCGTAGAACGCCGCGCCGATCTCACCGGCCGCATTGCGCACGATCTGGATGCCGATGTCATGCAGCCGCATTGCTGCGCGGTCGGTATCGCGGGCGATCACCGCGATCTAGAACTTGCGCGGCAGGGCGAGGAATTCCGGGTGGAAGCTCGACCATTGGCGGAGCAGTTCTGCATAAGGGCGCGGATCGGCGACCTCGTCGGCCGCTGCCCCGGCATACTGGTCTGAACTGATATTGCGGATGCAATTGCCGCTGGTCTGGATCGCATGCATCTCGACCGAGGCGAGATCGGCAAGGATATCGGGCGCTTCGTCCAGCTTGATCCAATTGTACTGGATGTTCTGCCGGGTGGTGAAATGGCCGTAGCCGCGATCGTATTTGTCGGCGATGTCGCCCAGCATGCGCATCTGCGCCGAATTGAGCGTACCGTACGGAACGGCGACGCGCAGCATATAGGCATGCAGCTGCAAGTAGAGCCCGTTCATCAGCCTGAGCGGCTTGAACTGGTCCTCGGTCAGATGGCCTTCGATCCGCCGGCGGGTCTGGTCGCGGAATTCGGCGACGCGGGTGTCGACCATGGCCTGGTCGTATTGGTCATATCGGTACATCAGATCACCCACTGACCGGCATTGGGATCGGCCGGCTTCAATGTCAGGTCGGGGCGCACGGTCGGGCCGAGCGCGCGAATGCGGTCCTTGATATGGGCGGGGCGCACGGTGCCGCCGGTGCGCTCGCCATCGATCGCATAGGCGGCGTTGACGCGGCGGGCAGCCTGCTCGGTTGCGAGGACCGAGTCGGCATCGGCGCCGGCGTCGACCGCGTCCTCGACATGGAGCGACCAGCTTCTGCCGTCCCACCAGACGACCGCGCCGCTCTTCAGATCATTGCCGGTCAAAATCTTCATTGCACCACTTCCAGCGCCAAGGCGCGCAATTGTACTTCCGCCTCACCCGCGACTTCGCCGACGATAATCACCGCCGGGCTTTTCACCCGCTGGCGCGCGACCAGCTCGGCCAGACCCGCCAGCGGCGCACGCAGTACGCGCATCCCGGCGCGGGTCGCGTTCTCGATCACGGCCACAGGCGTGGCGGGGGCGAGGCCGTCGGCGATCAGCTTTTCGGCGATGGCCTCTGCGGTCGCCACGCCCATGTAGATCACCAGCGAACGGCCCTTGCCGGCCAGGCCCGACCAGTCCTGCTCGGTCAATCCCTTGCACTGCCCGGCCACGAAGCTGACAATGCTGGCGGCATTGCGATGGGTGAGGGGGATTTGCGCCGCCGCAGCTGCACCGAGTGCCGCGCTGATCCCGGGCACTACTTCGACAGGCACCCCGGCAGCACGACAGGCCTCAGCCTCTTCGCCGCCGCGCCCGAAGACGAACGGATCGCCGCCCTTAAGCCGTAGAACGTCATGGCCAGCGAGCGCCTCGGCGATCAGCAGTGCGTTGATTGCATCTTGCGGCATGGTGTGGCGCGAACGGCGCTTGGCGACTGAAACCAGCCGCGCACCGGGCCGCGCCATGGCGAGGATCGCCGGATCGACCAGCCCGTCGTGGACGATAATCTTTGCATTCATGATCAGCCGCGCGGCGCGCAGCGTCAGCAAATCGGGATCGCCGGGGCCGGCACCGACCAGCCAGACTTTGCCGGGGGTTGGGCCGGCAGCGGGGCCGGACGCGGAGGTAAAATATGTCATGCTGATGCAGATGGCGAAAAAACGGTAGTTTTGCCAGTCAGATTGCCTTTGCGGCAGGTTAGGAAAATTATTCCTCTCCGGAGCCGGGAAGACTCGGCCATTCCTTGATGTGGACGTCGCTCTGCGGATAGGGAATCTGCACATTGTTCTCGCGGAACAGGTGCCACAGGCGCTTCAGCACGTCCGAGCGAACATTGCCGATGCCTTCTTCGGGATCGTCGATCCAGATCTGGAGCTCGAACAATATGGCGTTGTCACCGAAGGCGCTGAGCCACACCGCCGGTGCGGGAAGGGGAAGCACGCGCGGCGTATCGCGTACCGCCTGCAGCATCAGGCGCTCTGCCAGATCGATATCGGTGCCGTAGGCGACGCCCACCGGCACCTTCACCCGCACATCGCGCGAACTGTAGGACCAATTTTCGACCTGATTGACCATCAGGTTTTCGTTGGGGATCAGGAATTCGACCTTGTCGCGGGTGGTCACTGAAACCGCGCGCAGGCCGATCCGCTTGACCTGTCCGACCGTGCCGGTGCTGGCGCCGCCGCCAGCGCTGTTTACCGCGATGACGTCGCCCGGCTTGATCGAGCGGTCCATCAGCAGGATGATGCCGGCGAGCAGATTGCCGAAAGTCTTCTGCAGGCCGAAACCGATGGCGAGGCCAAAGGCGCCGGAAAACACTGCCAGCGCGGTCAGGTCGATGCCGAGAACATCGATCCCGACTAGGACTG
>JANLQW010000080.1:0-3425 GCA_031368085.1 Novosphingobium sp. | reverse complement strand
ACCTTGGCAAGGTGGTTTTGTGAAATTTCGTAATAGCGCGCCATTTCGGAAATCGGGATGGTCCGCTCCGGGTTCGTAGCCACGTACAGCAATGTGCGCAGGGCATAGTCGGAGTATCGGCTCAGGCGCATACGGCAGACCTTAAAGAGACTCGTATCCAAGTAAACGCTATACAGGTATTAGATTTGCGGGATTATAGTCGGCGGTTTCGTTCCCAAGATGTGAGTCCTGACCCTAAACATCGCAAACGGCAACGGCGCAGCGACCTCGCTCCACTCCCGAGATCACCGTCACCTGAACCATCGCACCGTCGTAGATTCTGTCGCTTGCACCAGTGCTGCGGCACACAAGCCACTTCACGCCGCAAGGTAAAACCCACCCGAAGCGCCCGATGCCGATGGCTGACCTGCATCATCCACGGCAGCATTGCCATACGGCTCAGCCCGGCGCGGACGGCACCACACCGACAATCAACCCCGGCTAACCCAAGGTTGTCGACCCACGGCGGCCGCTTTCACTTGCGCTCGAGCCGGACACTGATCGGCGCATCCGAGCGCGCCTCGATGTGCAGCAGTTCGCCACACTCAATGATTTCTGCCCCCGAGGTTGCCGACACTGTGTAGCCCGCAGGGTACTGCACGTCCGGCAGATAGATCTCCGTTGGGACGGGTATTGCCGGGTCGGGCTCGATCTCCGCCTCGAAAATTCCGCTGGTTCGATCGAAAGTCTGGCGCACGAGCGTGCCTTGCGCGGCTCTGACGTAAGGGCGGCAAAAGCCCGCGATCGCTCGGCCGCCGGCGTCCTCGTCAGCTGCGCCTGCCGCCTGGTCGGCCGCCCAAATCGACAGGTCCTCCTGGTTCCAGCCATCGCCGATCATGGGATCGTTGCGGTTCGAAACGCTGTAATTCCACTGTGTCGAGCTGAGCAGCAGCGTATCCAGGGCATTGTACATCAGCTCGAGTGCGGTCGCCTGGGCCTCCCAGATCGAAGAACCGCGCTCGCCGCCTGCCCAGCGCCGATAGGCTTCGGCTTCGTTCATATCGTACTGAATGCCGCACTCGCCGATCAATGTCGGGGCACCGCCGTTCAGGCGATCGCCGATACCCTTGAGCCGAGATAACTCGTCAACATAGCCGGTCTGGATCGCTTCCCGACCCTCGCGCACGTGGCCCGAAAATACGTCGATCATCCGCTCTGTGGTGAAGCGCTTGGTGACCAGCGCGGTCAGATCGTACCAGTGGCTGGCGTTGACCGTCCGTTCGGGGCAACCATCGGGAAAGTCATGACCGCGCAGGGCGCTGAACGGATCGACTTCGGCAAACACCAGCCAGTCGTCGCGGACCGCGCGAACAGTCTCGGCGACCCGGTTGAAGAACGGGACCATGTAATCGCGCTCCAGGTCGATCCGCGTGCCGCGAACGACCTCGAAGTAGTCGGACTTCAGCGCGATGGGATCGCCGCCGCTGCAGATGTCCCAAGCACCCGCCGCCCGGAACGGATCGTCGCGGCCGCTGCACCAGATCGAAACACCCCCCTGGTTGACGAGTTGTGTGCCTGCCTGTCCCTTGCCGAACTCCCTCACCGGCAGCTCACGCGGCAGGCCACTAGCGACCACCAGCCCGTCGAGCGGCGACCAGGCGGGTCCACGCAGCAGACCCTCCCGCTTTTCAAGCGGCTTGCCGATGTAGCCGGTGCCGGGTTCATTCAACGTGTCGAACCCGATCACGTTTTCGAGATGGGCCACCCGTTCGGCCACCGCGCGCATCGCGCCAAGGTAATGACGCTGCAGGAAGGCCTGGATGTTGCTTCCATCCACCATGCACGACGGTGCGAAATCCTCACCGGCGAAGAACATGGTCCACATTATGCCATTAGCCGGCATTCGATAGTTCGACCCCCAGCTCATCACCGGATAGCTGTCCTGCCGCCCGCCTAGCCTGTGATCGTAGGCATTTTGCATGACATGCGCGGCATTGGCTGCGGCGAACTTGGTGAAATCGAGGCCCGCTGCGGCGAATGTCCATCCCGGCGCGCCATCGCCGCCCGACATGCGGGACCAGACGTCCTGGTGGAAATCGACGAACACGTAAAACCCGTGCTCGCCGGCGCGTCGGCACACCTCGGCATAGTAATCGAGATAGGCCTGGTCATACTCTCCGGGGCCAGCGTGCTCGACCGCCTCCCACGTGGTCAGGAGGCGCAGGCAATTGAAGCCCCAACGCCTGAGGCGCGCCAGGTGGCCGTCGATCTGGTCCAGCGGTGCCGGGCGACCGACAAAGCTCACCGTCCGATGGTCGGAAAAATCGGTAGGCCGATAAGTGTGCCCGTCCGGGCTGAACGGAACTTTGCAATCGCCGCCCAGGTTCACCCCGCGAAGGATGATATGGCGACCGTGCCGATCGCGAAAAGTCGTGCCGGCGACGGTCAAAGTCATCTTGAGAAATCCCCTAATAGTTTGATCAGTGTGTTTGGCGCAAAGCCACTCGGACGCTTGGCTATCTCTGCCATTCAATGCCTTTCCGCGTGACTGTGCGGATTGCTTTTGCGACCACTTCCGCGCTTGCCGTTCAGATAGCGCGCGCGATCACCGAGGATGTTCCATTCGCCTGGGTGACAGCTAGCACGCGGTTGCGTCGCAACGGCACGCGCATGTCCATTTCGTTGCAGATTGCCCGACTTTGGAAAATCCTCAGACCCCTCACTATCACGGTAACGAAAGATCGAATGTTGCCCGCGCGGCACGGGGCTGGCATTTCTCCCGGCATGAACTCATCCGATCAGGCATATCACACGCTTCGCGCAAAGATTCTTGAAGGACTCTTCAAGCCCGGGAGTCTGCTCAAGGAGCGCGAGCTTTGCGAGCAGCTAAGCGTCAGCCGCACCCCGATTCGCGAAGCGCTGCGCTGCCTGTCGGCAGACGGTTTGGTCGAAGTCCGACCGCGCCGGTCGATCATCGTCAGTTCATTCGACAAGGACGAACTGGCGGAAATGTTCGAGTTGGGAATCGTGCTGGAAAGTTTCGTTGCGCGGCTTGCGGCGAGTCGTTCCGAGCTGGCCGAAAATTTGCGCTTCCGGAGCAATCCCGATCGCCTCGCCCACCGCGATGCTTTGACCGCAGCGCTCGATGGGATTTTTCCTGCTGAGCCGGTCGCGCATTGGACAGTGTTACTCGCAGGAGCGATACCTTTCGCTCCGGTCGACGGGCTTGGCGAAGCGGTCGACAACCCCTGGCTGGAAATCATCAGCATGGGTAATCGCGTCGATCATCCTGATCGGGCGGACCTTGCGGTGCTCGCCAATCCGCTAAAGCTCGACGGTCGGCGTCTGCCCAATCGCGCTGCACCGCTGCTCGGCGGGGACAGCGACGCGATCCTCGGCGAGTTCGGCTACGTTGCCGACGAAATCGCGGCCTTGCGCTCAAGCGG
>JANLQW010000069.1:0-6512 GCA_031368085.1 Novosphingobium sp. | reverse complement strand
AGCCATGGCCTGGTCCCTTCGATCACGTCTTGCCTGCGTTGAACGCATCCAGCACTTCCTGCTGAAGGTTGGCGGTGCCCTTTTCGGCGGCGTGCTGGGCCAGTTTCGCAGCGACTGCGGCTTGCAGCTCGCCGCGGAATGTCCCGCTGTTTTGGCGCAGCCAGTCCTCGGAGGCGCAGCGGTTGGCGTTTAGATCGTTCACGGCCGGGATGACATGGCGCGCGATCAGTTCGACCGAATTCTTCGTCCCCGCCCAATCGGCCCATGACGTTGTCATGTTGAGAAAGCAGCCGAAACCCCCCGATTGTTCCTGCAGCCGCTTGATCTGGGCAATCGCATCATCGGGGGTGCCAACCACGGCGAACCCGGATTCGATCAGTGCGTCGAGCGGGTCGGTTCCGGGCGGCGGAGCGAGCGGCAAGGCGGCGACATTGGTGAAGTAGTCGATCCAGCGGTAGAATCCCCACTTGACCTCTTCGCGCGCTTTCTCGCGGGTTTCGGCGATGTGCATCGGCCCGACCAGGCGCCAGCCATTGCGATCGACGGTCTTGCCGTGTTCCCGCGCCATGTCGTCGTAGATCTGCCAGGTGGAGCCAAGAGCGTTGAACCCGCCGGTCGATGTTGCGCCGATTGACAGCAAGTTGAGGCCCAGCCGGCCCGCGGTCCGCGCGCCGGTCGGCGAAACCTGGTTGGCCACCGAAATTTCCACGCCCTGCTGGTTGTAAGACCGCAATTGCAGCCGCGCGTTGTTGAGCGTGAACCAGTCGGTCTCCATGGTCACGGTCTCGCCATTGAGCAGGCGGGCGATCGGCTCCACCGCCTCGTCCATGCGGTCGCGCACCAGCGGGGTGGGAATGCCCTGCATATAGGCGTCCGATGGCAGCGAGCCCGGTCCGACTCCCAGCATGGTGCGGCCGCGCGTCACGTGATCGAGCTGGCGGATGCGGTCGGCAAGGATAAGGGGGTGGTGATAGGGCAGCGAGGATACCCCGGTGCCGAGGCGGATATTGCGGGTGCGTTCGGCACAGACAGCGATCATCACCTCTGGACTGGCGCTGATCTCCCACCCGCCCGAGTGATGTTCGCCAAACCACGCTTCCTCATAACCCAGCTCGTCCATCAACTGGACCATCTTGATGTCCTGTTCGAGCGCGACACCGGGGTGCTCGTCAAGCTGATGGAACGGGGCGATGAAGGCGCCGAACCGCATGCGCTGTGTTGTCATACTGCTTCCTCGACAATGATGTCCTGTCGCCAAAGGGCAACTGGACTGGACCTGATTTTCCGAATATCATTCGGGTTCTAAGAGACTAGACATGCCACGGGCAAGCGCAAGCTTTCAGTGTGGTGGAGTAAGAAAGGAATCGACATGAGCGACAAGGAAGCGGCCGGGCAGATCAAATATATCGACCCGGCGACCGGGACCGACGAACTGCAGGCGCTGCCCGATGATGTCCAAGCCGAACTTGACGCTCATCGCAACCAGTATCTCACCGATCCGGCTGCGGCGCATATGTGGGATCCGATCGTGATTGGCGTGCCGGGCGGGCCGGTGAAATGCCTGCTGCTGACCTACAAGGGCCGCAAAAGCGGGCGCACGCTCCATACCTCGCTGCAATACTACACGCTTGGCGACAAGCTCGCCATCGTCGGCTCGCGCGGGGGCACGATCGAGCACCCGGTCTGGTACCTGAACCTGCTGGCCGAACCACGTTGTCATATCCAGGTCGGGATAGAGGGCCGCGATGCTACGGCGCGCACCGCAACCGGTGCCGAGCGCGCGGAATGGTGGGCCATGATCACTGCCGAACAACCCGTCCAGCTGGAATATCAGGCCCGCACGTCGAGGGAGATTCCTGTCGTAGTGATGGATTGATACCTACAAGATTGTTATCGCGGCACCGGGACTTTGGTGCCCAGCGCATCGAGCAGCGCCATGTCAAAATAGTCGCGCCAGGCATGCGCTTGACAAAGCGGAGGGGGAATTTCATCCTGAAGTGCTCCGATAATGCTTCGGACGTTATCGGGCGGGGAGAGACCAATGAAGTTTACACATGATCCGATGAAATTCGGGATCTTCATGGGGCCCTATCACAAGCCCGATCTCAACCCGCTGGTCGCTTTCGAGCAGGACATGCAAACCGTAATGAACCTCGATCGGCTCGGCTTCGATGAAGCCTGGATCGGCGAGCACCATTCCGGAGGGGTGGAAACGATCGCTAGCCCGGAATTGTTCATCGCCGCCGCCGCTCAGCATACCAAACATATAAAGCTTGGTACGGGCGCGGTGACTGTGCCCTATCACCACCCGTTCCAGGTTGCCGAACGGATCGTCCAGCTCGATTACATGACCCGCGGGCGGATGATGTTCGGCGTGGCGCCCGGCCAGCTCGTCCAGGATGCGACCATGATCGGCCAGCATCCCAGGGATAATCGCCGCCGCCTGCAAGAGGCGTTGGATGTGATGATCCCGCTGTTCAAGGGCGAAACCGTAACGCGCAAGACCGACTGGTTCGAATTGAAGGACGCCTCGCTCCAGTTGCTGCCCTATTCCGATTTCGACATGGCGACGGTTTCGGTGATTTCGCCCTCTGGCCCTTTGATCGCGGGCAAGTACGGGATGGGTATGCTCTCGGTTGCCGCGACCCACCCGGTCGGGATCGAACAGCTACTCGACCATTGGGATATTGCGCAGACGGAAGCAAAAAAGGCGGGGCATGTGCTCGATCGCTCCGACTGGCGGCTGATGGGGCCGATGCATATTGCTGAAACCTTTGAAAAGGCACGCGATGAGGTCCGTTACGGCATGTGCATGTTGGAGGACTACCGGGCACACATCAATCCGGCTGACGCCATGGACTGGTCCGACAGTGACCGCGCGGTCGATATTCTGAACGAAAGCGGAGCGGCGATAATCGGCACGCCCGAAATGGCGCGCGCGCAAATCAGCCGTTTGATCGAGAAATCCGGCGGTTTTGGCACCTACATGCTGATGGGCGTTGACTGGGCCCAGCACCCCGCACAGATGAACAGCCAGCGCCTGTTCGCCGAGGAAGTAATCCCCTACTTCAATGGCACCAGGGCACCGATGCGCAAGAGCTTCGACGCCGTCATGGCCTCCGGCTTCGAAGGCGCAGAGATCACCGCTGCGGCACAAGCCGCGATGACGGAGGCCTACAAGGCGGGCAAGAACTGATGACTGTCCACAAGCTCGATCTGCCGACCGGGCCAAGTGTTGCCTACGAAGACAGCGGCGGCTCGGGAACTCCGGTCATCTTCAGCCACGGGCTGTTCATGGATCACACCATGTTCGCCCCGCAGCTTGCCGAATTCACCTCGAAATATCGTTGCATCACCTGGGATGAACGTGCCCATGGCGCGAGCCTCTGGGACCAGGCGTTCACCTATTGGGATTCGGCCCGCGACCTGCTCGCGCTGATGGACGCGCTTCGCATCGACAAATGCATTCATGTTGGCATGAGCCAGGGCGGACTGCTGGGCATGCGCGCGGCAATCCTCGCGCCCGATCGCTTTATCGGCATCGTTCAGCTGGCAACCCAGGCAGGCCAGTTAGAAGGGGCCGAACCCTTCCGCGCCTTTCTCGATGGCTGGAAGGCCGATGGTGCGAGCAAGGAAAATCTGGCGTTCCTCACAGCTCTGATCCTGGGTCCGGGTGTCGATCCGGCCTATTGGCATAGCTACTGGAAGAGCTTTACCCCCGAGCAGATCGAAACTGCGGTCAGCGCCCTCTTCGCCATCGATGCGCTGTATGACCGCCTGCACGAAGTGACTGTGCCGGTGTGCACCATTCACGGCATGGCAGATGTCTCGACGCCCTATGCGCTTGCCGAGCGGGTTGCGCGCGAAGTGCCCGACGCGCGCGGCGTCACCATGGTCGAAGGCGGGCCTCATGCGGTGAATATCAGTCATGCGGGACAAGTGAACGCAGCCCTCAGGGCATTTTTCGAGGAACTAACATGACCGATCTTGCGGGCAAAGTGGCGCTGGTTACCGGTGGCGGCTCTGGCATTGGCGAGGCCTGCGCAAATGCGCTCGCCGCAGCTGGCGCGCTGGTTGTCGTGAGCGACATCGCCCTCGCCGCAGCGCAGCGGGTGGCCGGTGCGATCGGCGCAAGTGCCGCGGCCTTTACCGTCAACGTTGCGGAGGAAGGGCAATGCGACGAGATGGTCGCCTTCACCCTGGAGCGGTTCGGGCGGCTGGACATTGCGGTGAACAACGCGGGCGTCGGCAACAAGGATCGTTCACTTGTCGGCGACCTTGCAACAGCCGGCTGGCGCGAGGTGCTCGACGTCAATCTGGACGGCGTGTTTTTCTCGATGCGGGCTGAAATTCGCGCACTGCGAGCCGGCGGCGGCGGGTCGATCGTCAACATTTCCTCGGTGATGGGATCGGTGGCGGTCGAATGCGCCAGCGCCTATGTCGCGGCGAAACACGGCGTGGTTGGCCTGACCAAGGCGGCCGCGCTCGACCATGCCGGGGAAGGCATAAGGATCAATGCAGTCGGGCCCGGCTATGTCGATACCGCCTTGCTGGGCGACAGGACAACTGAGCAGCGCGCCGAGTTAAGCGCGCTGCATGCGCTCGGCCGCATCGCCCGTCCCGACGAAATCGCCGCCTTGGTCGTCTGGCTGGCCTCGCCGGCAGCGTCTTTCGCCACAGGCGGATATTACCCGATCGACGGCGGCTACCTCGCCCGCTGAATAGCGAGGGTCAGTGGCTGGTTATGGCTGCTGCCAGCCCGGAAATGCCGCCAAGATAGGCTGGAATGATACCCTCGGCAGCAACTACGTGGTCGAGCAGCAGCAGGCTTGCGGGGCTGAGGTTCCGCATGATCGCGCCTGTCTTTGTGCTAATTCCTTGCGCCGCCGCGAGCAGCGCCCCGTCCGACTTGAACCAGAAGTCAACGCCGACTTGTGCCTGCTCCGGTTCGAGCGTCAGTCCCTGCGCGAGAAATCCGGCGCGGTGGAGGTCAGGACAGCGAACCACGGATTCGCGAACGATCGCTTCAATCCGAGCCTTCGCCTCTAGCACATCGGCAGGAATGGCATCGGCACGGGCTGCCTTGTCCCAGGCCTGCTTGCCGAGGAACATGGTGCGGATCATGTTGCGCGGTTCGGGCCGCTGGATCAGCCGCGCGAAGACCGCCATTTCGGAGCGGATTGCTCCGTCCATGGGCTGCATCAGGCCAAGTTCGACACAGTCGAGGATCGCCAGCGGGGCCGGTTCGTGGCCAAGCATGCGGGCGACTTCGCGGGCGCGGACATCCGCGATATGCCCGGCGCTGGCGCTGTGCGGCATTGGCCTGACACCAGGGCGATCCCAGGGCTGGGTGCAATGTGCGGCATCGGAGAGCAGCCAGGTTTCAGCCGCAGCGACTTCTTCGCCTTCCTCGACCACAGCATGCACCAAGCCGGACTGCAGGGCCTCGTCGCCTTGCAGGTTGCGGCCGAGCAGCAGCACGTCGAGCCCGAGTTCGAGCCCGACCAGTCGCGGCATACGCTGCGTTCCGCCAGCGCCGGGCAGCAGTCCGACAGCGCATTCCGGCAGGCCCAGCATGGCACGCTTGCTTGTGGTGACGACGCGGTAATGGCAGCCAAGCGCCAGCTCGCAACCGCCGCCCAGCGCAACTCCGGCGATCGCGGCGGCCACCGGCTTGCCTGCTGTTTCGAGGCGGCGGATCGCGTGGCCCAGAGGGAAGAAATGATCGAAGGCCATGTCGAAGCGGGTCGCGGCCGGCGCGGCCACGATCATGTCATAGGCGGTGCCCAATTCGGTGAGGTCTGCACCGGCGCAGAAGCCCGATGGCTTGCCCGAACGAACGACCACGCCGCGCACGTCGCTGTCGCGCACCCAGTCGGCAACCGCACCCAGTTCGTGGATTGCCTTATTGGAGAAGACGTTCATCGAGCGGTCGGGGCAATCGAACACCAGATGGATCAGGCCATTGGCCTGCGCTTCCACGCGAAACTGGGTGAGCGGCGGCAGGGCGTTTGTCATTTCACGTATTTGTGAAAATCGGGCGTGCGCTTTTCATTGAAGGCGCGGACGCCTTCCTTGGATTCTTCAGTGTCATAGAACAGCTTTACCGCATTGAGCGCCATCATCGAAATGCCGCGGATGTTGTCGCTGTCGGCGTTGAACGAGCGCTTGGCGAGGGCGAGAGCGGTGGGCGAGCGCTCGCCAAGCATCTTGGTCCATTCGTTGACCGCATCGTCCAGTTCGGCAGCGGGGACGACCTTGTTGACCAGGCCCATCTCGTAGGCCTGCTGCGCGGTATATTGCAAGTTGAGGAACCACATCTCGCGCGCCTTTTTGTCCCCGACATGGCGGGCGAGCAACGCCGTGCCCCAGCCGGCATCGACCGAGCCGACCTTGGGGCCGACCTGACCGAACTTGGCGGTATCGGCCGCGATCGTCAGGTCGCACAGCGTCGCGAAAACATTACCGCCGCCGATGGCGAAGCCGTTGACCCGGGCGATCACCGGTTTGGG
>JANLQW010000064.1:0-9306 GCA_031368085.1 Novosphingobium sp. | reverse complement strand
GCTGGGGCTGGAAGGAACCGAACGCTGGCTGATCGCAGCTTGCGGCGGCGAGAACAATGTAACTACGCACACAAGAGCGGCATGAACGGGGGGCATTGATGAAGATAGCTATGGTAGGCTCGGGCTACGTGGGCCTGGTTTCCGGCGCGTGCTTTGCCGATTTCGGCCATGACGTGATCTGCATCGACAAGGACCCGGCCAAGATCGCGCGGCTCCAGGCCGGCGAATTGCCGATCTACGAACCCGGCCTGGAAGAGTTGGTCCGGCGTAATGCGGCTGCCGGGCGGCTGTCATTCAGCACCGAACTGGCGCGATCGATTTCGGGGGCCGGCGCGGTGTTTATCGCCGTGGGCACGCCCTCGCGGCGAGGCGATGGCCATGCCGATCTCAGCTATGTCATGGCCGCCGCCGAGGAGATCGGCGCGCATCTCGATCACCCGGCAGTGATCGTCACGAAATCGACCGTGCCGGTCGGCACCGGTGACGAGGTTGAGCGGATCTTGGCGCAGTCGGGCAATCCGGTCCGCTATGCCGTCGCCTCCAACCCGGAATTCCTCCGTGAAGGCGCGGCGATCGGCGATTTCAAGCGGCCGGACCGCATTGTCATCGGCACCGAGGATGAATGGGCGCGCCAGCTCATGCGCGAGGTTTACCGGCCGCTGTTCCTCAACAACCCACCAATCCAGTTCACCAGCCGGCGCAGTGCCGAGCTGATCAAATATGCCGCTAACGCCTTCCTCGCCACCAAGATCACCTTTATCAACGAGATCGCCGACATGTGCGAAAAGGTAGGCGCGGACGTGCAGGAGATCGCCCGCGGCATCGGTCTCGATAACCGGATTGGCGCCAAGTTTCTCCACGCCGGCCCTGGCTATGGCGGCAGCTGCTTCCCCAAGGACACGCTTGCCCTGCTCAAGACCGCCGAGGACCATGACAGTCCGCTGCGCATCGTCGAGGCGGTGGTCAAGGTCAACGAGACCCGCAAGCGCGCCATGGGTCGCAAAGTGCTCGATGCGCTGGGGCCTGAACCCCGCGGCAAACGCGTGGCGTTGCTGGGCCTGACCTTCAAGCCCAACACCGACGACATGCGCGACGCGCCCGCGCTCGCCATTGCCCAGACCCTGATCGATGCCGGGGTGGAAGTCACGGCTTACGATCCCGAGGGCATGGAGCAAGCGCAGCCGCTGATGCCTGGGGTGCAAATGAAGCCTAATGCCGAAGCGGCTATTGAAGGCGCGGATGCGGTGGTGATCGTCACCGAATGGGATGCCTTTCGCGCACTCGATCTCGAGCGGATAAAGCAGCTGGTCAAGGCCGCAGTGCTGGTCGATCTGCGCAACATCTACAATCCTGACGAAGTCCGCGCGACGGGCTTCACCTATGTCAGCATAGGGCGAGCTTAGAGCATCGTGCGGAAAAGTGGCTTCCGCAGCCCTGCGCGATTTCTCGCAAAATGAAGGACCAGCGAGCGCCGCTTGGCAGGCCCTGCCGCGATATGCGATCAACGCACGCCGGGCAGCGACAGACGGAAAATTTATCAACTATTTGATAAGGACTTCTTGGTTTACTCAGTCATCCGCAGGGGCGGCCGATGAAGGTCCAGGGGCAATGGCGATCCTTACCATACGCAAGTATCAACGCTTTGCGGTACGCCGCGCGGTAAGTCTCCATTATCCGAAAAAGCGCCCTAAAAATGGTCTGCTTGTCGAACTGTCGCTGGATGGCTGCCGCCTCGGCACAGCGGAAAGTATGAACTTCGCGATTGGGGCAATTTTGACCTTGCGGCTTGACGGTTTTGACGACCGCAAGGCTGAAGTGCGGTGGTCAGGCAATGGCTACCTGGGCCTTCGGTTTATCCAGGCGCTCCATGTTGCCGATCTTGATCGCCTGCTCCGCGCTTGCCGCACCCAAAGCGTGGAAGCGGAACCACAGCGAGCTTACGCAATTTAGAGCATCTTCCCGATATCTGACCCAAAACCGTCTATGCTGAGCTTGTCGAAGCACTGTCTTTTTCTTTGTGCTTCGTGCGCAACCGCTTGAAGGAAAAGCAGTCCTTCGACAAGCTCAGGAAGGCGGGTTGGGGGGTGCAGGTGATTCACATTTCCCGATCGCCGCTCCAAGTTGCGATCAGCAATTTGCTGAACGTTTCCTTCAACGGCTGCTCTCATACGCTTCAGTTCCGTCGTCTCAGCAATTGCCCCGGCAGCGCCCCGGTATGCTCGCCATTCTCGGTGAGCACTTTGCCATTGACCACCGTTGCCCGAAAGCCCTTCGCCCGCTGCGAAAATCGGCGGGCGCCGGTCGGCAGATCGTGCACGACCTCGGGCATTTCGGGTCCGACCGTCGCCGGATCGAAGATATTGACGTCGGCTGCGAAGCCTTGCCGCAGGATGCCGCGGTCGGCAAAACCCCAGGCGCGCGCTGCCCGGCTGGTCATCATCTCGACCGCCTCGGGAATGGTCAACATCTGCTTCTCGCGGCAGAAATAGGCGAGCAGATGCGACTGTATCGAGCTGTCGGCGATCTGGCTGACATGCGCGCCCGAATCCGAGAAGGTCATGATCGAGCTGGGATGTCGCATCACGCGCACCGTCTCTTCGTCCGAGGCGCGAGTGAGATATTGCATAAACAGCGCGCGCATGTCGGTTTCGAGAGCGAGGTCGAATAATACCTCGAGCGGATGGCCCGCTCCGCGTTCGGCAGCGAGTTCGGCCAGGCTGCGATAAGGCGGCATCGGCTTGTCGAAATAATAGAAGGCATGCCACTCGGGTGGCCGCCCCTCGGCGCCCGAGGCCGGACCGTAAACAGCATTATCGACGGCCGCGATCAGCGCCGTGCGGATCGCGGGATCGCGCAGCCGCGCGGCCTGCACGTCGAGCGGCTGCTTGCGGAAATCGTCCCACACCGGCTGCGAATCGAACAGGAAGGTCGTGCGAAAAGAAGACAGCGAGCTGACACCGCGGCTGTGGGTCTGGCCGAACATCCGCCCGCCGGCGGCGGTGACGCGGTCGATAAGTTCGATCTGGCCGCCCCCGCGGCGGCCGAGTACGCCATAGGTGGTGGCGACCCCCGATGAGACGGTCAGCTCCCTTAGCCATTCCCAATAGGCATCGGCACCCGGATCGTCAGGCGCCATGACTTCATTCGCCAGCTCGAAAATCGCGCCGGTGTGGCCTTTCATCGAGCCGACCAGCGCCGCCACTTCATCGCGGCTGGCGAGCCGCGAGGCGACGGGGCGGTCGTCGGAAGTGAGATGCGCGGGGCTGCGCGAGGTCGACAGGCCCATCGCCCCGGCATCGAGGCCGCGGGCAAGCTCGGTCTGCATCAACGCCACATCGGCGTCGCTGGCCTCTTCCTCGAACGCGCGCTCGCCCATGGCGTAGGTTCGCAGTGCGGAATGACCGACATAGGCGGCGTGGTTGATCCCCTTGGGCAGAGCATCGACCACATCGAGATACTGGTCGAACCGCTCCCAGATGAAATCGATCCCCGCCTCCATCGCCGCCCCGCTGATATCCTCGGCCCGTTCGAGATTGCGGGCCACCAGCGCCTGCTGGCCCTTGCGGATCGGCGCGATGGAAAAGCCGCAATTGCCCATCACCACGGTGGAGACGCCGTGCCAGCAGGAGTTGGTGCCGAGGTAATCCCAATGCATCTGGGCATCCATATGGGTGTGACCGTCGATGAAGCCGGGCGACACGATGTGCCCCTCGGCATCGATCACCCTTGCACTGCCCGCCGCGACCTTGCCGATCTCGACGATTTTGCCGCCAGCGATGCCGACATCGGCGCTATAGCCCGCCGCCCCGGTGCCATCGACCACAGTGCCGCCGCGGATGACCAGATCCAGATCGCTCATGTCAAACCTTCCTCTCGGCAGGTTTGGCCCTGCCCGCACTCGTCATTCCCAAAAACGTCGGCCCGCTCTGCGGGTCCGCGCCGCATAGTGGAGCCGGTTTGCGGGCTGTCAAGCAAAACGGATCGCGAGTAGTGTGCGAGCTCCAGTCACGCATTCCCCACCACCCAGCAGGCCAGCGCCATCAGCAGACCGGCAAACCGGTTCGACCGGAACCGGGCCAGCGCATTGTCGGCCTCGCCCGGTGCCAGCGTCAGCACCTGCCAGGCGAGATGCCCTGCGACCGGCAGCAGCGTCAGCAGTCCGATCCAGTCGCCCCGCAGCAGCCAGAACGCCGCCGCCCAGCAAGCCAGCGCCGCCGCAAAGAACCCGGCGACCCCCGGCCGTACCTTCGAACCCAGCCGCAGCGCGCTGGAGCGGATGCCGACCAGCGCGTCATCTTCGCGGTCTTGCAGCGCATAGATCGTGTCATAGCCCACCACCCAGGCAATCGCCCCGGCATAGAGCGCCGCCAGCACGCCAAACATATCGCCGCGCAGTTCTGTCCAGCCGACCAGCGCCCCCCAGCTGAACACCAGCCCGAGCCAGACCTGCGGCCACCAGGTGATGCGCTTCATGAAAGGGTAGGCCGCCACCGGCAGGAGGCTCGCCAGCGCCACTAGCTGCGCCTGCCAGCGCAGTTGCAGTAGCACGATGAGGCCGATCAGGCACAGCGCCAGCAGCCACGCCCACGCCGCGCGCTTGCCCACCGCCCCGCTCGCGACCGGCCGGGCGGCGGTCCGCGCGACGCGGGCATCGACGTCGGCATCGACGATGTCGTTATAAACGCATCCCGCCCCGCGCATGGCCACGGCGCCGAGCAGCAGCCAGCCGAGCAGCGCCCATTCACCTGCGCCGCCCGCGAGCAGCACCCCCCAGGCGCAGGGCCAGAACAGCAGCCACCAGCCGATCGGCCGGTCGAACCGGGCGAGCTGGGCGTAGTTGCGGATACGTGCGGGCAGCGCGGCGACGATGCCGCGATGCTGGCTGTCTGGGACAATTTCGGCGGGCATGGCCAAAGCCCTACCTCCTCCTCCTTTCTCCGTCATCCTGAACTTGTTTCAGGACTTGATCTCTCCGCAAGTGCGGATCGTGCCGGACCCGTAATGAGCCTGCCGCCATCACTCTAGGCGCTGCGCGTCCCTGCGACAACTGAGCAAGTGGCCCGATGGGTTCTGAAACAAGTTCAGGATGACGGACCGGGTAGGCATGGTAAGGGGCATTGATGCCCGCCACCCCCGCCTGGCCCCCGAAAAGCGCCCCGCGCCTGTTCGTCCCAGGACCCTTGGCCAAGGGCAGTCCGGTGATCGTCGAGGGTCCGCAGGCGCACTACCTCGTCAAGGTGATGCGGGTGGGGGAAGGCGACACCGTGATCCTCTGCGACGATATCACCGGCGAATGGGCGGCGCGGGTCACCGCGGTAGCAAAGCGCGGCCTCACCCTCACCCCCGAACGCCGCATGCGCCCGCGCGAACAGGTGCCCGATTTCACCCTCGTGGCCGCACTGCTCAAAAAGCCGCATTTCGACCTGGTGCTGGAAAAGGCCACCGAGCTTGGCGTGCGCTGCATCCAGCCGGTCCTCACTCGCCGCTGCGTCGCCGACCGGCTGAACCTTGAGCGCGCCCGTGCCATCCTCACCGAGGCCGCCGAGCAATGCGTCCGCACCGCCCTCCCGCAGCTGGCCGAGCCGATGAAGTTGGCGGCGCTGCTCCGCGAATGGTCGGAGGATCGCGTGCTATTCTTCGCTGATGAAGCCGGCGGCGAACCCGCCGCTGCCGCCTTCACTGCGAATCCCGGCCCCGCCGCCCTGCTGATCGGACCGGAAGGCGGCTTCGACGATGCCGAGCGCGCTGCCATCCGCGCCCTTCCTCAGGCCCGCGCTATCTCGCTCGGCCCCCGCATCCTGCGCGGCGAGACCGCCGCCATCGCCGCAACCGCGCTGTGGATGGGGGTTACCGGTGACTGGAAATAGTTCTGGCGCAACAATCCGCCGTCACCTAACGGGCAGCCGATGAGTACACGGCAGGCCTCGGATCGCGATGATCCGGTGATCGAATCGATTACCCAGCTGGCCGAGCCGATGGCGGCAGGCGAAAAGCCGCGCGAGGATTGGCGGATCGGCACCGAGCACGAAAAGCTGGTCTATTCCTTAAGCGATTTCCACGCCCCGTCCTATGAGGAACCCGGCGGCATCCGCGACATGTTGCTGGCGCTCACCGAATTCGGCTGGCAACCGATCGAGGAAAACGGAAAAGTCATCGCCATGGTGGGTGCGGACGGGGCGGTCAGCCTGGAACCCGCCGGTCAACTCGAACTCTCTGGCGCGCCGCTCGAAAACCTGCACCAGACCTGCGCCGAAACCGGTCGCCACCTCGATCAGGTCAAAGCCATCGGCGCGCGCACCGGCAAGGGCTTCCTTGGCCTCGGCATGTGGCCGGACAAGCGTCGCGAAGATCTGCCGATCATGCCCAAGGGACGCTACGCGATCATGCTGCGGCATATGCCGCGGGTCGGCAGCATGGGCCTCGACATGATGCTGCGCACCTGCACCATCCAGACCAACCTCGATTACGGTTCCGAAGCCGACATGGCGCAGAAGTTCCGCGTCAGCCTGGCGCTACAGCCGCTGGCAACCGCGCTGTTCGCCAATTCTCCGTTCACCGAAGGCAAGCCCAACGGCTTCCTCTCCTACCGCAGCCACATCTGGTCGGACACCGATCCGCACCGCACCGGCATGCTGCCCTTCGTCTTCGACGACGGCTTCGGCTATGAACGCTATGTCGAATACATGCTCGACGTGCCGATGTATTTCGTGTTCCGCGAGGGCAGATATATCGATGCCGCCGGACAGTCGTTCCGGGATTTCATCGCCGGCAAACTGCCCGCCCTGCCCGGCGAGCGCCCACATCTTTCGGACTGGACCGACCACCTCTCCACCGCCTTCCCCGAAGTGCGGCTGAAGAGCTTCCTCGAAATGCGCGGGGCCGATGGCGGTCCGTGGGACCGGATCTGCGCCCTGCCCGCCTTCTGGGTCGGCTTGCTCTATGACCAGACCGCGCTCGATGCCGCCTGGGATCTGGTCAAGGGCTGGAACATGGAGGGGCGTGAGGCGCTGCGCAGCGCTGTGCCCAGACTCGGGCTCGACGCGCCGCTCCCCGGCGTCGGGAGCTTGCGCGACATTGCCGGCGAGGTGCTGGCGATTGCCCGGGCGGGACTCTCGGCGCGCGGCAGGCTCAACGCCAGCGGGGACAACGAGTCCTTTTACCTCGCCCCGCTCGACGAGATCGTTGCCTCAGGCAAGGTGCCAGCCCAGCGGCTGCTCGACAAGTTCCACAGCGAATGGGCCGGCGATATTACCCGGGTGTACGACGAGAGTTTTTGATCATCCTGCCAGCTGAATCAACTGCCGGCGCGGGCGCAACCATTCTCCCAGCCACGAAAACCCTCGCGTGATCGCCGCATTTCGCCTCATCCACTCGTAATACGCGACGTACTTGGCATCCTCCGCCAGCAAATGCTTCTCCTCGGTCCGCGCGCGCCAGTAATAGACGCCGCTGACCAGCCCCAGCAGCGCTGTGTTGCGCACCATGTCGGTCAGCGAGCCGGTCGTCGCGAGGAACGGTAGGCTCGCACACCACCAGAACAGGTTCTTCGACAGATAGGCCGGGTGGCGGGTGAAGCGGTAGGGGCCATTGGTCAGCACGCCGCGATAGGTGAGGTTGGAGAAGCGTAGGCCAAAGGCGACGGTGGCCCAGGCATAGATCGCGGTGAGGCACACCAGCAGCGCCCCCCAGGCCCACAGAAGCGCCGGATAGCCGGCCAGCCAGAACGACCAGTCGCCGGTGTTCTGATGGTAATTGAGCGGCCCGCCGTCCCCCATCAGGATGAACGGCGGGTAGCAGATCAGCGCCGCGACCCAGGCACCGAGATGCGGGTTTGCGGTGCGGATTTGCGCGTCGAGCGGCTTCATCGTCACCAGATAGCCGACCATGGCAATCTGGACGTCGATCACGAACAGCAATTCCGTCAGCCAGGTGGCGATGCGCGGCGGATCGCCAGCGATCGATGCCAAATCGAGGTTGACCACGGCTTCAAGACCCCCGGGCAGGATTGAGATCATGAAGGCGCAGAAGAACCCCTTCACTGCCCAGGCGCGCAGATGGTGCCACACCTCGCCGATGTCATATTTCTCACGTCCGATCAGCATTGCGCCGAAATGCCAGGCGCCGTCGCGCGGGTTGACCAGCACCCGGTCGAGCCACAGCACATAAGGAATGGACAGCAGGAACAGCGGCACTGCCGCCGCGCTGAGCACGTCCATGGCGAAGAGATACTGCCCGCGCCAGTACCAGCGCGCGATGCCGTAGAGGAAGGCGATCAACACCCAGGTCGCCCACAGCCCGGCGAGCTTGATCGCCGCGGTGTCGATCGCTTCGCCTAGGGGCCGGGGCCGGCGCCAGTCGATGCCGGTCGAGGGGCGCAGATGCACTTTGTCGATCAGCACCGAGACCAGCACCATCGGCCCGCCGGAAAACAGCACCGCTGCGAGTGCGGCATTGGGACCGGACAGCCGCTCGCGCGGGCCGGATAGCTGCCAGAATTCGGAAATTTCAGGCCATTGCCGGCAGATACCGATCCAGCAGAGTAGCCCTGTCAACCCGGCGAGTCCCACCCAGGCCGAGACATCGCTGGCCGGCCGGGGGTCCGCAGCGGAAGCTTTCGCGCTCATGCCCGCTGCCTAGCCGGAAATGGTTAAGCCTCCGGTAAGCGGACCGCAGCCGCAACTTAACGGAACGCGCTGACCTTGCCGCCGTCATCGAGAATGTAGAGCGTCCCCTTGGCGACCACCGGCGCCAGCGATACGCCGCTGCCGAGCTTGGTGAAATCCTGCACCGTTCCGTCCATTACGCTGGCTGTGGCGACAAGCCCTTCCGAATTGGCGACCCACAACCGGTTGCCAGCCAGCACCGGGCCGGTCCAGAATATCGGGTTCTTCTTCTTTTCCTCGTTCTTGAACCGGGCGAGCTGGGTGATCCAGCGCACCTTGCCGGTGCTGCGCGCGATACACAGCAGGCGGGCGTCGTCAGTCAGAGTGAATATCCAGTCGCCCGCTACTGCCGGGGTGGAAATTCCCGCCAGATTGAGTTCCCAGACCCGCTGACCGGTCAGCAGCTCATAAGCCGCCATCCGGCCGCCCTGCCCCAGCGCGTAGACCCGGCCGGAATCGATGATCGGATCGGCATCGACATCGGTGAGAATGCCGACCTGGGTTGAAATCGAAGTGCGGGCCAATGCGTCGGACCACAAAGTCCGGCCATTTTCATAGCGATAGGCGACCAGCTCGCCGGTGCTGTAGCCGGCGATGACCGTGCCCTGCCCGGCGGCCGGTGCGGCGACGCCGAACACCCCGG
>JANLQW010000007.1:0-9731 GCA_031368085.1 Novosphingobium sp. | reverse complement strand
CTCGATGTGCTGCTCGGCCTGCCCTGGGGCAAGAAGTCGAAGCTCAAGAAGGACATCGCCGCGGCGCAGAAAGTCCTCGACGATGATCATTACGCGCTTGAGAAGGTCAAGGACCGCATCGTCGAATATCTCGCGGTGCAGGCGCGCACCAACAAGCTCAAGGGGCCAATTCTGTGCCTCGTCGGACCTCCGGGCGTCGGCAAGACCTCGCTCGGCAAGTCGATCGCCCGGGCGACGGGGCGCGAATTTGTGCGCCAGTCACTTGGCGGGGTGCGCGACGAGGCCGAAATTCGCGGGCACCGGCGCACATATATTGGCTCCTTGCCGGGCAAAATCGTGACCAATCTGCGCAAGGCCGGCACCTCGAACCCGTTGTTCCTGCTCGACGAGATCGACAAGCTCGGCCAGGATTTCCGCGGCGATCCCGCTTCGGCGCTGCTCGAAGTGCTTGATCCCGAGCAGAATTCAAAGTTCCAGGATCATTACCTTGAGCTCGACTTCGACCTTAGCGACGTCATGTTCGTCTGCACCGCCAACAGCCTGAATCTCCCGCAGGCGTTGCTCGACCGGATGGAACTGATCCGGCTGGAAGGCTATACCGAAGACGAAAAGGTCGAGATCGCCGAGCGCCATCTGATCGCCAAGCAGGTCGAAGCGCACGGCCTCAAGAAAGGCGAATTCTTTCTCACCAACGAGGGCTTGCGCGACCTTATTCGGTTTTACACCCGCGAGGCCGGGGTCCGCACGCTCGAGCGCGAGATAGCACGGCTGGCGCGCAAGAGCCTGCGCCAGATCCTGGAAGGCAAGGTCGAGAGCGTGACCGTAACGCCTGAGAACCTGGGCGAGTTCGCCGGGGTGCGCAAGTTCCGTCATGGCGTGTCGGACGAGGAAAATCAGGTTGGCGCGGTTACCGGACTGGCCTGGACCGAGGTCGGCGGCGAGCTGCTGACGATCGAATGCGTTGCGGTGCCGGGCAAAGGCGCGGCGCGGACCACGGGCAAGCTCGGCGAGGTAATGAGCGAAGGCGTGCAAATGGCCTTCAGCTTTGTCAAGGCGAGGGCACCTGCCTATGGGATAAAGCCGTCGATTTTCCAGCGCAAAGACCTTCATGTCCACTTGCCCGAGGGCGCCGTACCGAAAGATGGACCGAGCGCCGGTGTCGGGATGGTAACCGCGATGGTCTCCACACTCACCGGTATCCCGGTCCGCGCCGATATCGCGATGACCGGCGAGGTAACCTTGCGCGGGCGGGTTCTGGCGATCGGCGGGCTCAAGGAAAAGCTGCTGGCGGCCTTGCGCGGCGGGATCAAGACGGTGCTGATCCCCGAAGAAAATCGCAAGGACCTTGCCGAAATTCCGGCCAATATCCAGGCAAGCCTCGAAATCATTCCCGTATCCCACGTCGATGAGGTTCTGGCCATCGCCTTGGTCAAACCTGTCGAGGCGGTGGAATGGACTGAAGCGGACGAGTTGGCGAGCCATGCGGTTGCCCCGCCACTTGGCAATCCTTCGTCGGCACCTACTGCCCATTAACCCCGGTCGAGACGGGCGGGGCAGCTGCATAATGGCTTCGCGGCGCGCACTGCGCGGCCCCGTTTTCCGCTGCACCGCAGCGAATCGGGGGTCGATTTGGCGGGCGGGTTGATTGAGAATCGGCAACGATTCGGCGCACAAATCAACGTTTCGTCGGAATTGGCGGAATTTGGTGCATAACCTACGCCGATTTCTCACGTTTCGCTTTGACAGTGTCGCCAAAACTCGCTCAATTCCGCCGCGATTGAGGCAATGCCGACAATCCTGTTTCATTCACATATGCAAGGGGGTTTCCTAGATGAACAAAAACGATCTGATCGGAGCGGTTGCGGATACCAGCGGTCTTACCCGCAGCGATGCGACCAAGGCGGTCGAAGGCGTATTCGATGCGATCTCGAGTGCTCTTAAGAAAGGCGACGAAGTTCGCCTCATCGGTTTCGGCACCTTCTCTGTTGCCAAGCGCAAGGCGTCCACTGGCCGCAATCCCCGCACTGGCGAGCCGATGACGATCAAGGCCTCGACCCAGCCCAAGTTCAAGGCCGGCAAGGGTCTGAAAGACGCCGTCAACTGATCCGCTGTCAGGCAGGATTCGCCTGACAGCCCGAACTCTCGATTACGCCGCGCTAGCCTTCGGGCAGGCGCGGCGTTTCGATTTGCGCATCCGTGTTCAGCGCGCCAGCCGGATCAGCGCCATTGGCGCGGCGGAGTTCCTGGGCGTGATCTTCCAGTCGAGGCGCTGGCCCGATTGAGCGGCCTGCGGACCTTCCTCGGTATTGTTGGCGAGGATAATGCCGTCGCTGGTCACGGTGAACGTTCCATCGATCTGCGCTAAAGCTGGGATCATTTCCTTGCCGCCCGATGCTGCGGCCGCAGCCATCATGCCGCGCCATGGCCCGCCGTCCGCCGCCGGAGCGAATCCAGGCGCATCGACGCGCACACTGCCATCGCCTCGCAGCGCAAGCTGTACGAAGGCGTTGGCCATGGGAAAGCGCTCAATGGTCGGGAAGGCGAAATCGTGGTCGAGCCGGCCAGTAATCGCGAAATCGACTTCGAAGAGTCCGTCGCCCTTATAGGCCACCCGCCGCCAGCCAACCTGCCGCCGCAGCCGTTCGGCAAGTTCTTCCGCGGCACGCGGGTTCGAGGGATCGATCCCGCCGAGCATGGCCTTCATCGATACGCTGTCGCGCCGGCGCTTGGCGGCAGCGTCGGTTTGCGTTTCTTGCCATTGCCGCTTCTGCTCGGCGACTTCGCGCGGCGAGCAGATTCGCTTGGCATCATTGCCCGGGACAGTGCAGGGCTTTGGCGTGAAAGTCTCGCCCGTGCCGGTATCGCGTCCCATCTCGGCCAATTTGCTCAGCGCCAGCAGATGTATTTCCCCGGTATATGTGAAGCTGAACTGTCCGTCCTTGCGGATGTCGAGCGCGGAAGTGAACTTGCCGGGCGACAGCAGACAGGCCGAGAGCGCCAGACCAAGGACAACGAGCAGAGCTCCCGCAGCGGCACGACAGACGAAATCGACAACCGGCATGACGCTAATCTCCCCCGGCGCTTCTGATAGCCACCGCATAAAGCGCGATCGCCGCAGCATTTGAAACGTTGAGGCTTTCGATCGCGCTGCCGATCGGAAGGCGCGCCCCGGCATCGCAATGCTCGCCGATGTTGCGGCGCAGTCCTTCGCCTTCGCTGCCCAGCACCAGCGCGACCGGCCCGGCGGGCAGCGCCTCCGCCAGCGTCATGGGCGCAACTGCATCCAGCCCGATCCGCCAATATCCCGCCTCGGCGATGTCTTCGAGCGCCCGGGCGAGATTGACCACGCGCACCCAAGGCACAATTTCCAGCGCGCCGGAGGCGGACTTTGCCACCACCCCGGATTCGGGCGGCGCGTGCCGGTCCTGCGTCACCAGCGCGATAGCATGGAAGGCAGCAGCGGAGCGCAGGATCGCGCCGACATTGTGGGGGTCGGTGACCTGATCGAGCACCAGCACCGGGCGGGCCGCATCGCCTTGCAGAATATCGTCGAGGAAGACATCTTCGAGGGCATCGCATTCCAGCACCAGTCCCTGATGGGGCGCATCGCGCGCCACCAGCCGGGCAAGATCGGCGCCTTGTGCATATTCGAGCGGGAAATTGGCGGGCAGTTCGCCGTTCAGCGATTCGATGCCCTCGCGCGTCGCCCAAAGCTTGCGGTGCTTGCGTTCGGGGTTGCTCAGCGCCGCCTCGACCGCGTGACGGCCCCACAGCCGCACCGCGCCGGTGCTGGCGCGGCCCGAACCGCGGCCACCGCGCATCCGCCCCGCTTGACCCCGCAGCGCCCGCGCCGGTCCGCTGTCCCCGCCGCGCTTGGTCATGTCTTTGCTCTGCTGTCCGTCATTGCCGGTCCCTAGCATTCGCACGGTGGCAAGTCACACCATTGTCAGGTGCCATTGACAGGTGGGGCGCGCTTCGTCATTGAGCGCGCCTTCTCGGTCGGTTTGGCTCTCCGGAGCCGCAATTTCGGGGATTACCCGGCGCCGACATGCTGGTGTGGACAGGTGGCCGAGTGGTTAATGGCAGCAGACTGTAAATCTGCCCGCGTGAGCGTACGGTGGTTCGAATCCACCCCTGTCCACCACCAAGCTGATCAGGCAGGTCGATCGAGATTCTGTCTTCGGAAGCGTAAAGAAGGGCATGTTCGGCTCGTCCAATGTGTCGGCGGGGCGCATCTGATCCTCAAGAGCTTGTGAAGGCGGCGTTGAGCACCTAATAGGCGGTGATGCCCGGACAAATTTTAGACAACCAAGGGAAGGGCGAAGCTGGCTGGCATTGGCCTTCCGTCCATCCCGAAGGCCGAAAATTCGCGCTCATCGTCGCCGCCGCAAGCGCGCTCGCCGCTTTTTTTGCGTGGGAGACTATCGCCTGGCCACTGGCGGTGCTGGTTCTCGCCGTATTGGCGTTTTTTCGTGATCCGCAGCGGGTTACCCCGCAGAACGAACGTTTTGTGGTGTCTCCGGCTGATGGCCTCATCACCCTGATCCGCAAACTGCCGCCGCCGCGCGAAATGTCGATGGATGACGGCAGCGGATCGAGCGGCCTCGGGGAGGCGCCGGTGACGCGCATCTCGATTTTCATGAGCGTGTTCGACGTCCACATCAATCGCGCGCCGGTCGGCGGGACGGTACGGCGGGTGATCTATATCCCCGGCCGGTTCCTCAACGCCGATCTTGATAAGGCGAGCGAGGAGAACGAACGCCAGCATATCCTCATCGATCGCGGCAACGGTATCGCCATCGGCATCACCCAGATTGCCGGATTGGTGGCGCGGCGGATCGTGCCCTTCGTCAAGCCCGGCGATATTCTTGCCGCCGGCCAGCGGGTCGGCCTGATCCGCTTTGGTAGCCGGGTCGACGTCTATCTTCCCGACGGGACCGAGCCGCGTGTGGTGCTGGGCCAGAAGGTCATTGCTGGTGAGACTGTGCTGGCCGAACTCGGGCAGTCCGCGTTGCTTGAGGGTGTCAGCCAGTGAGCGAAAGGCGCGCGCCGCTGCGCGCCCGCCGGTTGCCCGCTGGCCTGACGCTGCGGGCGCTGGCGCCCAATGCGATCACGGCGGCAGCGCTCTGTGTTGGGCTCACCGGGATCCGCTTCGCGATCGGGGGTGAGATTGAAAAGGCCGTAATCGCCGTCATTCTCGCTGGCATGCTTGATGGCATCGACGGTCGCATTGCCCGGTTGCTGAACGCGCAATCGCGCTTTGGCGCCGAACTCGACAGCCTCGCGGATTCGATATCGTTCGGTGTCGCACCGGCGCTGATCATTTATTTGTGGACCCTGCAAAGCCTGCCGCGGCTCGGCTGGTTTGCCGCGCTCGCCTTCGCCATCTGCTGTGTACTGCGGCTGGCGCGATTCAACGCACGCATCGATCTGCCTGATGAACCGCACAAATCTGCGGGGTTCCTCACCGGTGTTCCGGCTCCAGTCGGCGCCGGGCTCGCGTTCTTGCCGGTCTATCTGTGGATTGCCAGCGGCCGGGAAGAATTTGCCGAGCCGACTTTGGTTGGCGGCTGGCTGGTGTTGATCGCGTTCCTGATGATTTCCAGCCTGCCAACTTTGAGCTGGGGCAGGTTACGTCCGCGCCGCCGCATTCGGCTTGAAGTCATTGCGCTGACCGGGCTGGTGGTTGCAGCTCTGTTGACCGAGCCCTGGTTTACGCTCGTCGCAATTTGCGCGATCTACCTTTTAATGCTTCCCGTAGCGATTTTCAGCTATGCACGGTTCAAGCGGCAGCGCGCAGCACGGATTGGCCAGCCGGTTGTGCCCAGCGCTCCATAGGTCGCGCAGGAAACGGCTGTAAGCGAGTCGGTTCGGCTATGATCCATCGGCATTGAAATTCAGCGTTGCCCCGTTTCACCTGAGCCGGCAACGCCAGCGCCTGCCGGCCGTAGCGCAGGTACGCATCGACGATTGCAGCCAGGGCAAAAGTCGCTATCGCGATGAAAAAGACGGGAAGCAAAATTGCAGACACGAAAGTTCCTTTCGGATTCTTTTTATGTGCACGATTGAGTGGATAAGATCTGTATTCCTGGGTGCACAACGCGGTAATCGGACAAAAAGTTCCGGATTTCTGCCGGATCAGCATATGTTCACGATATGTTCTACGTCTGTCAAGCTAATTCGCGGCAGGCGGTTTCTGTAGCGTCAAATCGACGCTGGATTTTGATCAAAAGGCCCGGTAAAGGCGCGTTTGCCCACGAATCAATACGAGATCTCTGGGTAAATTCACATGGGAAGCACTCACATCCCGGTGCCGTAGCGACGGGCAAGGCTTGCTCTTGGTCTGCTGCGGTTCCCGCTTCTCAGAGGCTGGCTTCGATCCGAGGCCGAACCGGAAAGGTATTACTTATGGCGGCATCCACCGTCACCATGCAGCAATTGATCGAGGCCGGCGCGCATTTCGGCCACCAGACCCACCGCTGGAATCCGCGGATGAAGCCGTATATCTTCGGCGCGCGCAACGGGGTGCACATTCTCGACCTCTCGCAGACCGTGCCGCTGTTCGCGCGCGCGCTCGATTTCGTCTCGGCAGCAGTGCAGAACGGCGGCAAGGTGCTGTTCGTCGGCACCAAGCGCCAGGCGCAAGGCCCGATCGCTGACGCCGCACGCGCCTGCGGCCAGCATTTCGTCAACCACCGCTGGCTGGGCGGCATGCTTACGAACTGGAAGACCATCTCCGGTTCGATAAAGCGGCTCAAGACGCTCGAGGAGCAGTTGTCTGGTGACACCACGGGCCTGACCAAGAAGGAAGTCCTGCAGCTCACCCGTGAACGCGACAAGCTTGAACTGTCGCTTGGCGGCATCCGCGACATGGGCGGCATCCCCGACGTCATGTTCGTAATCGACGCCAACAAGGAAGAGCTGGCGATCAAGGAAGCCAACGTGCTGGGCATCCCGGTCGTCGCGATTCTCGATTCAAACGTCGATCCCTCGGGCATCGCCTTTCCGGTTCCGGCCAACGACGACGCCAGCCGCGCCATTCGCCTCTATTGCGATGCGATTGGCAAGGCCGCGACCAAGGGCCACCGCGAAGGTGTGGTTGATTCAGGCGCGGACATCGGCGCGATGGATGAGCCGCTGCCCGAAGAGGCATTGGTTGAAGCGCCTACCGAGGAGGTGCCAGCTTTTGAAGCTGCGGTTGCCGAAGGTCCGGCCGCAGCGCCTGCCGAGGAGCCGGCCGGCGAAGCCTGAGGGCATTGCAGGCACAGGATTGCTGCGTACCGGGCCCAGCGGCCCGGGCGCATAACCAAATTTCAAGAGGATAGACGCGATGGCCTATGCCGCCACTGACGTGAAGAACCTGCGTGAGCGCACAGGCGCCGGCATGATGGATTGCAAGAAGGTGCTCGACGAGACGGGCGGCGACATCGAGGCTGCGGTCGATATGCTGCGCGCCAAGGGCCTTGCCGCCGCCGCCAAGAAATCGAGCCGCACTGCGGCCGAGGGACTGGTCGGCATCGCGGTAGCGGGCACGCGCGGCGTCGCGGTCGAGGTCAACTCTGAAACCGATTTCGTCGCCAAGAACGAGCAGTTCCAGGATTTCGTCCGCAAGACCACCCAGGTCGCGCTCGGTGCCAGCTCGGACGACGCAGCGGCGCTGAAGGACGCGGCCTACCCGGACGGCGGCACGGTCGGCGAGACGCTGACCAACAATGTCGCCACCATCGGCGAAAACCAGCAGATCCGCCGGATGAAGACTGTCTCGGTCGGCTCGGGCGTGGTCGTGCCCTATATGCACAACGCCGCGGCGCCCAATCTCGGCAAAATCGGCGTGCTCGTCGCGCTCGAGAGCGATGCCGGCGCCGACGTGCTCGAACCGCTCGGCAAGCAGATCGCCATGCACATTGCCGCCGCCTTCCCGCAGGCGCTTAACGCCGATGGGCTCGATCCTGAGTTGATCCAGCGCGAACGCGCCATTGCGGCGGAAAAAGCGGCCGAGAGCGGCAAGCCGGCCGAAGTTCAGGCCAAGATGGTCGACGGCGCCATCGCCAAATTCGCCAAGGACAACGCTCTGCTCAGCCAGGTCTTCGTGATGGACAACAAGACCCCGGTTGGCCAGGTGGTCGAACAGGCGGCCAAGGCGGCGGGCACGAAGATCGTGCTGACCGACTATGTCCGCTTCCAGCTCGGCGAAGGTATTGAGAAGAAGGTCAGCGACTTTGCTGCCGAAGTGGCCGAGGCAGCCGGTTTGAACTGACACGTATTCAATTTCAGTTGCCCCGCGACGGCGGGCTTTGAAGGGGCGGCGCCGAAAGGTGCCGCCCCTTTAGCGTTGATTTGCGAGCCTGACGGGGTTTTGCGGGCCCGAGCGTAATCACCCACATGTCGGGATGCGTACCGAAGCGGAACGGCAGCACGCTGACCCCGAGGCCGGCCGAGACAATCAGCGTATGCCCGCTTTCGTGGACCAGTCCGCACGCATAGCGATCGCCATATCGCGACATGGTCGCCGGACTGCCACCCCAGGGAAAACGGACCTGCCCGCAATGGGTGTGGCCGGCAAGGGTCAGCGGAACATCTCCAGGCACCTGCGGAAACACATCGGGGCTGTGGCTGAGCATCACCGGATCGCCGCAAGCACTTGCGGCACATTGGCATGGCCGGTAAAATCGTCGTCCAGTCCGCCAATGGCGAGCGGTCCGCGGCGTACAGCGCTATTCGCCAGAACTGTCATCCCGGCACGTTTCAGTTCGGCGCGCGCCGTTGAGGCGTTGCGCCAGTGATCGTGGTTACCCAGCACCGCGACCACGCCCAGCGGGGCCTTGATCGCCGTCAGCGGGGCCAGGGCCTCGCGGTAGCTATAGTGGTGTGTCGCCAGCCGTCGGTCGCTGATGAAGTCGCCGGCCAGCAGCACCAGATCGGGGTGCTGGGCGTTGGCCAGTTCGACGATATGCGCCAACCGCTCAGGTGGCATTTCCGGCCCGGCAACATGCAGGTCCGAAAGCAATAGCAGTCGCAGGGGTAACTGTTGCGGGGGAAGTGCGGGAATTTCGAGCTGGGCGGTCAGCACTTCAGGATCGCGCATGGTATCGTGCCAGGCAATCGTGGCGGTAAGCGCTACCAGCCCGGCAAGGACCGCAGCCACTTGCCGGGCTGGCCTGAACCAATTCCGCCGCTGCATCGTCCCGCTCGCCTTTCGCTTTACGCGCGCACCCCTTGGCGGCTAAGGACGCCGGCACTCGCTACTCCACAGGTACGATATTCCCCATGCCCCTGCCAAAGTTCAAGCGCATCCTGCTAAAACTCTCCGGCGAAGTGCTGATGGGCAATCAGCAGTATGGCATCGATCCCGACTTCGTCGCCGAACTGGCGCGCGAGGTGAAGGCGGCGAAGGAAACCGGTCTGCAGATTTGCCTGGTCATCGGCGGCGGAAATATCTTTCGCGGCATGGCCGGCGCGGCCAAGGGTATGGACCGGGCCCAGGCCGACTATATGGGCATGCTGGCGACAGTGATGAACGCGCTGGCGATGCAAAACGCGCTGGAGCAGATTGGCGTCGAAACGCGGGTGCAGTCGGCGATCCAGATGGATGAGGTCTGCGAGCCGGTAATCCGCCGCCGGGCGGAACGCCACCTCGAAAAGGGCCGGGTCGTGATCTTCGCGGCCGGTGTCGGCAGCCCCTATTTCACCACTGATTCCGGCGCGGCGCTGCGGGCGGCGGAGATGAAGTG